>DAHVAK010000281.1 GCA_027314665.1 Spirochaetales bacterium
CGACTTCGCCTTCACGGTCCCGGTCGCGACGCAAACAGCGTCGTAGGTCGCGAGGAGGCCTGCGAGGCGCGCGCGGTCGACCGCCTCGTTCAGCCGAACCTCGATCCCCGCCTCGGCAATGAGCGCGATCTCCCGGTCGACCGCTTCGCGCGGGAGGCGGAACTTGGGGATGCCGTCGACCATCATCCCCCCGAGGTGATCGAGCCGCTCGAAGAGGGTGACGCCGTGGCCGTAGCGGGAAAGCTCGCGCGCGGCAGTGAGCCCCGCGGGGCCTCCGCCGATCACCGCCACCCGGAAGCCGCTTGCCTCGAACCAGCGCGGCAGCGGAGTCGGCGGCTCCTTGAGGCGGTCGGCCGCCGAGCGCTTCAGGTGGCAGATCTGCACGGCGCCCTCGGCGTTGGTCCAGTTGTAGCGGCAGGCCGCCTCGCAGGGGCGCGTGCACACGCGCCCGAGCACGCCCGGGAAAACGTTGTCTTCCTGGTTCACGCGATAGGCTGCCTCGTTCTCGCCGCGGGAGATGAGGTCGATGTAGGCGGGGACGTCGGTCCGCGCCGGGCAGGCCGCCTGGCAGGGAACGTCCTTCGCAAGGGTCTTCTCGTCGAGGGCGGTGGTGCCCAGCCCCGTGAAGACCGAAAACTCGGTCGGGTTGGGAGCCTTGCGGTACTGGTACTTCACGCGAATACCTCCCTCCTGAAGCGCTCGATGCCCACCCTGCGGACGCAGTCGGCGAGGCTCTCCTCGCTCGCGCGCAGCTCCAAAAAAGCATCGAGCACGGTAGCGACCACCTTCGGGCAGTCGTCGCGCTTGAACTCGCCGAGCACGCCGCCCAAACGCTCCGGAGTTCCGCCAAGCGTCACCTCGTAGCCCTCCACCGAGCCGAGCTCCTCGCGGATGCGCATCCCGCGAAAGCCGATGTCGGCGATGCGGTAGGGCGAGCAGGAGTTGGGGCAGCCGGTGATGTTGATGACAGCCTGCTTCTCGATCGAGGCGTACCTGGGCTGGGAGACCACGGGCAGAAGCAGGTCGTAGAGCTCGCGGGTGGTTGAGACCGCCTTCGGGCAGTAGGTGGTCCCGACGCAGGGCACGATGTCGCGAAGGCCGTAGAAGCCCGCAGTGGGAAGCCCGATCTTGCGAATCTCGGCCTTCACCTCGGCCACCTTCGCCGGCTCGATCCCGGAAAGCTCGACATTCTGGCGGTTGGTCGTGCGCACCCTCTGGTCGCCGTAGATCTCGGAGAGCTCGGCGAGGCGGCGCAGCTGAGCGTGGCCCATCTCCCCCTTCGGTATCATTGCGCGCACGGTAACCCGGTCGTCGGTGCCGATCGGGTCCTCCTCGGCAAGCGGCCGCTCGGGATAGGCCTGGTCGCGCTCGGCGAATCCGACCGCGATGAGCTCCTCGGTCGGCACCCCCTCGGCGGCGAGATTGGCAAGGACGATCTCGCGGCAGCGGTCGATCCCCAGGCGCTCCACGACCACCTTCAGGCGCGCCTTCGAGCGGTTGAAGCGGTCGCCGTTGTCGCGGAAGAGCAGCGCTATGGCCCGGGCGATTGCGATCATCCTCTCCTCCGGAACGAAGGCGAAGAGCTCCTGCGCGATGTAGGGGGTCGCCCCCATGCCCCCGCCGATCACCACCTTGAAGCCCTGCCGGCGGTCGCCCCCCTCCTCCCGCAGAACGGCGATCGCCCCGACGCAGTTGATGTAGGGCTGGGCGCATCCGGCGGCGCAGCCCGAATAGGTGACCTTGAACTTACGGGGGAGGTTGTCGAGGTCGCCCGCCTCGCCGAGCTGCTTCGCGGTGCGCTGGGCATAGGGAAGGACGTTGAAGCGTCGATGGCGGCAGCTCTCCGCGAGGGGACAGGCGGTGACGTTGCGCGTCACGTCGCCGCAGCCGTGCTTGGTGGTCGTGCCTTCGGCGGCGAGCTCGCGCATCACGTCGGGGAGGCTTCCCACTTTCAGCCAGTGCAGCTGGATGGAGGTCCGCGTCGTGACGTTCAGCCTCCCCATCGCGTGGCGCTCGGCAACTCGAGCGATGGTGCGCGCCTGCGTCGAAGTGAGCACCCCGCCGGGCACCACGATCCGCGCCATGTGGTTTCCCGGCTGGCGCGACGAGTAGATCCCGTACCACTTGGAGATGTTCTTCTCCTCCTTCGACATGACGCCCTTGCGGGCCATCTCGTCGAAGTCAAGGACGAGACCCGCCTCCTTGATCTCCTCGTCCTCGCTTCGCCTTTGGAACTCCAGCTTCCACTGCATGACACTCTCCTTGCGCCGTCTTCCTTAGTCTTCGTAGAAAAGCAGGGTGGAGATGTAGCGCTCCGCGGTGTCGGGGAGCACCACCACGATCCGCTTGCCGCGGTTTTCCTCGCGCCGGGCGAGAAGGCGGGCGGCGGCGGCGGCCGCCCCCGAGGAGATGCCGACCAGGAGCCCCTCCGATCGCGACAGCTCCTTCGCCACCCGAATCGCCTCGAGGCTCTCCACGCGGATCACCTCGTCGATCACGGAGCGCTCGAGCGTCGCGGGGACGAAGCCCGCGCCGAGCCCCTGGATCATGTGGGAGCCTGCCGGCTCTCCGGAGAGAATTGCCGACTCCGCCGGCTCCACGGCCACCACCCGGATGGAGGGGTTGCGCTCCTTCAGGTATCTCCCGGCGCCGCTCACCGTGCCTCCCGTGCCCACCCCGGAGACGAAAAGGTCCACGCTTCCCCCGGTATCGCGCCAGATCTCTGGACCGGTGGTCCGATAGTGCGCCTCCGGGTTTGCGGGATTGTCGAACTGCCCCGGGATGAACGAGCCTTCGATGTTCGCGGCGAGGCGCTTCGCGCTCTCCATCGCGCCGAGCATGCCGAGCTTCCCGTCGGTGAGGACGATCTCGGCGCCGAGGGCCCGCAGGAGCTTTCGCCGCTCGATACTCATGCTGTCGGGCATGGTGAGGATGATGTGGTAGCCCTTGACCGCTGCGACGAGCGCAAGGCCGATGCCGGTGTTGCCGGAGGTGGGCTCGATGATGGTCGCCCCCGCCGAGAGCGTCCCGTCGGCTTCAGCCGCCTCGATCATCGCAAGACCGATGCGGTCCTTCACCGAGGACCCCGGATTGAAGGCCTCTACCTTTGCGAGAATCTCCGCGCCTCCTGTCGGCGCGAAACGGTGCAGCCGCACGAGGGGGGTATTCCCGATGAGCTGCGTCAGATCGTCGACGATTCCCGGCATGGCGCCTCCTTCGCTGCGGCCTCGGTCAAGCGCTTCGCACACAGAGCCTCGGCGCGCACAGCGGCTGGCCCCCACTCGCCGGCGCCGACGAGCTCCCGAAAAATACGGTCCCGCTAGACCGCCTCGAGGATCTCCGCGCGGCGCGCGCCGGCCGGAATGCGCGCTCGCGTTTCGGCGAGGATCGCCGCGACCGGCTCCCGGCGCTCCATCTCCGCCTCGAGCTCGATG
>DAHVAK010000004.1 GCA_027314665.1 Spirochaetales bacterium
GACGCCGACAAGGCCATCATTGCGCGCCTGAAGGAGGAGGGAAAGCTCATCAAGCGCGAAAGCTACCTCCACTCCTATCCGCACTGCTGGCGCTGTCACTCCCCGCTCATCTACCGGGCGATCTCTTCGTGGTTCGTGAACGTCCAGAAGATCAAGGATCGCATGATCGCCGCAAACGCCAAGATCAGCTGGACTCCCGAGCACCTCAAGGAGGGTCGCTTCGGCAACTGGCTGGAGGGAGCCCGCGACTGGGCGATCTCGCGCAACCGCTACTGGGGAAACCCGATCCCGATCTGGCGGTGCGATACCTGCGGCGAGACCGACTGTCTCGGCTCTCGCGCGGAGCTCCACGAGAAGTCGGGGCAGCGCCCGGCTGATCTCCACAAGCATTTCGTCGACGAGATCACCTATCCCTGCGCCTCCTGCGCCGGGACCAAACGGCGCGTCACCGAGGTGCTCGACTGCTGGTTTGAGTCGGGGGCGATGCCCTACGGGCAGAACCACTATCCCTTTGAAAATCGCGATTACTTCGACAAGCACTATCCGGCGGAGTTCATCTGCGAGGGTCTCGATCAGACCCGAGGCTGGTTCTACACCCTTGTCATCCTTGCCGCCGCCCTCTTCGATCGTCCGCCTGCGATGAACATCGTCGTCAACGGGCTCGTCCTCGCCGAGGACGGCAAGAAGATGTCGAAGTCCGAGCGGAACTACTCCGATCCGATGGAGGTCATGGAGCGCTTCGGTGCCGACGCCCTGCGCTTCTTCCTGATGAACGCGGCGGTGGTGCGGGCGGAAGACCTTCGATTCTCCGATGAGGGAGTGAAGGAGGTCGTGAAGAACGTCATGATCCCGCTGTGGAACTCCTACAGCTTCTTCGTCACCTACGCCAACATCGACAAGGTGGCCCCGAGCGGCCCGCCGGCTCAACCGGGCAATCCCCTCGACCTGTGGATCCTCTCGGAGAGCGAACGCCTCGTGGAGGATGTGACGGGCGCCCTCGATCGCTACGATCTGCAGCGGGCCTGCACCCCGATCGTCGGCTTCATCGATCTGCTCAACAACTGGTATATCCGGCGCAGCCGCCGCCGCTTTTGGCGCTCGGAGAACGACCAGGACAAGCGCCAGGCCTACGAGACGCTCTATGCGGTGCTGCTGAAGCTCGTGAAGGTCGCCGCGCCGATCATCCCCTTCATGACCGAAGAGATCTACCGCAATCTCCGCACCTCCGAGATGCCCATCTCGGTGCACCTGTGCGACTACCCCGCTATGAACGCCGAGCTGCGCAATCCCGAGCTCGAGCTGAAGATGAAGGTCACCCGCCAGGCGGTGTCAATGGGAAGGGCCCTTCGCGCGGTGCACCAGCTGAAGATTCGCCAACCTCTTCCGGCGCTCTACCTCGTCACCACCGAACAGGAGGAGCACCGCGTGCTGCGCGAGATGGAGGACATCATCCGGGAGGAGCTCAACGTCAAAGAGGTGATCTTCCGCGAAAACGAGGAGGATCTCGTCGAGTTTCAGGCCAAGGCGAACTTCCGCACGCTCGGCAAGAGCCTGGGCAAGAACATGAAGGCGGCGGCCTCGCGAATCGAGGAGCTCTCGATGGCTGAGATCCAGTCGCTCCTGGACGGGGCGACCCTCTCCCTCGATACCGAGTTCGGCCCACTTGAGCTCACGCGGGAGAGCGTGATCGTGCAGCGTCAGGAGAAGTCGCACCTGAAGGTCCTGAACGACGGAACCCTCACGGTCGCCCTCGATGCCGAGCTCACCGAGGGGCTCAAGGCGGAGGGAACTATTCGCGACCTCATCCGCAGCATCCAGAATCTGCGCAAGGAACGCGGACTCGAGGTGACTGACCGGATTCACCTCTATCTCTCGGGGCCGGAGGAGGCGGAGGCGATCCTCGAGGAGTTTGAAGACTACCTGATGGAGGAGACCCTCGCCATCTCCTGGCGGCGGGAGCGGCTCCCCGACAGCCAAGCGGTCCAGTGCGGGGGGGAGACCTGGTACGTCTCCCTCGCGAAGGCTGAGTAGCGTGGCGTGCGCCCGCGAAGGGCGGCCTGAATTGCAGCCGCTGCGGCAGGGATGGAGGCGGCGCGCCGCCTCCCGATGGGGCCGCGCGGTTGCGGCGGCGGCCCCGTTCCTCGCCCTCCTTCTCGTCGCGGGATGCGCAACGCTTCCTCCCGTTCAGGCGCCCCGCGCGGAGGGATGGTACGGGGTGCTCCCGCCCGACGGGCAAGCCTACCTGTCCCTCGCCGTAGCCGCAAATCGCGGGTTCGTGACGCAGCTTCTCTCCGAAAGCGGCGCCGCCCGGGGGCCCTTCCAAGAGGTGATCGACCGCACCGATCGGGTCGTCTGGTGCGTCGGGGCGGGGAGTCTGGCGGGGATGCAGGGCGGCGAGCGGACCCTTCCCGCCGCTCAGGCGCCCTTCTCCGCGGTGGCGACCGGCTCCTATCCCAAGGGGCTCGTCGACTGGAGGCTGGGGATGAGCGCGCAGTGGAAGCGAGTCACCCACGCCGCCTCGGCGGGCGGCGTGCCGGCGGGGTGGTGGTGGTGGCAGAACCGCAGCGAGGAGCTCCAGCTCGTTCTCCCGAGCCGAAGCGTCGCCCTCTTTTCCAACGGCGACATGAACGGGATGATCGCGCGGCTCACCGGAGCGCCCTCGCATGCCGTGCCGCCGCCGGTGCGGGAGCGCCTCGATGCCTCCGATTTCGCCCTCTCTCTGCCGCACCCGGAGAACCTCCTTGCCGCTTCGCTTCCCTTCATCCGGAGCGTACCGGTCGAAGGCTTCGTCGTCAGCACGGACCGCCCCGCAGACGAGAAGGCGAGCTCGGACTGGGCGATTTCCGGGTACCTGATGATGCGAAGCCCGCGCGATGCCCGAGTCTTCGCCGTCGCGCTCAAGCTCCTGATCGCCTCACAGGGATTCGGAGCGGACGCGTTTGGCGGGATTCCCCTTCCCCTCGAGAACGCGCGGGTGGCGGTGAGCGAATCGACGATCGAGATCCGCGACATGCGCGTGGCTCGCGATCGAATCGGCGAGCTGTTCGCCGGCTTCGTGAAGCGAATGGGCTTGGCGGGGGTTACCTCATGACGGTTGGATTGATCGATTACCGGGCGGGAAACCGCAAAAGCGTCGAGAACGCCCTGCGCTTTCTGGGCATCGCCTTTCGGGTGATCGAGCGCCCCGAAGAGCTTCGGCTCGTCGACAAGATTATCTTTCCGGGGGTGGGCGAGGCCCGCGCTGCGATGGAGGTTCTCACCGAGCGAGGGCTCGACGGGGGGCTGCGTGAGGCCGCCGCCGCCGGAGTCCCCCTCCTCGGGATCTGCATCGGCTGCCAGCTCTTTCTTGATCGCTCGGATGAGCGCGACGCGGTCTGTCTCGGCATCGTTGGGGGAGCCTGTCGGCGTTTTCCAGCCTCGATCGGTCTGAAGATCCCGCAGATCGGTTGGAATCAGGTCTTTCATCGCAGCCGGCACTGGCTCTTCGACGGGGTTCCGGACGGGGGATCCTTCTATTTCGACCATTCCTACTACCCCGTCCTCACGGACCGGGGGATAGAGATCGGGGAAACCGACTACGGCCTCTCCTTCACTTCCGCCTATGCCCTGGGCAACGTCGTGGCCGTGCAGTTCCATCCCGAGAAATCGGGGCCCTACGGCCTGCGCCTTCTCTCCAACTTCGTCGAGAAGGGGGAATAGGGATGTTTTCGAAGCGCATCGTGGTCTGTCTCGATGTTCGCGACGGCAAGACCACCAAGGGAATTCGGTTCAAAGAGAACGTAGACGTCGGAGATCCGGTGGAGATGGCGGCCGAATATTACCGCCAGGGAGTCGACGAGCTGGTGTTCTATGACATCACCGCCTCGGCCGAAGGGCGGGGAATCACCATCGACATGGTCCGTCGGGTGGCGGAGAGGATCTTCGTGCCCTTTTCGGTGGGAGGCGGCATCGCGAGCGTCGAAGATATGCGCGGCGTCCTGCTTGCCGGGGCCGAAAAGGTGAGCGTGAACAGCCAGGCCGTTCGAAATCCCTCGATCATCTCCCAGGGCGCGGCGCTCTTCGGCTCGCAGGCCATCGTCCTCGGGATGGACGTGCTTCGCGATCCTTCGATGCCCAGCGGATACCGGGTGGTGATAAACGGCGGGCGGACGGTGACCGATCTCGATGTCCTGGAATGGGCGCGGCGAGCGGAGAGCCTCGGTGCGGGAGAGATTGTGCTCAATTCGATCGATGCGGACGGGACGAAGGAGGGCTACGAGTTGACCGTGACGAGGCTCGTCTCCTCGTCGGTCGGCATCCCGGTCGTCGCCTCAGGCGGAGCGGGGCGCCCGGAGCACCTCGCGGCGGTTCTCACCGAGGGGTTGGCGGATGCGGCCCTCGTCGCTTCGATGGTCCACCTCGAGGGCCATACGGTCGACGGGTTGAAGCGCTTCCTGAAGGGACGGGGGGTGAGCGTCCGGATGGACGGCATCGGGGGGGATGAGGAGAGGCGGTAGCGCTGCGGGCGACTTGCCGGGCGCATATCGGTTTCGCTATATTTGTGGCTGGTGAATTCCAGGGAGACCTACTCCACAGAGGTAATCGAAATGCCCAGTTATGATTACGAGTGCAAGGCTTGCGGCTACCGATTCGAAGCCTTTCAGCAGATGTCCGAGGCCCCTCTTTCGCGGTGCCCCGAGTGCGGGAAGCTCGAAGTTCGAAGGCTCATCGGGGGCGGCTTAGGGGTCATCTTCAAGGGAAGCGGCTTCTACGTCACCGACAATCCGAGATCGGGCGGCAATGGCGCGAAGACCTCGACTTCAA
Source organism: Spirochaetales bacterium (assembly GCA_027314665.1). Lineage (GTDB taxonomy): Bacteria > Spirochaetota > Spirochaetia > DAHUYW01 > DAHUYW01 > DAHUYW01. The sequence continues at coordinate 4,804 of DAHVAK010000004.1, forward strand.
AGGATAAGGGCGCCTCGACCAGCCCCTCCAACGACGGAAAGGGCAAGAGCGAGGGCAAGGACACGACCCCGAGCTCGAAGAAGGAAGCGGTTGGAACCTAGCTTTCAGCTGCCGGCGGCGTAGAAGCTCCGCTCGGCTTTCTCGGCCGCCTCGAGCAGGAGGCTTTCTGCTTCGAGACGACGGAAGGAATCCCGCATCCGCTCGAAATCGGGCCGGATGAGGGGATGCTTGGGCGCAAAAAGGGCGCAGCAATCGTCATAGGGAAGAATCGAGGTCTCGAAGGTCCCGATCCGTCGCGCCATCGCGATGATCTCCTCCTTGTCGAGCCCGATGAGGGGTCGAAAGACGGGGAGGTTCGTCACGCTTCCCGTAAAGCGGATGCTTTCCGGGGTCTGGCTTGCAACCTGGCTCAAGGCTTCGCCCGTGACGAGACTCCCGGCGCGCCTTCGCGCGGCGAGGATCTCGGCAATCCGCATCATGCAGGCCCTCATGAGCAGGGTCGTCTCCTCCGCGGGTGCCCGCTCGCGAATCCGCATCTGGCATGGCGTGAAGGGCACAACCAAGAGATTGACACCCCCCAAATAGGGCGCAAGGAGCCCAACGAGGGTTTTTACCTTCTCCTCCGCCTGCTCGGAGGTGTAGGGGTAGGTATGGAAGTAGACCGCGTCCAGATGGAGCCCGCGTTTCGCCATGAGGTAGCCGGCCACCGGCGAGTCGATTCCCCCGGAGAGGAGGAGCATCCCGCGCCCGGCGCAGCCCACCGGCAGTCCGCCGGGGCCCTCCCCGCGATCGATGTAGAGAAAGGCCTTCTCGCGGATCTCGACGTTGAGGATCCATCTCGGGCCGTGGACATCGACCCGAAGGGAGGGAAACTCGTCCAGGAGAAGGCGGCCCAAGGCGCTTGCGAGCTGATAGGAGTTCAGAGGGAAGCTCTTGTCGGAGCGCCGCGCCTCGACCTTGAAGCTCTCGGCGAGAAGCGAGGGCTCAAGCGATGCCGCGAGCTCGCGGGCCGCCCTGCTGATCTCGTCAATCTGCTTCTCCGTGCGGAGGGTGGCTGAGTAGCTCGTGATCCCGAAGGTTGTGGAGAGAACCTGGCGAACCTCGTCTTCGGCGCCCCGGGGGGCGCGCAGGAGGAACCTTCCGTTGCCTCCGGTGATGGAAACGCCGCCGGCGGCGCCCCTCAGCTTTCGGCGGATGTTCTGGCGCAGCTTCGCTTCGAAGAAGGAGCGATTCTCGCCCTTCAGGGCGATCTCTCCAACCTTGATGAGGTAGAGACTCTCTGGGCTTTCTTGCACGTTCCGTTCCCCTACCGCCGCGCGCCCGTCGGGAGGCTCGCGACAGCCCTCCCCAAATCGCCGCAGAAGGCTTCGACCTCGGCTACCGTCGTCGAATAGCCGGTCGAGATCCTGATGGCGGAAAAGGCGAGGTCGTGCTCAACCCCCATGGCGGAGAGCACCCTCAGGTGCTTCTGCCCGCGGGTGGAGCATGCGGATCCGGTTGAGATTGCATATCCTCGGTCGCTCATCATGCGCACGAGAACCTCGCCGGGCATCGGGGGGAAGGCGACGTTGAGAATGAAGGGAGAGTAGTGATCCGGCTCGTAGAGAACCTCCTCGGGGATGAAGCGATGGCCCTCGATGGACCGGATCCGCTCGACGAGCAGGCGCTTCAGCCCGGCGGCATGGGCGGCAGCCTCTTCGAGGCTCGCCGCGGGGAGGGCAACCCCCGCAAGCTTTGGACCGCCGGCTCCGCTCGCAGTCGAGCCGGCGACCCGCGCGGCGTCGTCCGCTTCGCCTGCGTGCCCGCGACCCGCGGCGTGCCGCTCGATGGCGAGGACGCTCGCGGCGATTGCGGGAAGATTCTCGGTGCCCGGGCGCAGCCCGAGCTCCTGACCCCCGCCGCGGTACAGGGGGACAAGGGGCCGCTTGAGGTAGAGGAGCCCGGCGCCGCGCGGCGCCCCGAGCTTATGCCCGCTGAAGGAGGCCGAGTCGACTCCGAGGGTGCCGCAGTCGACCGGAATCTTCCCGAGGGCCTGGACGCAGTCGCTGTGGAAATGGATCGCCCTTCCCCAGCGGCGCGCGCTCTCTCCTACCAGCTGCGCGAGCTCGCGCACCGGCTGGATCGCGCCGGTCTCGTTGTTGACGTACATGAGCGCCACGAGCACCGTTTTCTCGCTGAGCGCCGCGTGGAGGCGCTCGCTCGAGACGATCCCGTTCCCTTCCGCCGCCACAAAGCGGACTGCGAAGCCCATCTCCGCGAGAAGCCGGGCCGGCTCGTAGACCGAGGGGTGCTCGATCCCGGAGACCACGACCTCGCCGGCGCGCTTGCGCGCCAGCAGCGAGAGCAGGACGATGTTGTTCGACTCGGTCCCCGAGGAGGTGAAAATCACCTGCTCGGGGCGCGCTCCCAAGAGGCGGGCGGCGCGGCTTCTGGCAGACTCGAGGAGCTCCCGCGCGGCACGACCGGCGGCGTGGTCCGAAGAGGGGTTGCCGTAGGCGGAGCTAGCGATCCTCTCGTGCTCCGCTATTGCCTCGGGGTCGGGAGGGGCGGTCGCCGCCCAGTCCAGGTAGATGATCGACATCGGTCAACCACTATAGGCGCTTGCGCTCGTTTCTTCAAGCGGGAGGGCAATTGTTGAATTGGCGGCGAAAATGCAGTATTATTTTCCCATGAATTTCGTGACAAGGCTGGAAGAGAGTACCTGTTCGGAGGAAGATCTCGAATCCTATGCCGAGCGCCTCAAGGTCTGCGGTCACCCGGTCAGGCTCAAGATTCTCTGCCTTATCGACAAGGGCGACGCCTGCGTGAGCGAGCTCTGGAAATGCCTGAATCAGGCCCAGCCGGTCATTTCCCAGCATCTGGCGATCCTGAAGGACAAGGGGATCGTCACCTCCGAGATCAAGGGCAACAAGCGCATCTATTCGATCGTCGATCCCTTCGTGAGGAGCATCGTGCGCTCCTTCGACAACGGGGTCGCCCATCCGGAGGACGCGGCCTTCGGGTCTTCCCTCCGATAGCCTCCGCCCGGAAGGGCATCCCCGCCGCGGCCCGCGTGAGCCACCCCTACTTGAAGAGGTTCGAGAGCGCTGGACCGTAGCTCAACCAGAAGCTTAAGACCGTCCCCAGCACCCCAACGATCGTGGTTACCCAGCCGGTGATGAGAAAGAAGTTCTGCACGTGCTCGTTGATGACGAGGAGGGGCTTCGTTGAGACGTAGATTGCCGTGCCTGGTGACACGGTCTGCGTGAGGGAGAGTTTCGTCCGCGTGCCTCCGGCAGAGATGCTGTAGATAGCGTTGATGTCCGCGAGTTTCTCGTTGACGCCGCCGGCGAAGAGCAGGTACTGCTCCACGGTGAGGTCGGGCTGGTAGGGAACCGCCCCCGGAGTCAGCACGGCCCCCGTCACGAAGACCTTCAAGGTCTCCATTGGAATGACCACGTGGTCTCCCGGGTTGAGGCGTCGATCGAGCGCGGGATCGCGCGTCTTCCAGAGCTTGTCGATCGGCAGCGGGATGTGCTTGCCGGTGGAATGCTCGATGAGATAGCCCTTGTTGGCGATGGCGAAGGGGGTCGGACCTCCGACCTCGTCGAGGACATTAAGGAGGGTGATCCCGGGGAAATAAGGAATGTCGACGCGGACGGGCTCCCGGGGCACGATGATCGGGGTCTCCCCCGATCGCAGCTTCCCGAAGATGGCCCCGTCGATCGACACGACCTCGGCGTTCTGGGTGGTGGAGGGAACGGTGACCTGATCTCCCATGAGAATCTTGGTGGTGTCCGCCTCCTTGTCGGAGACGTCGATGAGGTGGTGGACCCCCTGGGCGTCGATCCGCTCGATCGTAATCCGCGAGGTGAGGGCTCCGGGAACGAATCCCCCCGCAAGTCGGATCAAGGTCGCGAGCGACTCGGTCGGCAGGAGCTCGTAGGTTCCCGGAAAGGCCACCTTTCCTTGAATCGTGGCGACAATCTGTGCCGGCGGGACGTAGATCTCGTCGCCGGGCTTGAGGCGCGGGTTGGCGCCGAAGTCCGCCTCGGTGTAGTACTTGGAGATGTCGAGGCTCTCGGTCTTGCCGTCTCGGATCAGCTCGATATTCCGATAGCTTGCCCCCGGCTTGAATCCCTTGGCGAGTCCGATCGCATCGATCACCGTGTCCAAGGGGTTGACGACGAGGTAGCCGGGGGCATTTACCCCACCATAGATGAAGACGTTGAACTCCGCGGGGCTTGTCAGCATGAAGTTGACGTACTGGACAGGGATGGAGCGCTTGATGCCCTCGATGATCTTGCGCTTCAGCTCGGGCAGGGTCATCCCTTTGACGTCGATGGTCCCGACGTAGGGGACATCGAGCTTCATGTCCTGCGAGAGCTGCAGGGTGAAGGTCAGCACGGATTGGCTGGTGTTGCCGAGCTCGGGTGCTGCCCCGGTGCCGATCGTGAGGGTGTAGACGTCGCCGGGGGTGAGCGGATAGGTGGCTAGGAGCGAGACGTTGCTTATCAGGTTTGTGTTCGGATTGCGGACTCGATCAAAGATCGTTGCCTGCAATCCAAATCCCGGCTGCGGAGCCGAGGCCGTCGCTTCAGGAGTTTGACTAGTCTGCGTGGTGTTGTCGGCGTAGAGCGGCGAAAGGACGGCGACGAGCAAGGCAAGAAGCGCAATAATCCTGATTTTCATGGCGCCCATACTACCAGCAACGCGCGGAAATGGCTATAGTTGGCCGGTCGAGAGAGGAGACGAAGGGGATGGCTGAAGAGAAGCTGCAGTTCACCGTGGGGCCGACGGTCACCTCGGTTCGGTTCTTGAGCCGCGACCGGCTCCTTTCCGAGCTCGGCGGCGAAGTGCTCTGGGTGTGCGACCGCCACACGCGGGCCCTCTTCCCCGAGCTGGAGGGTGAGGCCCGCGTGGTGGCCCTCGAGCCGGGCGAGGAGCGCAAGACGTGGGAGAGCGTCGATCAAATCCTGCGTTTCGCGATCGAGTCGGGTCTTGGCCGCGACGCAATCTTCGCGGCTCTCGGGGGAGGGGTAGTCGGCGACGTCGCGGCCTTTGCCTCCTCCATCTTCATGCGCGGCTGCCGCCTCGTCCTCGTTCCCACCACCCTGCTCGCGATGGTCGATGCCTCGCTCGGGGGCAAGACGGGGATCGATTACGCCGGCTACAAGAACATGGTGGGAACCTTCCACCCGGCGGAGGAGATCAGGATCTCCGCAGAGCTCCTGCGAACCCTCCCCAATCGGGAGTTCGCGAGCGGGCTCGCCGAGGTCATCAAGCAGTCGCTCCTGGAGCGCTCAGGCCTGCTCGCAACCCTGAGGGAACGGCGCGAGGAGATCGGGCGGCGGGAGCCTGCGCTCCTGCAAGAGGTCGTCGCGCAGTCGCTCGCGGTGAAGGGGCGGCTCGTCGAGGCGGATTTTCGAGAGTGCGGGGTGCGCGCTCACCTCAACCTTGGGCACACCTTCGGGCACGCCCTGGAGGCGGTGACGGGATTCACCGCATGGACCCACGGGGAGGCGGTCGCGTGGGGCATCGACAAGGCCCTCCGAGCCGGGCGCCTCGCCTCGCTGACCGATCCGGCCTACGAGGAGGAGGTCCGCGCCCTTCTCACCCGCTACGGGTTCCGGTTGGGCACCGAAGGGAAGCTCGTGGAGCCGCTCCTTCAGGCGATGCGCTTCGACAAGAAGAAGCGCTCGGGTCGCGTCCGCTTCGTTCTCCAGCGGGGATGGGGCGACACCTTCCTCTCCGAGCTCTCCGATGAGGTGGTCCGCTCGGCGCTCGCGGAATCCGCTCACGCCTCGTAGAGCTCGGAGAGGCGCCGGTAGGCGGCGTTGACCTGCTGAACGTAGCGCTCGTCGGTATCCTCGACGAGCTCGTCGGCAAGGGTCTCGAGGCTTGCAAGGCTCACCGAGACCACCATCCCGAAGTTCGCGGCGCAGCGAAACCAGTAGACGCCGTGGCCTTCGGTGTGCAGGCAGAGAAAGCCGAAGGCGGCCTCTCGCTTCTTGCCGGGGCACAGCGCGAGGATATCGGTGAGGCTTTCGCACAGCTCGGGAAGGTCCTTCGTGATGTCGTAGTTCTTCCCCTTCTGGGTGTCCCGGCGGATCCCGCGGTCCGGATTCACGAACCGCGCCGCGCGCAGGATCGTCGTGAGCCTCTCTCCCGAGAAGAGCTCCCTGCCTTGGTAGACGATCTTTCCGCGCAGCCCTTCGTAGCGCTCGAGGTTGGTGTCTGCCAGCTCCCGGACGAGCGGCGCGAGCCGCTCCCAGGGAAGGACGGCGACCTTCTTCTTTCCCCGGAAGGGCAGGAGCTCAAAGCTTTCCCTTCCGATGGTTACCTGCCAGGTCGTGTCGCGCTTGGCCGCGACTTTTCGTTCGGGTCGCTCGCCGGCGGCGGGCTCCCTCTCTCCTCGCGCCGGTTTGGCCACGCCGAGGAGACGACCGGAGAGCTCGGGTGAGATCCTTTCCAGCCAGCCCTTCTCGAGGGGGGAGACCGACCGGGCGAACATCCGCGAGGTCTTCACGATCTCACCGGCCACGATGTACCGCGGGGTCTCTCGGAACATCACCGAGCCGGGATGGATGTGGATCTTGTCGGCGGTGAGGCTGCGGTAGACCCCAGGCGCGGTCGAGACGCACACGAACTGGATCAGTCCTCGCGAGATTGCACAGAGGTAATCGGAGGCGGGGCCGCCCGAGGAGATCGGGATCCCGATCTCCCCGGTGATCTCCTCAAGCTGCTCCTTCACGTTGGCGAGCTCCGCCAAAGTCTTCGGATCGAGATAGTAGGAGGTGCAGAAGCGCTCCTTGTCGCGCGCGTTGAGATAGGCGTCGAGGAGCTTGAGGTAGGAGACGAAGTCCCCGGCGGCATCCTGGAAGGCATGATGGGCCCGGCGTGCCTCCACCTCTTCGTCCGGCGGGAGGATGAAGGGGCTGTTTGTCGAGAGAAAGGCTGCCGCCGTGATGGTCTCTTCAAGCACGTTCGGGTAGCGTCTGATCGCTTCCACGATCATGCGGGAGAGCCGGGGAAGGAGGGGATACTCAACCATGAGCTTGCCGATTTCGGAGAGGGTGTTTTCCTCGGTCAGGGCGTCGAGGAGGCGAAGGGTTTCGATGGCCCCGGAGATCCCTCGATCGGCAGGCGGGGATATGAAGTCGAAGGTCTCGAAATCGGTGATGTCGAGCTCGGCCATCCGCAGGACGACCTCGGAGAGGTCGGTGCGGTAGATCTCTTCGGTCGTGAACAGCGGGCGGGACTCGTAGTCCTTCTTGGTGTAGAGCCGGTAGCAGATTCCGGGCTGGGTGCGTCCGGCGCGCCCCTTGCGCTGGTTGCAGGAGGCCTTCGAGATCGGTCCCTCAACGAGCGAAGAGATGAAGGTTTTCGGATTGTAGTAGTTGACCTTGGAGAGTCCCGAGTCGATCACGGTCGTGATGCCGTCGATCGTAACGCTGGTCTCGGCGATGTTCGTCGCGACGACGACCTTGATCTTGTTCCGCGGCGTGGGAAGAAAGACCCGCTCCTGCTCCTCCTTTCCGAGTCGCCCGTACAACGGCACGAGCTCCAGCCGCTTTGCCGCCGGAAGGGCGGCGAGGATGGTCATGCAGTCCTTGATCGTCTGCTCGCCGGAAAGGAAGATGAGGATATCGCCCTCGCGGCGCTCGTCGATGACGCGCTGCACGATTTCTTCGATCTTGAGCAGCAGCCATTCGGGCTCCTCTTCCGAATGCTGCGCGTCATAGATGACCTGTACGGGAAAGGCGCCTGCCTCGATGCGGACGATCGGGCATTCATCGAAGTACTCCGAGAAGACCTCGGCGTTGATCGTCGCCGAGGAGATGATGACCTTGAAGTCGGGGCGCCGCGCGACGATGCTCTTGAGAATCCCCAAGATGAAGTCGATGTTGAGGCTGCGCTCGTGGGCCTCGTCGATGAGCATCACGTTGTACCGGGAGAGCTCCTTGTCCGCCTTGATCTCTTGAAGCAGTATCCCGTCGGTCATGATCTTGATGCGGGTGGAGAAGTCGGTCTTGTCTTCGAAGCGCATCTTGTAGCCGACGACCCCCGGAACCTCCGTATTGAGCTGGCGGGCGATGTAATCGCAGACCGATACTGCTGCGATTCGGCGCGGTTGGGTAACCCCGATCATCCCGGTTTTCGAATAGCCCGCCTCGTGCAGGATGAGCGGGATTTGCGTCGTCTTGCCCGATCCCGTCGGGCTCTCGACGACCACCACCTGATTCGCGGATAGGGCATCGAGGATGCGATCCTTCTGCTTGTAGACGGGAAGGTCATGCGGATTCATACCTCAGGGCGTTGCCTCATCGCCCGAATCGCGTCGGCGGCCTGGACGAGGGGTACCTGCTCGTTGCTCGCCCGCGATCCGAGATCCTTCAGGGTAACCTCGTTGCGGGCATGCTCGTCTGCGCCGCAGATCACGGCGATGGGGATTCCCTTCCGTTCAGCGTAGGCAAATTGGGAAGCGAGCTTGCGCTTCTGTGGGAAGACCTCGCAGGACAGGCCGCCCTCTCGGAGGCGGGCGGCGATGGCGTGGTAGTGACCGACGAGCGAGTCGTCGAGGCAGAGCACGATCACCTCCGTCGCCGTCTTGTGCGCGAGCGAGAGGTGAAGCTCTTCGAGTGCCGCGGTAAGGCGATCGAGACCCACCGAGGCCCCGACCCCCGGAAGCTCTGCCTTGGTGTAGAGGGCGGCCAGGTTGTTGTAGCGGCCTCCCGAGCAGATCGAGCCAATGTCGGGCAGGTCGTCGAGGAAGGTCTCGTAGACGATTCCCGTGTAGTAGTCGAGGCCCCGCGTGATGGAGGGGTCTAGGAGAAAGCGACGCGACACGCCGAGCTCTTCCATGTATGCACGCAGAAGCTTGAGGCGTTCGGTGTCCTCGCCCTCTCCGCCGGCCATGCGGGTCATCTTGTCGAGAGTGGCCTCGTAGCTCGCCTCGGCCCGGACGAAGGCGAGGATGTCCCCGACCGATTCGCGCGGAGCGACCTCCTCGAGCATCGAGCGTACGCTTTCCTCCCCTGCCTTGGCGAGCTTGTCTACGATCCGCAATACCTCACCCCCCGAGCCTGAGCAGCCAATTCGGGAGAGGAAGCGGTTGAAGACCCCCCGATGGGATAGATGAATCCTGACCCGCTCGATTCCGAGGGCCCGAAAGGAGCCCTCGATGACCTGAAGGATCTCGAAGTCCGCCGACGGCGTATCGACCCCGACGATATCGAAGTCGCACTGGGTGAACTCTCGATAGCGCCCGCGCTGAGTGTTTTCGCCGCGCCATACCTTCGCGATGTGGTAGCGCCTGAACGGCAGGTAGAGCTCTTGGACGTGGGCCGCCATGAAGCGGGCAAAGGGAACGGTCAGATCGAAGCGCAGCGCGACGTCGCGCCCCCCGTGGTCCGGGAAGCGATAGATCTGCTTGTCGGTCTCGCCTCCCCCCTTGCCGAGCAGGATCTCGGTATACTCCAGGACCGGGGTATCGATGGGAACGAAGCCATAGTCCTGGAAGGTCTCGGATAGCGTCGCCTCGATCCCCTGGCGCTCGCGCTCCTGCTCGGGCAGAAAATCGCGAAATCCCTTCAGGACCCGCGGATCGATCAAGCTGCTCACTGCGCTGCTCCTTTGGCTAACAGGGTACTGACAAGGTGATTGACCCGCTGCCAAAACGGCGTTTTTCAGTTGAGCCTCCTGCCCCAATTTGGTTCGAGAAAACGCCGTTTTCGCAGGTACCTTTGCGTTTGTCAGCACCCTGCTAACTATGCACGATAAGCTCTCGGGCGATCAAGCGCCGGCGGGGCGCAGGATGAGGGCAGCGGTGCCGGCGCTCTTGGCGGGCACGTCGCCTGTTGGAGCGGCTACGAAAGCCTGGCGGTGGTCGACCCGCCCGGCTCTTGCGGATCTGGGGTGAGCATTGACAGGACATCTTCGAAGAACTATACAGATGTTATGGTATCCAGGCGGGGTCGGCTGGCCTCGGAGGGGGATGCGGCGCCGTTGACCCTCTCTGGCGCCCTTCGAATCGTCGGACGTCTCAACGCCGGGTTCAGTCTCGTCGAGCGGCAGCGTCTGGTGGGGCTGCTTCGCCAAGGGGGAGTGAGCGTCGTAGGTCCCGACGTCGTGCGGAGTGGCCCGGATTGGGAGGTGGCCCTGGGGGAGGGGCTTCTCGGTGGAAGCGGGCCGCTCGACGGCGATCCTTCGCCCATCGTTGTCAGGTGCGGGCTGCGCCAGGTTACGGCGCTCTCTGAGGGCTGCATCGACCGTCTGGTTGCCGCTCGAAAGGCGGCTGCCTTCCGCGATGCCTTCGATTTCCTCGCGCGGAGCGCTCCAGACGAGATGGAGCTTTCCTCTCTTGTCCGCAGCGGCGCCCTCGACCTTCTTTCCTCGGGGCTCACGCGACCCCAGCTTCTTTGGCTTCTTTCGACGGTGAGGTGCAGCGGGCAGCGGCCCCTCTTTCCGGAGAGGCTTCCCCGCTGCCTCAGCGACTACGCTCCCGCCTCTAAGCTGCGCGACGAGCGCGAGATGCTCGGTCTCTCCTTGCCGAACGGGCCGGCGAGCCTGCATAGGAGGCCCGGATCCTCCCCGCAGCGAGCTCCGGCAGACGCGCCTGTGAGGGGGGAGCCGCTCCCGCAGCCTTGACAGATCGTTTTTTGGGGGTTATGTTTTTTGGTGAGTATGGACGAGAAGAGTAAAGAGAAAGATACCGTCACTATCTTTCATCTTTATCGGAAAGATGGTTCCGCTCTATTCCTCCATCCTTTTGACGATCTGGAGAGATTCCTCGAAATCCTCAAAACCAGCGAAATAGAGGGCAAGTACGGCAAGGAACCCCGGGTGGAGTCCTTTACCCTCTTTCGCAACGATCTCTACCACATGATCGATGCCGCCGTGCGGCACTGGGTTGCCGAGACCCACTTTGTCCCTCGGCTCCTGATCTCCGCGGGAGTCTTCCTATCCTCCTACCTTGTCCTGACCTTCGCCCTTCACGACCCGTTTTCCATGATTGACGAGCTGGCCTTCGGCGCGGTGCTTGCCGCGGCGACCTATTTCGTCCTTGCACGCCTAGAGAGCCGCTCCGATTTCGTCGTGAAGAAGACCCAGGCCATGCGGGAGCGGATCGACAAGATCTACTTCCAGGAGGATCCCTTCGTCCTGGAGGTGGAGCACGCCCTGGAGCGCTCGGAGTCCGAGAGCCCGGACCAGATCCTGCGGGCGATCCAGGGGCTCTCCGACGTTCCCTTGAGCGTCGAGAACGAGCGCGAGGCGATGCAGCTTACGAGCTACCTCGAACGGCGCTTTGGCGACCGGGAGCTGCGCCGCCAGGAGCGCCTGTTTGCGGCGGCCGACGCCGCCAGCGCGCCGCGGGTGGTGGAGGGCTTGGCCAAGTGGGCCGAGTCCAAGAAGGTCGATCTCTCCCTCTTCGTGCTCTACCGCAGGATGAAGCACAGCCACAAACCGGTCAAGTGAGTCCCGGTCTCCCGCCGCTTGGGTTTTCGCGCTATGATTGAGCCGCACCTACGAGAGCATTTCCCGCAAGGCCGACCCGAGACTGGATCACGGAGAAACGCTGCCTGTGCGGCTACGAGGCGTCACGGTGCGGGCTTTGCTGCCGGCCCGTCGGCGTTCTAGGGGCTCCGAGCTGTTTTCGGTCGAAAGATGTTCCCTTGCGCAGCGCTAGTCTACTCGCCGAAGATTCCGCATGTCGACCTCGAGCTGGAGAGCTCTCTTGGCGGTGTCCAGGTACTGCTGGGCGGGTTGGAAGGTCGGGTCGAGCTTCAACGCCTCTTCCCAGTAGGAAATGGCCTTTTCGAGGGCGCCCTTGGCGTAGGCCTCAAGGCCGTTGACGTAGTAGGCGGTGACTTCCCGCTCCAGGGCGGCTCGCCCATCATCGCCAAGGTCCAGATTCGCCTCGATGCTGAAGTGATCAAGGGTTCCGAGCTGAGTGGTCATGTCGAGGGTGTAGTTGATGTCGAAGATGATCTTCTTCAGGGCGATCATGCTTCCCAGGGTGATCCGTGGGTCGGCTCCGCCGTAGCGAAACCCGCCTTGCAGCGAGAAAAAGTTGGTAAGCCGGAGGTCCATCCCCGTGGCGATGTTGAAGGCCTCGGCGGGATATTGGCTCGGTGTGAAGCTGAAGGGGTAGTTGAAGTCGACCGCGACGGTAAGGGGGCGGATCGGAGCGTAGGCCAGCCCGAGAGCGGCCTCGGTCGGGAGGGGCTCACCCTCGGCGTAGAGGCCCACATTCCGGACGACGGCGCCGACCGAAAAGTTGCGCTCGCGCGAGGCGTAAAACTTGAGGAAGTTGAAGCGCGTGAGGGCGCCCAGGTCCACCATACCGGTGAAAGCGGATTGGCCCGGATAGATAGCCGCCGGAACGTTGCGGTAGGCGGCTTTCAGGTTCGCGCCGACCGCGATTCCGTAGAAATAGTAGCTGGAGAGAAAATTGTAGGAGACGTTCAGGGTCGCGATCGATTCGGAGTAGTAGCCCTTCGAGACCTGATTTCCCCACTGGTCGTACGCCGTGAAGGGCAGATAGAGGAACTTGCCGGCAGCGGCGAGCCCGAGGTCCTTGATGCGCGTGGTGTAGATGACGCTCTCGACGTTGGAATCGGCGATCCAATTGTTGTGCAGGAAGGAGAGCTCGCTCATCTTCTGGACTGCGCTTCCTGCCGGATTTGCCTCGATGAAGCTGGAATCGCTCGCCACGGCGGTGAAGGCGGTTCCCATCCCCTCGTAGAGGCCTCCGGAGGGAACCAGCAGCGAGGGGAAGGCCGTCAAACCGGTGTTGGCGTTGTTGAAGCTGGAGCCGAACCCTTGGAAGGAATTGTAGAAGTCTGCAAAGCTATAGGCCGAGACTGCCTGAGGAACGAGAAGTGCAAGGAGCAGCATTCGGACCGCTTTCGTCACATCACTACTATATCACCCTTTCGACCTTTTTCGCATACCCCTAAACCATAGGTAAGTTTTTTGTGGGCGGACACTTAGGTCAGATGCTTGGGGTAAGCTCGGCAGACAATGGTGCCGATAATATGGTACATTCGGTCCCAAAGAGGCTGGTGAGTGTGTCAAATCGGCGGAGGTGTGCGATCCCGGTCCTGCTCTTCTTTGTGCTGCTCCTCCTCGGAGGCGGGTTTGCCAGCGCTTCGGGACAGAAAGAGGACTCTCTCACCGCGGCACGCCGGCTCATCACCGAGGAACGGTATAACGACGCGATACTCCTCCTCACTCAGGTCATCAAGAAAGACCCCCGCCGCTTCGACCAAGCGCAGGCGCTTCTAGAGCAGATTGACCAGGCGCGCAACCTCTACAACGCAAAGATGGCCGAGCTCATCGCAGTCTTCAACAAGGGCGATCTCGACAAGGCCTACGTCATCCTTCAGGAGCTTGGAAACCTGGACAAGGCGCCGAACCAGCGCACCCTGGACGCCCAAGCCTACGCCCGCGAGACCGCCACGGTGGTCTACAACAACAATCGCTTCCGCGAAATCATGGACAAGGCCCTCCCTCTGCTGAGCGCGGGACGCTTCAGCGAGGCGGTCGCCACCTACCTGACCGGATTCGATCTTGGATACGATTCGTTTACCTCAGGCCGGCTCGGGAATATCGTCGTCAACCAAGCCCTGGGCTTGCGATCGACCCTCCAGACAAAGGCCAAGGACTTCGAATCGTTGGGTCCGCCGATCGAGGCAGCGGTGACGGCGGCAGCGACGGAGGTCGACCCCGTGCGGCTGTCGAAGGCGATCGACAACCTCGGCGAGCGGATTGGGCAGCTTGAGACGGATCGCTCTGCGGGAGCCGCTGCCGCACAGCAGCTTCTCAAGCTGCGCGACTCGGTGCTCCAGCAGCACGGCTCCGCCCGGGATGTCTTCTTTCTGACCTACCTCGAGAAGCTCGCGGACGGGCGGGGGGGGGAGAGTCCTCCGGAGGGAATTCTCTTTGCCATCGAAGGGGCCCGCACCGCGGCTCTTTCGCGTGTCTACGATCACCTCGCCGCGGTGATGGAGGACCGATTCGCCCAGGCGACGGAGCGGTTGAAGGTCGGCGACAACGCTGCCGCCATCGCGGGCTTCCGCTCGGCGGGCACCTACGCCGCCCTCGCCGAGCGGGTCTCCGGGATGTGGGATTCCCGCCTCACGGCGGAGCCCGCCTTCGCGCTCAACCCGGGGATCGCCGCTTCCGCTGCGCCCGCGCTCGCCGCGGGGCTTCCCGACTACTTGCTCGCGTCCACCCGCGCGCGCGCGTCCGACGATTCGATCAAGATGGTTGCCGCGCTCTCCAATATCGAGTCGGTCACCGCAGGGATCGCTAAAGCCGAATCGCTCGACTCGCTCAAAGAGCTTCGCGTCAGCATGGATGCGATCGACGGTGTTGTGCGCAGCGACATCAATCGGTGGCAGGGGCTGAAGGCTAGCTATGGAACGCTCGCGACGATGGGCTACTCGGTGGGAAAGAGCCTCGCTGCGGTGGACGGAATGATCGCCCTGCTCAACTCCGTTCAGTCCCAGGGGGCGGGCCCCGAGGTGACTCTCATCGACCGGATCGTCAGGCTCCAGCTGGCGCCGGCGAAGAGCGTGCTTGCCCAGCAACAAACCGCCGTGAGCGAGGCGCAGAAGCTCATCGAGGGCGTCCCCCTCACCATCGGCGACGAAACCGTTCATGAAACGATTCAGGCGAAGTTTCCCGCAAAGGCAAGCGACGATCTGAAGAGCGCGCAGAGCGCCCTGGACTCCGTCGGCCAAACCCTGCAGTCGGTCATCTCGACGATCGAATCGACGCCCTCCGCCGTGACCGCCAACCCTTCGGTCCGCAACAGCCTCGAGGCGGCGAAGACGCTCGCGAGCGACAACGCTCGTCTCCTGCAGACCGCCGCCTCCGCCGCCGGCACCGCGCAGGAACTTCTTTTCCAGGCCGAGCGCTACCGTCAGGAGGGCGAAAACAACCTCAAGGCGGCGCAAGAGGCGATCGCGCAGCAGCAGTATGCTGTGGCGCGGGAGAGGATCGCCTCGGCGGCCGATCGCCTGGACCGCTCCCTGACCTTCTCGGAGAATCCGAACGTCCGCAGGGAACGCGATGCGACGATTCCGGCGCTCTCGCGGCAGATCACGGATGCCGAGAACGACATCGTCGTTCGCGAGGTTCGCTCCTACATCAACGAGGGCAAGGCGCTCTACGCGCAGAGCAACTATGCGCAGGCGCAGAGCGTTTTTCTGCGAGCCGAAGCGCGCTGGCGGCTGACCAACTCGCAGGACAACCCGGAGATCACGACCTGGCTGTCCTACGTCAATACTGCGCTTACCATCAACTCCGGGCTCGTGATCTCGCCTTCCGATCCCCTCTACAGCGAGATGACGCAGGTCCTCAATCTCGCCGAATCGGACTATGCGCAGGCCCGCAGCCTCGTCGCCGAAGGCAAACGAAGCGAGGCGCTGCGCCTTCTCTCCGACGCTCAGCAGAAGATCCTCTATGTCCAGGTCCCCTTTCCTCTCAATCAGGAAGCGCGGGTGCTCGGTCTGCGGATTCTCGAGCTGACTGAGCCGAGCGATTTCCAGTCGATCTTCAGGCAGCGCTTCTCGACCGCGCTGGAAAAGGTGAAGGCGAACCCCCAAGAGGCCTACGTCGACCTCCGGAACCTCCAGGCGGTCGAGCCCGATTTCCCTGGTCTCACTGAGGCCTTGTACCGGACCGAGGTGGCCACGGGGATGCGCAGGCCGCCTCCCGATCCGCAGAAGATCCAGGAATCCAACGACCTTTACCAAAAGGCCTTTGACATCGTACGGACCAATGTTCGCGCCCAGTATCCGATCGCCATTTCCTATCTCAATCGGGCGATCGAGCTTGACCCGAACAACACGGCGGCGACCTCGCTCAAGGACCGCCTCGCCATTGACACCGGAGGCGAGACGACCGTCGTTCTCTCAAACTACGCACAGATTCAGTTCCGCCAGGCGGAGGAGCAGTTCATCGCGAAGAGCTACTATGAGGCCCTGCGGATCGTCAACGAGCTCTTGAAGGATCCGGCGAACCAGAATTACAGTCCTCTACTCGACCTGAAGAGGAGAATCGAATCGAAGATCTGAGGGTGCTGCGGAAAGTCATTTTCCTCTTCGCGTTTTCGTTCACCGCTATCGGTCTAGCCGGGGCGCAGCAGCTGGCCGCCACCTCCGCTGCTCCCTCCACGGGCGGGCAGATCTACTGGGACTACCCGAAGATCTTGGTTCCCGAGGGGGTGAGCTTCCCGCAGCCGGCCACGGGCGGGGGAGTCATGGCGGTTGTCTGGCAGAGCTACCGAACGGCCGCCGACGGAGCGCAGCAGGTCAGTCTCTCGATTCTGGTGACTCGCGACGGCAGGGACTGGACGACCCATCGAGACTTTGCAGGACCCTTCGTCGCCGCCGGTCGACAGGTCTCCATCTTCTCGCTGGCGATCGATGGGTCGGGAAGGATCTTCGTCGCGGTCAATGCCGCCCCGAATCAGGTGGCGATCTACTCTTCCTCCGACGACGGGGCCACCTTCGCGGAGCTCGCCCGGGCGACCGCCGAGACCACGACGGTCGGGCCGCGCCTATTCGTGAGAGGGGGCGGCGGGCTCATCCTCTTTACCGCGCAGGGCGGTCAGACCTCCGGAGGACTCAATGCCCTGTCCATTCGCTACGCGCTCTCCTCCGATGGCCGAAGCTGGACTTCTCCCCGCGCCTTGGTGACCGACCCCGATCTCTCCTTGAACTTCGCCCCCTACTACACCTTCTATCGTGGGCGGGACTATGTCGTCTTCCAGGTTCTTCGACCGGGCACCCCTGCGGTTTATCAGCTCTACCTCGAAGAGAGCACCGATGGGGGAGAGAGCTTCGGGTCTCCCAAGCGCTTGGTCGCCTTTCAGCAAGGCGGGGCGTCGGGGGGCGCAAACCCTCTCTTCTACAGCGATGAGCGGCCCTTTCTCCTCGGCGACGACGGCAGGCTTTCCGTCGTCTGGGAACGGACCTATCAAACCGGGACCCCTCAAATCTACTACGCCCAGTACGATCTCGACGGCAATCCGATTGGCGACGTCGAGCGGGTCTCCTCGGGCTCGAGCACGAGCCGGGATCCGCGCATCGCGGTTTATGACAATCGCCAATACGTCTTTTGGTTCGACAACAGCGTCGGGGTGGACCATGTCTTTGCCGCAACCTACAACGGGGTCTTCTGGCAGAGAAGCGACCTGAGCTCTATCGCGGGGAGCTCCATCTTCGCCCGCCCGGTTCTGTTCGGGGACGGCATTTACGTCTTCTGGTTCAACGAGGTGGCCGGCACGGGAAGGCTGGTCATGCTGCCGCAGAACCGCAGCGCTCCGGCTCCGAGGGCCTACGGGATGAACTTCCGCGCAGGAGGGCGGACGAACCTCAGCGATTACGTCTTCGGGTGGGAGCAGCCGGCCGATCCCTCGGGCATTGCCGGCTTCAGTTACAGTGTGAATCGCGATCCTACGGGTGAAGCGCCCAGAAGCCTCAATATACTACCCAACGATCGGCAGAGCCAAATTCGCGTCGATGCGGACGGGGAGTGGTTCATCCATCTCGCAGCCGAGGACTTTGCGGGCAACTGGTCAAAGACGAGCACTATCTCCTTCACCCGCGACACGACTCCTCCCGGGCCGGTCACCTTCGGGCCGCTCGCTGAGGATGCCAAGGGTTTCCTCAGCTCGAACACCGCTACGGTAGGCTGGAAGCCTCCGCCGGACCCCGACGTGGCGGGATATCTCTACCGTATGAGCTATCTTTCGTCCGACCCGAGCGCCCCGTTCCCGGCAAATTCCCCGGCCCCTAAGCTTTCGGGTCAACCCCAGCTCAGCGTGCCGGAGTATTCCTTCAACAACCGAGACAACGGGGTATGGGCGCTTTCGGTCGCAGCCGTCGACCAGGTCGGCAACGTCGGCCCGGCGACTACGCTGCTGTTCCGGCTCGACAAGTACCGTCCGGTTACCTACGTAACCGACATCCAGGCCACCCGCGACAGCCTCGGACGGGTGACGCTGACGATCTACGGACGGGGATTTGCGGAGGGCGGCAAGATCGACGAGGTCATCCTCGATGAGAACGGCAAACCGCCCTACGACTACGTCTTCCCGGCCTCTTCGCACCAATACAGCGTAGTGAGCGACCGCATCATCCGGGGGCCGACGATCGAAGAGATTCGCGAGGGTACCTATCGCGTGGGGCTCGTGAGCCCGACCCGCGGGCTCTATTTCACGGCCCCGCTCCTCACCTTGAGCCCCACGGGCACCGTGAAGTTCGGCTACTACGGGGAGAAGCAGCCCGAGCTGTGGCGTCCGATCCAGGCCCCCGCGATGCTGCTCTCCGTCAACAGCATGGTCATTCTCCTCGTGCTTGCGTTCCTCGCCGCAATGCTTCTCGTCTCGGTGTACCGGATTGCGCGCATCGTGGACGAGGGAAGGTCGCTCAACCTGGAGGTCCAGGCCCTCCTTGCCGGGACCCGAATCTCCGTCGTAGAAAGGAAAGAGAGGTTGGCCCAGATGAAGAAAATCGGGATGGGGCTGCGCGCGAAGTTCGTCCTTCTCATCACCCTGCTCGTGATAATCGTCGTGCTCATGGTCTCGACTCCGCTCGGCTACTTCATGATCAACACCCAACAGCGCAACCTCGCTCAAGGGCTGCTCCAGCAGACCCAGGTTCTCATGGACAGCCTCGCGACCGGAGCGCGAACCTATCTGCCCGACAAGACCCTCATCGAGCTTGGCGCCCTTCCCGAGCTTCGGGTGGCGATGAGCGAGGCGCAGTATGTGACGATTACCGGCTACGGCGCCACCGACGACAAGAGCTACGACTACGTCTGGGCGAGCGACGACCCGCAGATCCTCAAGAAGATCAACACGGAGACCCTCAATCCCGGCTTCTCGCGGATTCATGACGACATCTCCCCCAAGGTCGCCGCAATCAAGGACGCTATCGATGCGCGCGCGACGAAGGAGGTTTCCGGGCTTTCTCACGAGCTGCAGAGCCTTGGGGCTCGGGCCGCAGTCCTCGCGACGAAGGACGATCAGAAGTCCATCGCCGAGCTCGCGCGCTATCAGCAGGAGATCAACGCCCTGAACCGGGAGGTCAATGCGAAGCTCTTTGACATCGGAAACGTCATCGGAAGTGTTCCTTCCTACAACGTCAACAACCTCAGCCGTATGATCGACCACTACACCTTCTACAAGCCGATCGTCTATCGGAGCAATCAGGACTCGCTCTATTTCCGCGGAATGATCCGCATGGGGGTCTCCACCGAGCCCATTCTCAAGGAGATGAAGAGCTCTCAGCAGACCCTTCTCATAACCGCCGGGGTGGTCGCTCTCATCGCAATCGGGCTTGGGGTGCTCGGGGCCCTCCTCCTGGCCTACCTCACGGTCATCCCGATCAATCGCCTGGTTCGCGGGGTCGAGATCATCCGCGACACCGAGGACAA
>DAHVAK010000012.1 GCA_027314665.1 Spirochaetales bacterium
GGCCTTGTTGGTGAAGGTGAGGGCGAGGATCTGCGATTGGCGTATCCCCTGCTCCAGCATGTGGGCCATCCGGTAGGTGATCATCTTCGTCTTTCCCGATCCGGCCCCCGCAATGATGAGGAGGGGGCCCTCGGTCGTCGATGCTGCCTCGAGCTGGCGGTCGTTCAGATGTTCTGCAAGGTTCATGGTGCTTCCTGTTTCAGAGGGGAGTGTAATCATCGGCTCCGTTTGTGCAAGCGGGCCCTGTCCGGCGCCGAATCGATCGGGAGGCCCGCCCCCCGCACAGGCGGCAGCCCGCAGGCCGTCCCAAGGCCTATCCGGCTCGCTTTTCGATGCGCGCGAAGTAGATCGGGCCCATCCCCTGCGCCTTGTCGGGCCAGAGCTGGAGCCCGAAGCGGGTGAGCTCCGGGGAGAGCCCTCGCCTGCCTGCGGGCAGGAGGGTGCGAAGGACGGCGGACTCGGCGAGGCTCTCGGCCAAGAGGCCGGGTCCGTCCAGTGCGAGCTCTCTCCCCCGCCGCTCGAGGAGCTTGCCGATGACCTCGTCGTTTTCGTGCGGAGAGAGGGCGCAGGTGGCGTACAGCAGGGTGCCCCCCGCCCTCGCCGCGTCGAGACCTGAGGCGAGGATCGCGTAGGCCTGGATAGCGAGGTGGCGGGTTCGGGCGGGCGACCAGCGGGCCACCAGCTGCGGCGAGGCCACGAGGTGGCGCTCCGACGAGCAGGGCACGTCGGCAAGGACTCGATCGTAGGCTCCTCGCTCGTGAAGACCCCAGCGAGCGGCGTCGTGGCTGCTCACCCGCACCCTGGCGAGCAGCTCGGGGGGCAGATGGTCGGAGAGGACCCGGCGCAGGCGCGAGCGGCGCTCGGAGGAGCGATCGTTGGCGGTGAGGCTCCCGCTCGGACCCGCGGCGAGGGCGAGCACGAGGCTTTTGCCGCCCGGGGCCGCGCAGAGGTCGAGGACGCGCTCGCCCGGTTGGACCGCGAGGGCCGCGGCTGCAATCACCGAGGCCATGTCGAGGAAGTAGGGCTGGCGCAGGCCCGCCTCGAGGCGGACGGTCGCGGGGTCCGCGGCAAGGGCCGCCTTGAGCGCCGGCCAGCGCTCGGGGAAGAGCTCCTGGTAGTAGCGCTCAAAGCTGATCCGCTGTTTGGGCTTCATTGCGACTGTTCCATTCGTTGCTGTCAATCTATCCGAAAAAGGAGGAAAGCAGAAGGCGCCTGACGAATTCTTGACTAGCTGCCCCGCGCGATTCTATCGTGGGCGCAGAGGGATACATCAGTGAGCATTGCAGGCATCCTCTTTGACCTCGACGGCACCCTTCTCGACACACTCGAAGATCTCGCCGACGCGACGAACCGTGCTCTTCGTTCCCGCGGTTATCCGACCCATCCAACGCCCGAGTATCGGATGATGGTGGGCTGGGGGATTCGCCACCTCGTGGAAGCGGCCCTTCCGCCCCAGGACCGGCGTCCCGAATCGATCGAGGCGGTCGCGCGGGAGGTGAGCGATTTCATTCGAGAGCATCCCGTGATCGCCACGCGTCCCTACGACGGGGTCCCCGCGCTGCTGGCCGAGCTTTCGCGCAGGGGTTTGCATCTGGTGATCCTCTCGAACAAGCCCGACGAGCTGACCCGTCTCGTCGTCTCGGCGCTTCTTGGCGAGGTCCGCTTTGACGCCGTCCAGGGCGCGAGGCCCGACCTCCCGAGGAAGCCCGATCCGAGGGCGGCCCTTCTCCTCGCCGAGCAGATCGCCCTTGCACCGGAGAGGATCCTCTACCTCGGTGATTCCGACGTCGACATGCAGACCGCGACCGCTGCGGGGATGTATCCCGTCGGAGCGGCGTGGGGCTTCAGGACGCGCGAGGAGCTCGCGCGAAGCGGCGCGCGGGTCATCATCGAAAGGCCCGGCGATCTCATCGCGCTCCTTGAGGGTCCGCGGTAGCGCGCCGGCTGTCGTCGTGACATAATGGCTCCATGGACACGAAGGAACTACTGGGCCGGGCCCAAGAGTACGTCGAGCTCGAGCAGGATCCGCGCTTTCGCGACGAGGTGAAAAGCCTCATCGCGGCAGGAGATCTCGATTCCCTGAACGACCGCTTCTACACCAGCCTCGCCTTCGGGACCGGCGGACTGCGCGGGATGATCGGGGGTGGCTTCAACCGCATGAATCCCTACGTCGTGCGGCGCGCCACCCAGGGGCTCGCCGATTACGTGCGCTTTGCGGCCGAGAGCCCGGCGCCGAAGGCGGTCATTGCCTACGACTCCCGCCGCTATTCGGCCCTCTTCGCGGAGGAGGCCGCGCTGGTCCTATGTGCGAACGGGATCAAGACCTACCTCTTCTCCTCCCTGCGGCCTACCCCGGAGCTTTCCTTCGCCGTGCGTCGCTTGGCTGCGACGACCGGAATCGTCGTCACCGCCAGCCACAATCCCCCTGCCTACAACGGCTACAAGGTCTACTGGTCCGACGGCGCGCAGATCATCCCCCCGCACGACGAGGCGATCATCGCCCGAGTGCGCGCGGTCGCTCGCGATACCCGCGCGATGAGCCGCGAAGAGGCCACGGCGAAGGGTCTCCTTGTCCTTATCGACCGGGAGATCGACGACCCGTTCATCGCCATGGTCAAGAGCTACATCCTGCGCCCACAGCTGGTGCGCGAGAAGGGCGCGGGCCTGAAGGTGGTCTATACCCCCCTTCACGGCGCGGGAAGGATGCCCATCGAGCGATCCCTCTCGGAGCTCGGCTTTCGGGTGGTCACGGTTCCCGAACAAGCCGAGCCCGACGGAGAGTTTCCGACCGTCCAGTATCCCAACCCCGAGGAGGCCTCGGCCCTGAAGCTCGCCATCGAGCTCGCCCGCCGCGAGCGGGCCGATCTCGTCATGGCGAGCGACCCTGACTCCGACCGCCTCGGGATAGCGGTCCCGCAGGGCGGCGATTTCGTCCTCGTCACGGGAAACCAGCTCGGAGCGCTCCTTGCGGACTACATCCTCTCCTCGCGTCGAGAGCTCGGACGCCTGCCGGCGAAGCCGGTCTTCATCAAGACAATCGTGACCACGAACCTTCAGGCCAGGATAGCGGAAAGCTACGGGGCAAAGGTCTACAACGTCCTCACCGGCTTCAAGTACATCGCCGAGAAGATCCGGCTGTTCGAGTCGAGCGGAGAGGGCTACGTCTTTGGGGGCGAGGAGAGCTACGGCTATCTCGTCGAGACCGAGGTGCGCGACAAGGACGCGGTTTCGGCGGCGGTCGCCACCGCGGAGATGGCCCTCTACCAAATCGCCCAGGGAAAAAGCCTTCTCGATCGCCTTCACGAGCTCTACGAGCGGCACGGCTACTTCGAGGAGCGTCAGATCTCGCGGGGCTTTGCCGGAGAGAGCGGACGCGAGGAGATGGGGCGTCTCATGGATCGCCTGCGCTCCTCGCCGCCCCGCGCGCTCGGGGGGGTGGAGGTTGCGCTCGTGAAGGACTACGGGGCGGGCACGACGCTCGACCTGAGGGCGGGCAGCAGCGATACGGACATCGATCTGCCCTCGTCGAACGTGCTGCAGTTCGTCCTTGCCGATGAGAGCATCGTCACGGCGCGCCCCTCGGGAACCGAGCCGAAGATCAAGTTCTACGCCTCCTGCTGCGCGCGTCCGGGAACGGCCCTTGCAGAGGCGAAGCGCGAGGTCGGCGCGCGGATGCGGCTCCTCGAGGAGGAGATCGATCGCATCATCGCGGGAAGCTGAGCGGCGCCGGACCGACCGCCGGGGGCCGTGAGGCGCCGCCCGAGGGGCGCCGCTCGTCAGCCCTCGGCAGGAAAGAGCTCGGCGACGAGCCCTTCAATCTGCGCTATCCACGCCCTGCGCTCGGCGGCGTCGAGCCCGCGCATGCCGGTGAGGAGGCGGACGGTCACCTCCTCGATCCCGCAGTAGCCGAGGATCTCCCGCCACATCCGCGCTAGGAGGGGCTCCCCGGGGCTGGGATCGGCATCGGTCGTGGCGAGGATGAGGGACCGCTTGCCTGCGAGGAGCGGGACCTTCGACTTGGCGAGGAAGTCCTCTCCTGCGTATTCATAGGCGATGCCGGGCCGAAAGACGCGATCGATCCACCCCTTCAGGAGGGCCGGAGGACCGCTCCACCACTCGGGGTGAATGAAGATCAGGGCGTCGGTCTCGGCAAGCTCGCGCGAGTAGCGCTGTACCTGCTCGTCGAAGCTGAAGCGCCTCTTGAGCTCGGTCCCGGTAAGGAGGGGATCGAAGCGCTCGCGATACAGATCGTGGAAGATGACCGTGTGACCGCGAGCCTTGAGGGTTCGGACCACGGCCTCGGAAACCGCATGGTTGAAGCTCCGTTCCTGCGGATGGCAGAGCACCTGAAGGATGACCAGTCGGACCTCCCAACGCTATTCGCAGCGCGCGAAACATGATAATGTCCCCTAAAATACTAGAGAAATGAGGCGGACATCAATTGACATCGCCGAACGAATTGGGTAGATTATATATTACCAAAAAGGTTCGATATCACAATGCTGCGAATAAACAAGGATGTCGAGTACGCG
>DAHVAK010000019.1 GCA_027314665.1 Spirochaetales bacterium
TTTGAGTCAGCGGTCCGGCAGGATAACCTGCCGGCCCGCCGTCGTGAGGTGTTCCGAGGTCATGGCGGAGTTTCTGCAGTTGCGCAACATCCGGAAGAGCTTCGTCGGGGTCAACGCCCTGAAGGGGGTCGACTTCTCCATCCGGCGCGGCGAGATCCACTGTCTGGTCGGAGAGAACGGCTCCGGAAAGTCGACCCTGATCAAAATCATCTCCGGGGTCCTGCGGCCCGACAGCGGCGAGCTTCTCATCGACGGGAAAAGTGTCGACCACATGGAGGCAGGGGCCTCCCTCGCCCGTGGGATTCACGTCATCTACCAGGATCTCTCGCTTTTCCCGAACCTCACGGTGGCGGAGAACATCTCCCTGAGCGAGCTCAAGGAGGAGCGCCGGTCCTTCATCGATTGGAGAGCGGTCCGCCGCATCGCTTCCGCGGCCATGAATCGCATCAAGGTCGACATCGACCCGGATGCCGTAGTGGGCGAGCTGCCGGTCGGGCTCCAGCAGCTGGTCGCCGTCTGCCGGGCCCTCACCACCGACCTGAAGCTCCTCATCCTCGACGAGCCAACCGCCTCCCTCACCAAGCGCGACATCGACAGCCTCCTCTCGGTCGTGCGCGACCTCCAAGCCTCGGGCATCGCCGTTCTCTTCGTCAGCCACAAGCTCAACGAGATCTTCGAGGTCGCCGAGCGAATCACGGTCCTGCGGGACGGGGAGAGCGTGGCGACCCTGCCGCGCTCGGAGCTCACCAACGAGAGGCTCGTCTCCCTGATGACCGGCAGGACGATTGCCGAGACGCGTTTCTCCTACGCCGCCGAAAGAAAGCCGGCTCTGCTCGAGGTGCGCTCCCTCTCCAAGCGGAACAACTTTCAAGGCATCACCTTCCGCCTAAGCTCTGGCGAGATCCTCGGGCTCACCGGGCTGATCGGCTCCGGGAGGACCGAGCTCGCCCTCGCCCTCTTTGGGATAAGCCCCGCCGAGAGCGGCGAAATCCTCGTCGAGGGGAAGTCGGTGCGCATCGCCTCGGTCCAGGATGCGGTGAGGGCCGGCATCGCCTACGTCCCGGAGAATCGCCTCGTCGAGGGGCTCATCATGAAGCAGTCCGTCGGGGACAACGTCGTGGCGGCGGTCCTCGAGCGCCTCCTCACCTCGCTGAGACTGATCGACCCAAGGAAGCGGGCCCAGAAGGCGGCGCATTGGATCGCGGCTCTCGACATCCGAGTCGCCGATCAAGGGGTGGCGGTGCAGACCCTGTCCGGAGGCAACCAGCAGCGAGTCGTCGTCGCAAAGTGGCTCGCGGCGGAGCCCCGGATCCTCATCCTCGACGGGCCCACCGTGGGCATCGATGTGATGGCCAAGAGCTCGATCCACGCGATCATCCGCGAGCTCGCGGCGGCGGGGATGGGGGTGCTCCTCATCTCCGACGAGATACCCGAGGTGGTGAACAACTGCAGCCGTATTCTGCTCATGCGCGCGGGCCGGATCCGGCTCGAGCTGTCGACCGACCGTGTGCGCCCCGAAGAGCTGCAGCGGCTCGTCGAGGGCGAGAAGTAGGAGGGGCTGAAGATGTGGAGGCGGCTCTTGCGTCAAAACGAATCCTACCTGGCGGTCCTCGTGCTCCTGTTGTGCATTCTCATCACCATCGCCAACCCCTCCTTCCTGACTTTCGAGAACATCACGGAGCTCCTGGCTGGCTACTCGATGATCGGGATCATGGCGGTAGGAACCCTCTTCGTCCTCATTCTCGGCGGCACCCCGGACGTGTCCTTCACCGCCATCGCCCAGGTGGTCGAATATGCGGTCGTCGTGATGACCGTCGCGTGGGGAGGGAACATCCTCCTCGCGATCCTCGCGGCGGCGCTCATGGGGGCGATCATGGGGCTCGCAAACGGCCTCATCATCCATCACTTCCGCGTCCCAACCATTATCGTGACGATCGCGACCTTCAACATCTACTTCGGGATGCTCTACGTGGTAACGGGGGGCAAGCTCATCAACGGCGTACCCGAGATGTTCAGGGCCTTTTCCGCCGTTCTCTTCTTCCCTTCAGTCAGCAAGATCGGGGCGACCTACGGGCTCACCCTTCATCCTCTCATCTGGGCAGGAGCGCTCCTGCTCGGCTGGCTCATCCTTCGCAGGACCTTCCTCGGGCGAAGCATCTACGCAATGGGGGGAAACGAGACGGCGGCGGAAAGGGTCGGCATCAACACCCTCATGACCCGGGTCTTCGTCTTCGCCTTCGTCGGGCTCCTTTCAGGGGTGGCCGCGGTCGTTCACGTCTCCATCGTGCAGTCGGTGGTGCCCAACATCATCGTCGGCAAGGAGCTTGAGGTCATCGCCGCTGTGGTGATCGGGGGAGCGAGCGTTTTCGGGGGCAAGGGGACCATTACGGGAACCTTTCTCGGGGTTCTTCTGTTCGCAATTCTCAACAACGGGCTCACCCTCCTCTCGATCTCCTCCTACTGGTACAACGTCACGATCGGGGTAATCATCACCGCGGCGATCACGATCAGCGCCTACCAGCAGCTGCGGCAGACGCGATCGCGGGTAAAGGTCAAGGTCGAGGCGTAGGGGGAGAAGGTGGTACGCATCGTTCACGCCGGCACCAACCGCTCGCTCGCCGTCGTTCTCGCGGGGATCGTGGTCCTCATGTCGCTCCTCAACCCCACGCGATTCCTCACCGTCGGCAATCTCATCTCGATGGCCTACCAGCTGCCCATCATCGCCTTCCTCTCGATCGGGATGATGGTGACCATGCTGAGCGGCGGGATCAACCTCGCCATCGTGGCCACCGCAAACTTCACGGGCATCGTCACGGTCCTGCTGCTGAAGGCTATGGCCGGGGCCGGAATGGAGCAGGCCGGCTTGGGCGTGGTCATCCTTGCCATGGGCGGAGGTCTGGCGGCCGCGCTGCTCGTCGGGGCCGCCATGGGATGGCTGATCGCGTACGTCGAGGTCCCCGCCATCCTTGCGACCCTCGGGGTCATGACCCTCCTGAACGGGTTCAACGTCGTCATCACCAAGGGCTACACCCTTTCCGGGCTGCCTCCATTCCTGCTCGGAATCGGCAACGGCACGGTAGCCCGGGTGCCCGTTGCGCTGCTCGTCCTGATCGGGGTGGGTCTGCTCCTTGCCCTCCTCCTCAATCGAACGGTCTTCGGGATGAGCCTCTATCTGATCGGATCCAATCCGATCGCCGCCAAGTTCTCCAACATCAGGGTGCGCTCGGTGCTCCTGCGAGAGTACATTCTCTCCGCGTTTTTCTCCGCCATCACCTCCTTCGTGATGATGGGGCAGCTCAACTCAGTGAATCCCGACTACGCGCAGTCCTACCTCCTCGTCTCCGTCCTTGCCTGTTTCCTGGGGGGAGTCGATCCCTTCGGCGGCGCGGGACGTCTTGCGGGCATGGTGCTTGCGGTCGTGATCCTCCAGCTCGTTTCAACGGGCGTCGGGCTCCTGCGGATGGATCCCTACTTCATCCAGGCCATGTGGGGATTCATCATCCTTCTCCTCATCGCGGCCAACTTTTTCGGAGCCCGTCTGCGGGAGCACAGGCGCCTTCGCCAGGCGAGGCGCCGCAGCGGCGCCCTCGATCCCCCCCCTCGCATCGGATCCTAAGCCTTCGCTAAGAGAGGAACTTTCTCGAGCTGCCCGCGCTCTAATTGGATGTGCTCAAGCTTGAGATGCATGGCGGAGCGCCCCGGACAGTTTGTCCGGACGGTCGCTCCAAGGAGTTAAGAAATGAAGAATCGTGTCATGACGTTCATCGCGGCGGCGGGTGTGCTCTTGCTTGCGGCGACGGGCAGCGTGTTCGCTTCTAGTTGGGAATCCCCGATCGGAGTCAAGATCTGGGCCTCTCCGGTCAAGCCCGGAGCCACCTATGCCTATCCCGCGACCCAGGTCGGCGTGCGCCTCGCGCCGGCGCCGGTCATCATCACCAATACCGGAAAGAGCAATATCTCCTTTACCGGAGCGAAGGCTGTCACCGTCACCGGTCCCGACGGGGCAGCCTACATCGTGCAGGAGCAGCCTAAGGGCAGCCTTGCCCCTGGGCGGAGCATGAGCTTCAACCTGGCCTACGCGCCGACCTCGGCGGGCAGGAACGATGCGCTCGTGACCATCCACACTAATAGCGTCGCCATGCCCACCTTCTCATTCGAGGTGGGTTCGACGGCGGACCATCATCCGTCCGGGGCGGGAGCGATCTAATCTCCCGACCGGCGTGACCCGAGGAGGGGAAGAGCAAGCGGCAGCTCGCAGTGAGCTGCCCTCCCCTCCGGGCGCGCCGGGTTCTCTTTGCCCCGCCGCGCAGCGCCGGCGCTATTCCACCGCAGGGCTTCAAGCTATACTTCCCCCTGATGAGCGTCATGAGCCTTTTCGCAACCTGCCCGAAGGCGGTCGAGGACCTTCTCGCGGTCGAGCTCGGCGACCTGGGCGCCGCCGGGATCCGACAAAACCCCGGCGTCGTCGGCTTCTCGGCCACCCTCGAGACCGCCTATCGCGTCTGTCTCTGGTCGCGGATCGCAAACCGGATCCTCCTTCCGATCGCGAGCTTCCCCGTCACGAGCCCCGAAGAGCTGGCGCAGGGTGCGCGCGGGATGGCCTGGCAGGAGCATCTGTCGCTGGAGGAGACCTTCGCGGTCGATTGCACCCTTTCCGGGCCGCCGGCGCGCCTGCCCCCTTCGCTTGCCAATGCGCGCTACGCCGCGCTGGTAGCGAAGGACGGCATCGCCGACTTCTTTCGCGCCCGCAGCGGGAAGAGGCCCGACGTCCGACCGGAGCGTCCCGATCTGCAGATCCATCTCCACCTTCACGCAGAGGAGGCGACCATCGCGATCGACCTCTCCGGGGAGAGTCTCCATCGCCGGGGCTATCGGGCTCGCGGGGTGGAAGCGCCCCTGAAGGAGAACGTCGCGGCGGCGATGCTCCTCAGGGCGCGCTGGCCGGAGATCGCAAAGGCGGGTGGGCCGCTCGTCGATCCCATGTGCGGATCGGGCACCCTGCTCATCGAGGGCGCGATGATCGCCGCCGACATCGCCCCGGGTCTCCGCCGATCCTACTGGGGGTTCCAGCATTGGCGCGGCCACGATGACGGGGTGTGGAAGGAGCTGCTGCGCGAGGCAAAGGAGCGCTCCGCCGCGGGAGCCCGAAACATGCCCCGGATCCTCGGCTTCGACCGCGAGCTCGCGGCGGTCGCCGCGGCCCGCGCGA
>DAHVAK010000022.1 GCA_027314665.1 Spirochaetales bacterium
GAAGGCTTGCCGGTCTTCCTGACCGGCATAAAGGGAACCGGAATGGCGGCCCTTGCGGAGCTGCTCGTAAAGAGGGGGGCCACGGTCTCGGGCTCAGACACAAGCGAGAAGTTCTATACCGATGAGGTGCTGAAACGGTACCACATCCCCTTCACCGAGCGATTCTCCGCGGAGAACATTCCGAACGGCACCCGCCTGGTCGTCTATTCGGCAGCCTACAACCCCGACGAGAACCCCGAGCTGCTGCGCGCGCGTGAGCTCGGGATACCCATCCTTGCCTACACCGAGGCCCTCGGACTGCTTTCGCAGCTCGCCGACTCGAGCGGAATCTCCGGCGTGCACGGCAAGACGACCACCACCGCCCTCGTGGGCACGATCCTGAAGAGCCTGCGCTTTCCGGCATCGGTCCTTGCCGGCTCCGCCGTTTCGACCTTCGAGGACTCCTCTACCCTGGTGCAGGGCGAGAAGTACTTCGTCGCCGAGACCTGCGAGTACCGCCGCAACTTTCTGGCCTTTCATCCCACCCGGATCGTGGTGACGAGCGTCGAGCCCGATCATCTCGACTACTTTCACGACTACGAGGACATCCTCTCCGCCTTCGTCACCTACGGTGAGCGACTTCCCCGCGGCGGGGAGCTCGTCTACTGTGCCGACGACCGCGGGGCGTGCGAGGTTGCGCGGCGCCTCCTAGAGCGACGTCCGGACGTCCACGCCATGCCCTACGGGACCGAAGCGGAGGGGGTCTTCCGCATCACGGAGATCGCTACGGAGCCGGGGCGCAGCCGCTTCCGCCTTGCGGGCTTCAGCCGCGACTTCCTCCTGCGGATACCGGGGCGCCACACGGTGCTCGACGCAGTGGCCGCGATCGCCCTGGTCGTGCTGCTGGTGGAGAAGGAGCGCGGCGCGGTGACCGCGGACGACGTGGCGGCGATCGCGGCGGGGGTGGAGGCCTTCGCGGGCTCGCGAAGGCGCTGCGAAATCGTCGGCGAGGCCCGCGGCGTGCTCTTCCTGGACGACTACGGCCACCATCCGACCGCGATCCGCACCACGCTCGAGGGTTTGCGGGAGTTCTACCCCGGGCGGAAGTTGGTGGTGGACTTCATGTCGCACACCTATTCGCGAACCGAGGCGCTCCTCGAAGAGCTGTCCGAGTCCTTCGCCGCCGCCGACATGGTCATCCTGCACAAGATCTACGCCTCGGCCAGGGAAAAGGGCGGACGGGTGAGCGGAGAGGACCTCTTCAGGCGAACTGCCGCCCACCATGCGAACGTGCACTACTTCAACGAGGTCATGGATGCCTTCGACTTCTGCAAGGGGGCGCTCGCGTCAGGGGATCTCTTCGTTACGATGGGCGCCGGCAACAACTGGGTTCTCGGGCGAGCCCTTCGCGATGCCCTCGGCGGGAGCAATGGAGGCTCGCACGGAGCGGCCGGCGCATGAAGAGCATGACCGGCTACGGCTATGCCGAGCACCAGAGCGAGAAGGCTCGCGTCAGCGTCGAGCTGAAATCCTACAACAATCGTTACCTGGATATCTCGCTGAGCCTGCCGGCGGCCGTGAGCCCGCTCGAGCCGCGTTTTCGGGACTACCTGGCGAAGCGGATTGCGCGGGGGCGCGTCGAGCTGACCGTCCGCGTCGTCGAATATGAGGAAGGGATCTCGATCGCTCTCGACAAGCAGGCGGTGCGCGCCTACGTCGAGGCGCTCCGTGATCTCGCGCGGACGGCGGGGATCGACGAAGGGGTCGAGCTTCTTCACCTCCTCACGCTCGAAGGGATCCTCAAGTCCGATGGGATGCTGAAGGTCGAACGGAGGACCGATCTCGAGCTGCTCTGGGGGCTCTTCGAGCCGCAGATGGAGCGGGCCCTCCTCGAATTCGAGCGCGCCCGCAGGGTTGAGGGCGACTTGACGCATGCGAACATCCTGGCCAATCTTGCCCGGGTCGAAGAGGCTGTTGGGACGATCAAGGGCTACGCCGGCGAGCTCGAGTCGATCATCAAGGCGAACCTCAAGGAGCGCTTCGCAGAGCTCCTCGGCAACAGCTACGATGAGACCCGTCTCCTCGCCGAGACTGCGGTCCTGCTCGTGAAGTCCACAATCGGCGAGGAGGTCCACCGGATGGAGAGCCACCTCTCGAGCTTCAGGAGAATGACCGACTCCGACGAGGCGATCGCCAAGAAGTTGGATTTCCTGTGCCAGGAGCTCGGGCGCGAGATCAACACCGTCGGCTCCAAGAGCACGATCCTCGAAGTCAATCAGGCCGTTGTGGAAGTGAAGGACTCCCTCGAGAACATTCGGGAGCAGCTCCGCAATGTCGAATAGACTCTCCGTTGCAATCTCGGGCAAGAGCGGCTGCGGCAACTCGAGCGTGAGCAGGCTGGTTGCGCAGCGCCTGTCCCTGCGGCTCATCAACTATACCTTCCGCTCCCTCGCCGAGGAGCGGGGGATGAGCTTCGAGGAGTTCAGCAAGCTTGCGGAGGTCGACACCGCTTACGACCTCACACTCGACCGGAGGCAGAAGGAGATGGCTGCCGGCGGCAATTGCGTTCTGGGCTCGCGTCTGGCGATTTGGCTTCTTCCCGACGCGGATCTGAAGGTCTACCTCACCGCGTCGCTCCCGGTGAGGGCCGAGCGGATAGCCCGCCGCGAGGCGAAGAGCGTCGTGAAGGCGATGGCCGAGACCATCGAGCGCGATCGCCTCGATCGCGCTCGGTATCTCGCCCTCTACGGCATCGACAACGATCAGTACGATTTCGCCGATCTAGTCATCGACACCGAGGAACACGATGAGTACTCGGTGGCCGGGCTCATTGCGGCGGCCGCCCGCGATAGGTGAACGCAGCCGGAGAGCCGATAGACATCTTTGCGCGGATTTGGTATAGTTCTTGCTAGTTAACATTAAAAGGTGGGGAAACTGATGATCATTCCGTTGGATCTCCTAATCAATCGCGAGGAAAACGTCTACCAGATGACCTGTGCAGCGATACGCCGCGCGATGCAGATCACCGTAGCCGGAGACGAAGAGGTTGACCAGAACGACGGAAAGATCGTCTCGGTCGCCATCAAGCAAATCCTCACCAAGAAGGTCGAATACCGGCTCGAGGCCTAATCGGTCGGTCGTCCCCTTTCGACCTGCTTCGCATCGCGATGGTGAATAGCGGGATCGGCGCCGAAGACCAGTCGCCTCCCATTCCGGCCGTGCTCCTGTTCGGACCCACCGGCGTCGGCAAGAGCGACATTCTCCTCCGCCTCTTTCCCGGCCGCGGCGAGATCATCAGCGCCGACTCGATGCAGGTCTATCGCGGAATGGATGTCGGCACCGCCAAGCCCGATCCTGCCCTGCGAGCTGTTCTCCCACACCATCTCCTCGACATCCGTGATCCCTGGCAGGGCTACAGCGTGGGAGAGTTCGTCGCCGACGCCGATCGCCTCGCCGCCGAGATCGTCGGGCGCGGGCTGCTTCCTGTTGTTTCGGGGGGCACTGCCTTCTACTTCAAGAACCTCCTGCTCGGTCTTCCGGCGACCCCGCCGAGCCTGCCGCGCGTGCGCGAGCAGCTGCGCGCGGAGCTCGCCGAGCGCGGCCCGCTTTCCCTCCACGCCGAGCTCGCGGGCGTCGATCCCATGGCCGCCGAGCGAATCTCCGCGAAGGATGCCTATCGAATCCTGCGGGCGCTCGAGGTCGTTCGTATCACCGGGCTGCCCCTGTCGCAGTTCACGCTTCCTTCGGCAGTCCGGGAGGGCTTCCGCTTCCTGGTGATCGGACTCGAGCGGGAGCGCTCGGAGCTCTATCGCCGCATCGATGTCAGGGTCGATCGCATGTTCGAACGCGGGCTTGTCGGCGAGGTGCGGAAGCTCCTCGCCGCGGGCTGCTCCTTCGAGGATCCGGGGATGAAGGGGATCGGCTATCACGAGCTCGCCGGGCGAATCGACGGGACGGCGAAAGACTTGGAGGAGGCGCGCGAGCTCATCAAGCGCAACAGCCGACGCTACGCGAAGCGGCAGATCACCTTTTTTCGCTCACTGCCGCTGGCGCGCTGGTATCATGCCGAGGACGAAGCCGGAATTCGCGAGGCAGTCGCTCACTTCGTCGACGAGATCGGGCTTTCCTTGACGGTGTCGATGCGGTAGATTGCCCAGAACTTTCCCTGATCTCGCAGATAGAGGCGGTCGATCCGCTCGGTGCCGACGACCGTGAGGGGCAGGACGGGGCCGGGACCCTCCCCGGCGCCCTTGGGCGGGACCGACACCCAGCTTTCGTAGCTGGCCAGGTACTCGTCTGGGCCCGCGGGGTGGATCGCGAGACCGGTGACTCCAAAAACGGATTGTCCCGCCGAAAGCGGCGGCTCTCCCTCCTGTTTCCACAGCGTAGCCGGCACGAAGCTGCCCTGGCCGTAGCCCTCGCGCACGCGGTTGATGACGAAGAGGGTCTCCACCTGATTGATCGTCTGACGCCCTGCGCCGTCGATCACGCAATCCTGCATCGCCTGGCTGTTGAGGCCGTTCATGCTCGTGTAGTAGAGGTGCACGACCTGCTCGGCACTCATCCCCACCGTGATGCGCGGCTTCAGGGCGTTCTTGAGGATCGAGCCTCCGATGAAGCCTACGACGATCACCGCCGCCGTAATGATCGCAATCGTCGTCCAGTTGCGCCTCAGGAAGCTCTTGCGCTGGAAGGCGACCTCGGACCTGCGGCGCAGCCGCTCGGCCTGCTCGACGAGATCCCTCCGCTCCTCCGTGCCGATTTCCCGCCGCACCCCATGAGCGGACCAGTCAGTGAGCGTCCTCTCCCATTCGGCCAGGGAAAAGCTCTCGTGCGCCGAGAGGGCGCGCACAACGGTCTCGGCGACCTCCGGGGTGATCTCGGGCACATCCAAGCGTGGGGAGATCGGGCTCTGCTCCCGCGCGCGCTGGTGGACCTCCTCCTCGCTCGACCCGGTGTGGGGCGCCCGCCCGGTAAAGACGGAGTAGGCGAGGGCGCCGAGGAAGTAGCAGAAGGCGCGCTCCCCCGAAAGGTCCGGATGGTTCCAGCTCTCGGCGGCTGCGATTCGCTGCTCCTCGGTCGCCGCCGCCCGGGCCGCGGCGAGGATCGGATCGGGCAGAAAGAGGTGGCCCTCCGCGCCGACGGAAAGAATCCCCGAGAGCTCCGGGCGGGGGAGAGGGAGCCCGAGGCGGACAAGGGTCGCGGCATTCTTCGCAAGGAGCGCGAGGCGTTCCCATGGCTCGTTGCCGGGAAGGGACAGCTCGCTCGAAAGGGGCCGTGCGTCGATCGGCCTGCCGTAGGCGTAGATCGACCCCTCGTGCTCGAGGAAGCCCTCGATCTCCCACGGCTCGATCCGATCGCCGCGCACGATCGATCCCCTCTGTTCGCGGATCCCGTTCAACATGCCGGCCAGGCTCTTGCGATGGGAGGCGACGCGCACGCCGAGGTGCTCCTTGCCGTCCGCAAGGAGCCTGCCGATCCCGTTCTGAAGCTGTTCAAGCGACACTGTCATTCTCACCTTTCCTTGTTCGACTTGGGCGGATGCCGGTCTTCCTCGCCGAAGACCACGGCGCGAAAGCGGTAGATCTCGGTTTCCGGGTCGCTCCAGGCCTCGCGCCGCAGTCCCGCCTTGCGGCAGGTAAAGCCGAGAAAGGTGGGAGCGTCCCACCCCTGCTCCGGCGCAACCTGGGGCAGCAGCACCCCTGAGAGTCCGCCCCTCTTCACGTAGAGCCCATGCTCTCCGACAATAATCTCGTCAATCTTGGTGACCCTTTCAAGAGGGCTCAAGACCGAGACCTCGATCGTGATCGCGGGAAGCTGCTCGAGCGCGAGCGGGACAAAGCGCGGATCGTGGAAGGCCGCCGCGAGAGCCATCTCCCGTACGGTCTCGACCAAGGGGTCCGAGGCAACGATGTGTCCGATGCAGCCGCGCAGCGCGCCTCCGGCGCGCAGGGTGACGAAAGCCCCGCAGGGTGTCGAGAGGGTAGCGGGCACGGGACCGTACCGCGGCGCTCGTTCCTCCAGGCGCGCGACGATCGCCTCGCGAGCAACCGAAAGGAGCGCGCCCTTCTCGTCGGGGGTGAGGGAGATCTCCATGATATCGCTCCGACCGTGGGCGGGCGAGGCGTTCGGCCCTATGGGCCGACAAGCGAATCACGCGCGTTGAAAAGCCGATCGAGACGTCCCGTGTCGAGCTTGACGGTGAGGTTCTTTTCGTGGGTCGGCAGCACCAGCCCCAGCTTTCCCTCCCGCGGTCGCCGCAGGTACTTGACCTGGGTGTAGTACAGCTCGGCCTGTCCACCGGACTTTGCTTTACTATAGTACAAAGCGAGATTCCCCGCATCAAGGAGGACCTCGAGGGGGATGCTCTTTCCGGGAATCGCCTTGACGAAGATGTAGGCCCCGGGATAGTCGCGGCTGTGGAGCCACCAGTCGTTGCCCCGGACGTGACGGCGCAGGAGCTGATCGTTTTCCGCCGCTGAGCGCCCGACGAGGATCGTGAAAGGGCCGGAATGGTATTCGAGGCCGGGGCGTTCGCGCCGCTCTTGCCTCTGCGGCTCCGGTTGCTCGCGCCGCAGGCGCTTCAGGTAGCCTTCGACCCACGAGCGATCCTCCGACTCCGACAGCGTGCTGCGTTCGCGCGCGAGCGCATCGAGCAGGTGATCCTGAGATGCGATCTCTTCGTCGAGCCGAACGAGCCCCGACTTTGCCTTCTTGTAGCGCACGAAAAAGCTCTCGGCATTTTTCTCCGGCGAGAGCTTGGGGTCGAGGGGTATCTCGATCCGATCGCCTCGGCCCGAGAAGTCCTCCGCTGTGAGCCACCGGTCGCCCGGACGGATGCGGTGAAGGTTGGCGATAACGAGATCCCCTTGCGCCTTGAGCTGCTCGTGGTGCTCGTAGTCCGCGCGCTGTCTGACGAGGGCGGCCCGTACGGCCTCGATTCGCGCCGCTCGTCCCTCAAGCGCCTCGAGGGCGCGCGCCTTCAGTGCGGTGAGGTCGCTCCCGGCGGCACCCTGCGCGTAGAAGCGCTCGACACGCTCGTTGAAGCTTCCCTCGCCCGGCAGATCTCGAACCTGATAGCGCTCGGCCTTCGCGGGGGACGGAGTGACGGTCGGCTCCGAGGGACGCGGCGCGGCAGGGGATGCTGAGACGGAGTTTTCCGCGCTCGAGGCGGCCGGTGCGGGGCCCGGCGAGGGCCAATAGGTGCCTCCGGTCACCTCCCCGCGCGCGGGACGGCGGTAGTAGGCGTCGAGGATCCTCCCGGTCGCGTCGGTCGCGATGATGTTCGCCGCTCCGCTCCAGAGGCGAATCCAGAGGAGGGTCTCTTCGTCGGCCAGAGAGACTTGAATGCGCACGATCCGATCCTGCCCGAGCTGCGTCGCCTGGAGGATCTTGCTCCCTTTCACGCGCGCTCGGAGGAATTGGGCGAAGCGCTGGAGCTTCTCCGGGTGCTCGACCGCCCGTGAAAGGCGATGGAGGCGGGTCTTGCCGGAGGCGAGGGTGATGGAGAGGGCGAAGGGGTCGCCCGGTCGATAGAGCTCGAGCACGAGCGAAGAGAAATCGGGCTGGAGGATCCGCTGGATGTGCGCTCCCGGAAGCCTTAGCTCGTCGAGGATGAGGTCGATCTCGCGCCAGTTCAGGGACACCGATGCCCCTCCGCTAGAGAAACTGCTTGATGGAGTTGAGGAAGACGCGCCGGTCTCCCTCGTCGAAGAATATCAGGTAGACCTGCCGCGGAAGGCTCCGCCGCTTCAGATGTTCGCCGATGGTGCGATAGGCGACCTGTGCGGCGAGCTCCTTCGGAAAGCCGTAGACCCCTGTGGAGATGGCGGGAAAGGCGATCGAGCCGAGCCCCGTCTCGGCGGCGAGATTCAGGCTGCTGCGATAGGCCTCGGCAAGGGTCTCCATCTCTCCGTGCTTGCCGTCCCTCCAGATGGGACCGACGGTGTGGATAACATGCTTGGCGGGGAGCTTGCCCCCTCCGGTGACGACCGCCCTTCCCGGGGGCAGGCCGTCGGGATACTGGTGTCGTCGTATCTCCCGGCACTCTTGGAGAACCGTCGGCCCTCCGCGGCGATGGATGGCCCCGTCGACCCCGCCGCCGCCCAAGAGGGTGCTGTTGGCGGCGTTCACGATCGCGTCGACCTTCTGCTCGGTGATGTCGCCGGTAATGACCACGAGGCGATCGTTTAGGAAGGTGAGTTCGTCCATCGATCGATCTCTCCCAGGAGAATGCGCATCTGCTCGTCGGTCCCCATGCTGATGCGCACGAAGTCGCTGATGCCGGGAATCTCGAAGTGACGTACGAGGATCCCTCGCTCCTTGAGGTGGGCGTAGACCTCCCGTCCCGTTCGCCCGGGCAAGGAGACGAACAGGAAATTCGCGCTCGAGGGAAGCACCTGCGCCCCGCGCTCGAGGAGCGCAGAGGCAAAGGAGCGCCGCGTCGCGATGATCCGTCCATTGATCTCGGCGTAGTAGGACCCGGCACGCGCCGCCGCAGTACCGACCGCTTGCGCAAGGGCGTCGACCGGATAGGAGTTGAAAGAGTCCTTCACCGCGAAGAGCGCGTCAATGAGCGGCCTGTTTCCGTAGGCGAAGCCGAGGCGCATCCCGGCGAGCGCCCTGCTCTTGGAGAAGGTGGAGACGACCAAGAGGTTCTCGTGCTCCCGCAGGAGCGGCACGACGCTCTCGCCGCCATAGTCGACATAGGCCTCGTCGACGAGGATTACCCTGTCCTTCGGGAAGCGGGCAAGGAGATGCTCGATCTCTGCGCGGCTCACCGCCACCCCGGTCGGGGCGTTCGGGTTGGCGAAGACGATGCCGCTCGCCTGGCCGGCGGCGAGATAGGCGGAGAGGTCGATCGAGAAGTCTTCTCGAAGGGGAAGGCGCCGGTAGGGGATGCCGTAGAAGTCGCAGTAGACCGGATAGAAGCTGTAGGTGAACTGCGGCATGAGAAGGGGGCCGTGGGCGCCGTCGAAGAAGGCATAGAAGGCAAACGAAAGTACCTCATCGGAGCCGTTTCCGGCGAAGACGTTCTCGCTTCCGAGCCCGAGCGACTCGCCGATCGCGCCCCGCAGCTCGCCGCAGGTCGGATCGGGGTAGAGGCGCAGGAGGTCCGGGTCGAAGGTTCGGAGTGTGGAAGAGACCTCCGGAGCGGGCGGGTAGGGGTTCTCGTTCGTGTTGAGCTTGATGAACTCCCTCCCGCGAGGCTGCTCCCCCGCGGTGTAGGGCTTGAGATGCTTCAGTCGCTCGGCGATCATGGATTCTTCCTTACGGTAATAGGACTCCGCTTGGGGCGGGCTGTCAATCGGGCTGCAGGAGCAGCCGTCGTATTTCCGCCACCATGTAGAAGGAGCCGGTCACGAGGATGGGGAGGGGAGGGCTCTCGGCCGACCCGGGCGGAGCGGAGGCGCCCTCGTGCGCAAGCCGGGTCGCCTCGGCAAGGGCGGCGCGGGGGTCGCGAATGAGCGCGGTCGCGGGGTTGTGCCGTATGAAGGCCGCGAGCACCCCTTCCGGATCGCTCTTCTTGAAGGTCCCGGGGGTCGATATGCGTATCGAGCGAAAGGCAGGCGCGAGCGCCGCCGCCATACCCTCCGGATCCTTCCCGAGGACCGAGCCGAAGATGAGGATCGAGGGCTGGGGGAAGAGCTTTCGATAGGAGGCGAGCAGACGCGCAGCGGAGACCGGGGTGTGCGCCCCGTCAAGGACCACGTACCCTCCCGAGGCGGGGAGAACCTCCATACGTCCGGGCAGGCGGGCGACCGCAAGCCCGGAGCGGATCGACTCATCCCCGACCGCCTCGCTTTGCGCAGCAGCCGTCGGGGTGGAGGGCAGCGCGCGGAGCGCGAGCACGGCAAGCGCCGCATTCTCGGCCTGGACGTCCCCCGGCATGGCGAGGTGGAAGGCCTCCGAGCGAGCGTCCCGCCAGCGCACCTGCATCTCGGTCGCCTCGAAGCTCAGCGCGGTGGAGATTGACTCGACCTCCTCGTCGAGGAAGCGAATAGGGGCGTGGCGGAGCGCGGCAGTGGCCGCGAAGACCGCCTTAGCCTCCGGGCGCTGATAGCCGCAGAAGACCGGCACCCCTTCCTTGATGATCCCCGCCTTCTCGCCGGCAATGGCCTGGATCGTGGTTCCCAGCAGGTCGGTATGCTCAAGCTCCACCGGAGTGAGGAGACACATCTCGGGCCTGATGACGTTGGTCGCGTCGAGCCGGCCGCCGATCCCGGTCTCGATGACCGCCCAGCTGCAGCCCCACTCGCGAAAGACGAGAAAGCCGAGGAGGGTGAGCAGCTCGAAGGTCGTCGGCTCGCCGCGCCCGGGCAGGACGTCCCTGCCCAAAGAGGCGATCCGCCGCGCGATCCCGTTGATCGTCTCCACGTAGAGCTCATCGGGGAAGAAGCTTCCTGCGAGGGTGATGCGCTCCCGGTAGGTCGAGACGTGCGGCGAGGTGTAGAGCCCGGTCGTCTTGCCGGCAGCCGCGAGGGCCGAGGCAAGGTAGATCGCGGTCGACCCCTTCCCCTTCGAGCCGGCGAGATGAATGGTGCGAAAGGCGCGCTCCGGGTTGCCGAAGAGCTCGAGGAGGGCGTGCATGCGATCGAGGCGGTAGCTTCGCACGGAGTGACCCGTCCCGCGCTCGAGGTTCGTGAAGGACTCGAGAAAGGCAAAGGCCTCGTCGACCGTGGTGAAGCGTCGGCTGAGCAAGGGCATGGGAAGCCTCCCTGCGATCGGATCGCTACTGCGACCCTTTGCGCTGCCGAACGGCTTCGGCGTGGGTGAAGAAGCCCTCGTAGTCCGCGAGGGCGACGACATGCGGCGCGAGGGCCTCGTACCCCGCGCGGGTGGCGTAGACGACCGACGAGTACTTCACGAAATCGCGGACCGACACCGGCGACCAGGTCCGCGCTCTTCCTCCGGTCGGGAGAACTGCGTTGGCGCCGATCGCGTAATTGGCGGCCGAGAAGGGGGTGTGCTCGCCGAGGAGGATCTCTCCGGCGTTGCGTATCGCCTGGAGAGTGGCAAAGGGCTCGCGCGTGCGGATCTGGAGATGCTCCGGAGCGAACTCGTTGACCACCGAGATCGCAGTCTCCATGTCCCGAGTCAGCAGAATTCCGCCGTACCCCGAAAGAACGTCGGCGACGAAGGAGCGGCGCGGCTCGGGTATCCGCTCGACGAGCCCCGGAAGCAGCGAGGCCACCGCCTGCGCAAGCTCGGTCGAGGGGGTGATGAGAAGGGCGCTTGAGTCTGAGCCGTGCTCCGCCTCGATGAGCAGATCGAGGGCGACCGTGTGCGGGTTGGGGCTTTCATCGGCGAGGACGATCGACTCGGAGGGGCCCGCGGGAAGGCCGACGTCGACCTGCGAGGCGACCAGGCGTTTGGCGGCCGAGACGTAGCTGCTGCCCGGGCTCACGATCTTGGCTACCGCCTCGATGCTCTCGGTCCCGTAGGCGAGGGCGGCAATCGCCTGGGCTCCCCCGGCTCGGTAGACCTCATCGACTTCGCAGAGCTCCGCGGCATAGAGGCACGCGGCGTCGACGCTTCCGTCCGGGCCGGGAGGGGTAACCACGCAGACCCTGCGCACGCCGGCGATCTTCGCCGGAACCGCGAGCATGTAGAGCATGGAAGGGAAGCTGCCGCGTCCGCGGGGGACATAGAGCCCCACGGAATCGATCGCCGTGGCCCGCTCGCCGGCGAAGATCCCCGGGCGGATCTCGTGGAGGTCGATCCCCGTGCGGAGCTGGGGGCGGTGGAATGCCGTCACATTGTCGATGGCGAAGCGCAGGGCCTCCCGCACCTCGGGGCGGAGAGCCTCGCGCGCTTTCGCGAACTCCGCCTTCTCGACGCGAAGGGGAAGGCGATCGACGTCCGCGCGGTCATACTCCTTGGTGAGGGCGCGCAGGGCGGCATCGCCCTCTCTGCGCACGCGATCGATGATGGTCTGCACATGATCGCGCACGGAGGTGATGTCGCTTTCGGAGCGAAGGAGTATCTTCCGGCGATCGGGCTTGGCGAGCGCCTCCCAGGTGCGGACGTTCAGCTTCATGGCTCCTCCGGCGCTACTGTAGTGAAGGGGGATTGGTTCGTCAACGGAGTCGCCGCGGGAGAGGCCCATCTCACGCCGCGGCGGACCGCGGCTTGTCAAACCTCGCGATCTTCTAGGATATTACTAAGGTACACCACAGGGAGGAGCTTTCGACGATGCAGTTCAACCGCGATCCGTACGGGGTACGGAGCACCCTCTCCGCGAAGCGCGGAGCCTTCACCTACTACAGCCTAAAAGAGCTCGAAAAGAAGACCAAGACCGATCTCTCCAAGATGCCCTATTCGCTGCGGATTCTCCTTGAATCCCTCGTGCGCCAGCTCGATGGACGCCTGGTTACCGAGGAGCACGTGCGAACCATGCTCGACTGGCGGAGCGAGGAGGCGAAGCGGCGCGAGGTTCCCTTCATGCCCGCGCGGGTGGTCATGCAGGATTTCACCGGGGGTCCCGCCATCGTCGATCTGGCGGTCATGCGGGACGCGATCGTCGATCTCGGCGGAAAACCTTCGCGCATCAATCCCCAGATCCCGGTCGACCTCATCATCGACCACTCGGTCCAGGTCGACCTTTGGGGCACCCACGAAGCCTTGAAGGCAAATGCCGATTTCGAGTTCAAGCGCAACCGCGAGCGCTATGAGTTCCTCCGCTGGGGGGCGAAGTCCTTCCAGAACCTGCGCGTCGTTCCGCCCGCCACCGGGATCATCCATCAGGTCAATCTAGAGTATCTCGCCACGGTCGTCACGGGCGGCGACTCAAGCGGAGAGCCCCTCGCGTATCCCGACTCGCTCGTCGGGACCGACTCCCACACGACGATGATCAACGGGATCGGGGTCCTCGGCTGGGGGGTTGGGGGAATCGAGGCCGAGGCGGTGATGCTCGGCCAGCCCTACTACATGTCGCTTCCGGACGTGATCGGCTTCCGTCTCACCGGCAAGCTGCGCGAGGGGGTAACCGCGACCGACCTCGTCCTCACCATCACCGAGCGCCTGCGTAGGTACGGGGTGGTGGAGAAGATCGTCGAGTTCTTCGGTCCGGCCCTTGCGACGCTTCCCGTCGAGGACCGCGCAACGATCAGCAACATGTCCCCCGAATACGGAGCCACCGCCGGCTACTTCCCCATCGACGAGCAGACCCTGAGCTACCTGCGGCGCACCGGGCGCCCTGCGGACCAGATCGAGCTCGTCGAACAGTACGCCCGCGCCCAGGGACTCTTCCGCACCGAGGAGGCTCCCACCCCCGAGTATGCCGATGTCATTGAGTTCGACATCGGTACGGTCGTTCCCTCGATTGCGGGACCGAAGCGCCCGCAGGACCGGATAGCCCTTTCGGCGGCCAAGGAGCTCTACGAGAAGTCAATTCGCGAGATCGTGGCCGCGAAGCCGCCGAAGTCGGAGGAGGTCAGCTTCACCCTCGACGGCAAGCGGGTGATGATGCGAAACGGAGCGGTCGCCATCGCGGCCATCACGAGCTGCACCAACA
>DAHVAK010000029.1 GCA_027314665.1 Spirochaetales bacterium
GGGGCCGCGACTACCACCGCCTGCTCGGGGGAAAGCTCCGCCACGTGGCGCGGGAGCTCGCGCGGCGCCACCCCGAAGAGCGCTTCCGTCCCTTCAGCGACGCCACCCCCCTTGCCGAGCGCCACTACGCCGAGGCGTCCGGCGTGGGCTTCACCGGGAGGAACACCCTCCTCATCTCGAGTCAGTACGGCTCCTGGTTCCTGATCGGCGAAATCCTCTCGACCATGGCCCTGCCGGCAAGCGGGCCCCCGCAGGGGCGCCACGGAGCCTGCCCCAGTGGCTGCCGCCGCTGCCTGGAGATCTGTCCCACCGGCGCTCTCGTCGCCGCAGGCGAGATCGATGCCCGACGCTGCATCTCCTACCTCACCATCGAGCACAGGGGATCGATCCCAGAGAGCCTGCGCCCCCTCATGGGGGATTGGCTCTTCGGGTGCGACCTCTGCCAGGAGGTCTGTCCGCTCAACCTGAAGGCGCAGATGACGCGCGAGCGCGACCTCCTCGCTTGGCGCGCCGGGAGCAGCCAGGAGCTTGCCGCACTCCTCGCGATCCGAGACGAGGCGGCGTTCGCAGCGCGCTTCGCAGGCTCGCCCCTCATGCGCTCCCGCCGCAGTGGACTCCTTCGCAACGCCTGCATCGTCGCGGCGAACCTCGGCGCCCGGGAGCTCCTCCCCCTTCTGCGCGAGCACGCGCAGGACGCCGATCCCCTCATTGCCGAGCACGCCCGCTGGGCGCTCGAACGGCTCGGCCCTCCATAGTGGGGTGCTGGCAGAGTGATTGACCCGCCGGCAAAACGGCGATTTCGATTGAGCCTTTCGCCCCAATCTCGTTCGAGAAAACCCCGTTTTGGCGGGTACCTTTGCGATTGTCAGCGCCCTGCTAGTCCTTCGGGGCCGCGCAGGCAAGATCGAACGAGAAGCGGGCTCCAGCGTTGACCTCGCTCGTCACGCGGATCTCGCCCCCGTGGAGCTCGAGGATCCGCTTCACGATGGCGAGCCCGAGCCCGCTCCCCGTGCCCGCCGGCTCCTCGGCCCGAAGCCGGCTGCGCTCGCCGCGGTAGAAGCGCTCGAAGATGAAGGGGAGATCCTCGGGGCCGATCCCGCTGCCGGTGTCGGCGACGGTGACCGAGACGCGATCGGCAAGGCCGGAGAGCCCGATCTCGATGACCCCCTCCGCCGGGGTGTGGCGGATTGCGTTCTCGAGGAGATTCGAAAGGACCCGCTCCATGAGGGCAATATCGGCGCGCACAGGGGGGATCTCGGTCGGTGGCCCCGTGACAATCCTCACGCGCTTCGCGGCGGCCTGCGGCTTCACCTTCAGCACGACATCCTGCACGAGCTCCTCGAGCCGCACCTCCTCGAAGCTCGGGCGATAGGAGGCGGTCTCCAGATTCGAAAGCTCGAAGAGCTCCTGAACCAGCCGCTCCAGGGAGCGGGCGTTGCGCAGTGTGACGTCGAGATAGCCGCGAAGCTCGTCCCGCGAGAGAGACTCGTCGCGCAGGAGGATGGTCTCGATGTAGCCCCGGATCGCGGCGAGCGGGCTGCGCAGATCGTGGGAGACGTTCGCCACGAGCTCCCGCCGCAGACGATCAACCTCCTTGAGGCGCTCGATGTCGGCGGCGATCGTGTCGGCCATCCGATTGAAGGAGAGCCCCAGGCGATCGATCTCATCCGCGCTTCTCGTCGGAACCCTCCTCGAGAGGTCGCCGCGCTCGAAGGCCTCGACCGCCTCGGTGAGGCGACGAAGCCGTCGGGTGAGCAAGGCGAAGAGCGCGAGCCCGGCAAGCGCGGTCACCACGAGCATCAGGAGGAGGACCGTGCCGGTTACCCGCATGAAGTAGCTCTCGCGCAGCACGGCGATGGCCATCCGCAGCTGTTCCCCGCCGAGAACGACGTAGACGTAGCCGCGCTCCCCGCCGGGAAGGGC
This sequence comes from Spirochaetales bacterium, assembly GCA_027314665.1. Taxonomy (GTDB): domain Bacteria; phylum Spirochaetota; class Spirochaetia; order DAHUYW01; family DAHUYW01; genus DAHUYW01. The sequence continues at coordinate 1,924 of DAHVAK010000029.1, forward strand.
GAGGGGCGCCGCCGAGAAGGGACGCAGGCTCCCCGGAGCGCGGGGATCGCTTCCGAGGGGCAGGGAGCCTCGAATCCCGGCGAGGAAGGCCTCGATGGGCCCGAGGCTCACCCGCCGCTCCTTCAGGGGAGCCGAGGTAGCCGCGAAGTACGCGAGCACCCATCCCCGCGAATCGAGGAGATAGATCTCGACCCGAGGATTGCTCACCATCATGTAATGGATCGACTCGCCCAGCCGCTCCGCGTCGAATCCCTTTGCGACGAGCGGTTCGAGCGCCCTCGCGATGCCGGCGGCATAGCCCGAGTTCAGCCTCACCTCGACCTCGTCGATCAGATCGATTGCCGCTTGGTAGCTCACGAGCACGTAGGCGAGGGAAAGCAGCAAGAGAAGGGCGAGGAAGAGCGCGGCGATCTTGGCATAGAAGGAGCGCAAGGGGGGCATCAGTCGGCGAGCTCCGAGGGCTCGGCAAACCGATACCCGACCCCCCAGACTGTCCGCAGGTAGACCGGGTTCGCCGGATCGGGCTCGATCTTGCTGCGCAGACGGTTGATGTGCGAGTTGACCGTGTGGTCGTAGCCGTCGAATTGGTAGCCCCACACCAGGTCGAGTAGCTGCGAACGGCTGAAGGCCCTTCCGGGGTTGCGCACGAAGAGTGCAAGGAGATCGAACTCTTTAGCAGTGAGCTCTGCCACGGATCCCTGCACGGTCACGCGCCGCTTCCCAAAGTCGACTGCAAGCGAGGCGATGCTCACCGTGCCCACGCTCCCATCCTCTTCGCGCGAGCCTCTCTCCCCTTCGGAGCGCCTGAGAAGCGCCTTCACCCGCGCGACGAGCTCGCGCACGCCGAAGGGTTTCGTGACGTAGTCGTCGGCGCCGAGCTCCAGGCCGGCAACCTTGTCGACCTCCTCGGACCTCGCGGTGAGGATGAGGATGGGGACCGTCGGATCAGCGCGGCGGACGGCCTTGCAGAGCTCGAGCCCATCCAGCCCGGGGAGCATCAGGTCGAGCACGATGAGGGCGTGTCCGCCGGAGACGGCGCGCTTCAGGCCGCTCGGTCCGTCGCTCGCGGCGTCGACCGCAAGCCCGATCTGCCGCAGGTTGATTGCCATGAGGTTCGACAGGTCGCGGTCGTCCTCCACGATGAGAACCCGCTTGGCCGGTCCGCCCTCGTGCGCCCCGGCCCCTTCGTGCCGTCGCTCCCCCATCGGTCTACCCTGCGACCCTTCGCCGCTCATTTATGATCAATATAGTCGCATTTGTGCGCGGATGCAAACCCGAGCAGGATGCCGGACATCCGAGCGGGTTCTGCCGCGCGGCGTGCCTCACATCTCGAAGGGGAAGAGCGAGCCCTGCCGATCGCGCAGCCTCTCCTCGACGGTGTCGACGATCGCGCGCAGATCCCGGGACTCCTCCACGAAATCGAGGCGATCGCAGGGGACCTTGAGGATAGGAGCCCGATCGAAGGCCTCGGCCCACTCTTCGTAGAGGGTGTTCAGGCGCGCGAGATAGTCGTCATCGATGCTGCTCTCAAAGCCCCTGCCGCGGGCGACGATCCGCCGCTTCAGGGTGGGAACCGAGGCCTCGAGGTAGACCACCAAGTCGGGGGCGGGAAGGAGCTCCACCACCGAGCGGTAGAGCTCCCAGTAGGTCTCCCACTCCCGCTGGCTCATCCTGCCGCCGAGGGAGAGGTTCCGCGCGAACACCTCGGCATCCTCGTACAGCGAGCGGTCCTGGACGACCGTATGAGGATCGCCCGCGAGGGCATGGTGCGATCGGATGCGGTGAGTCAGAAAAAAGACCTGCGAATGGAAGGCCCAGCGCGCCATGTCGCGGTAGAAGTCCTCGAGGTAGGGATTCTCCGCAACCGGCTCGTAGTAGGCCGACCAGCCTTGCCGCTCGCACATCATGCTGACGAGGGTCGACTTGCCGACCCCGATGTTGCCGGCAACGACTATGTAGCGTCGGGCGTCCACGCCGAGAACCTCCGAGGCTGCCGCGGCCCGCGCCGCCGGGCGAGGGGCATCGCCCTATCATAGCGGGGATGCGCGAACCGCCACAACCACGCACCCGGTATTGGAAGCGAACCTCGGGCCGCGCGCCGAGCCGCCGAAGCGAGCCGAGGGCATCCCGCGCCCGGCGCAGCCAGCCGCCGGCGACGCGAAGCGGAAGGCGTCGCGGCAAAGGCTTGCGCCGCTGCGCCCTGCGTGGCCAACCCGCCGGCGGCGCGAAGCGACCCGATCGAGCGGTTCGGACGCAGGCGTCAGCCCGGCGACGACCCTCGGGACAGGGCGCGTCGGGTGAGGATTCGAGCCGCAGCCGCGAGCAGCGCGATCGCCAGAACCGTGAAGACGAAGAGCCGGACCCCGGCCGCGGGTCCGCTCCCCGCGATGAGGGTCCCCTCGAACCAGACCATGAACATTCCCCCGAGCGTCCCGAGGGTCATCGTGATCCCCATCGCCGCGCCGGCATTCGGCCCGAAGGTCCGTCCGACGATGGCTACGACGGTCGGGAAGAGCGGACCGAAGCCGAGCCCAGTGAGGAGGAACCCGAGAATCGACGGAAGAATCCTGCCGGTTCCCAGATTGATGAGAAGGACGCCCGCCGCCCCGATGGCGAGGCTCGCGACAAGGATTCTGTCGGAGGACCACCGAGAGGCGATTCCGGCGGCGCCCAGCCTTCCAAGCGTGAAGGCGATCCAGAAGCCGGAGACGACGAGCGCAGCCTCCTCGAGGGTGAGCGCTGCCGACTGATTCATGTAAACCGTGGTCCACGCCGCGATGGTCTGCTCGGTTCCGACGTCGAAGAGAAGGAGGGTTCCGAACACCCACAGCAGGGGAGAGAGCAGGAAGGAGCCCTGGGCAGATGCCCGCCGGGCCTCCAGCGCGCTGCGGGCGGCAATCCCTGCCTTCGCGCTCGGACTCACCCCTCGAGCGATTCGTCGCGTCATGGCCGCGACCAGGGGCGCTTCGACGACGATCCCCACTGCGGAGGAGAGCCAGAGCGCAGGCATTCCGGTCCGCCACAGCGTCGCGCTAAGACTCACCAAGACCGGACCGGCAAAGGCGCCAAGGCCGAAAAAGAGGGTCGCAAGATTGAGGGCCGAGACGCTTCGTTCGGCGAAGAGGTCGGAGACCAGGGCGCTCGCGCTCAAGATCACGGCCCCGCCGCCGACTCCGCAGAAAAAGGCAAATACGAGAAGCACGGGGAGGGATCGACTCAAGGTAAGCCCTACCCCCGCCGCAGAAGCGAGCAGAATGCTCGCGAGGAGCACCGGTCCCCTCCCGAGCCTGTCGCTCGCCGGACCGCCGGATAGATTGGCGAGCACCCCGCCGAAAAAAGCTACCGTGAAGATGAGTCCCGCCTCCGAGAGCGGAAGGCCGACGTTCGCGGCGAAGGCGGTGAGGAGCGGACCCATGGCGGCGTTCCCCCAGCCCATTCCAAAAAAGACGGCGCAGATGACAGAGAGCGAGAAGAGAGAAACGGTCATGACCATGCCTCCTCTGGCGGGATGGCATTCTGGGCGACGGCCTGCGCGCAGCTCTATCCGGAGAGCAGAAAATCGAACGAAAGGCGCTCGAGCCCACGAGCCGGGCTCCTTGAGCGCGGGGGCAGCACCGGGGCTGAGACCGCAGAGAGGCACGGGTGCGAACCGAGGGAGACTCTTGCGCTCCTCAATCCCGAGAAGGTTATGAAGAAAGAAAGGAGACCGAAGGCTCGAGGTGACACCGGAGGCCCCTTTCGGGTGGGCGTTTGGACGTCAGCGGCGATTGTACCACGCGGGTCGGAAGGGCTCAACACGGAAAAAGAGGCCGCCGGCCCACGCAATCGCCGATCGCCACTTCCCGCCGCCGAAGCCGGCCTCGACCACCCGTTCTGCCGCACCCATTCGGGTTGCCCCGTCGCCCGCGTCGCCCACCGGCGGCCCGCCGCACCCGTTGGGGCAGCGGCGACCGTGCGCTTTTCAGGGCCGCCGCCAAAGCCAGGTGACGACCTCGACGTTTTCACGCTATAGTGCACACCTATATCATCCTTTGAAAGGAGCTCCTGATGGCAGAGAATGAAGTCCTCGTAGTCGCCTCCAAGGTGAAGGCATACATCAAGAAGGCCGGAGATCTGAAGTGCTCGTCCGCGGTGATCGACGTCCTGTCGGAGAAGGTGCGCAAGCTGTGCGACGAGGCCATCGAGAAGGCGAAGGCGGACAAGCGCAAGACGGTTCAGGAAAAGGACTTTTAGGACAGCCAGCGGCTTCAGCGGGAAGCGGGATTCCTCGGCTGGATGAGCTTCGCAACGAGCG
>DAHVAK010000033.1 GCA_027314665.1 Spirochaetales bacterium
CCCTCGAATCGATGATTTTCTGCTCAAGGCCGGGCTCAATTGTCAGCACCCGCAACACCTTCTCCTCAGCATACTGCAAACAAATCTGCCTTCCAAGTGCTTGGCGAACCTTCTCGACGAGGAATGAGACATCCTTCGACACCCCGCCGTAGTCGGCGAGGGTCTCGAGGAGGACCACAACGTTGCGGATGGATATCTGCTCGCGCAGCAGCCCCTGCATCACCTTCTGGATCTCCCCGACGTTCAGGACCTTGCGCACGTCCTCGATCACCGTCGGATAGTCCCCCTTGAGCGACTCGAGAATGGCCTGGGTCTCTTGTCGTCCGAGGATCTCGGCGGCGTAGCGCTTGATGATCTCGGTAAGATGGGTCGCGATGATGGAGGGGGCATCCACGACCGTGTAGCCGGCGCGCTCGGCTCGCTCACGATCCTCCTCGGAGATCCACAGCCCGGGCAACCCGAAGGCAGGATCGGTGGTTCGCTCCCCCGGGAGCTCCTCGCGCGGACCGCCGGGATTGATGGCGAGGTAGGATCCGATGCGGATCGAGCCTCGCCCGACCTCAACGCCCTTGATCTTGAAGGAGTACTCGGAGGGCTCGAGCCGCATGTTGTCGATGATGCGAATCCGCGGCACCACCAAGCCGAGATCAAGGGCGGACTCGCGGCGGATGCGGGTAATCCGATCCAGAAGCTCGGCCCCCTGATCCTTATCCACGAGCGGAATCAGCCCGTAGCCGAGCTCTAGTGACAGTGGGTCGAGAGGCACCACCGGCGAGATCTCCGCGGGCACCTCCTTCGCCGTCGGCCCCGCCTCCTTCAGTCTCTCGCGCTCGGCTGTCGCCGCCTGACGCGACGATAGGCGGTATGCGAGAAACCCGGTGAGCCCGGCCATGGGGATGAGCACGTACCAGGGGAAGCCGGGAATGAAGGCAAGCACAAAAAGGAAGAAGGCTGCGATCCAGTAGATACGCGCCTGGCGGGAGAATTGGATCGTGACGTCCGATCCGAAGGTCCCGTCGGAGATCGCCCGCGTGACGATCAGGCCCGTGGCCGTGGAGATGAGCAGCGCAGGGAACTGGGTCACCAGACCGTCGCCGATCGAAAGCGAGATGTAGGTGTGGAGCGCCTGCTGCACCGATTCCCCGTGGATAGTCGTGCCCACGATGAAGCCGCCCACGAGGTTTATGGCGGTGATGAGGATGCCGACCTTTACGTTTCCCGAGACGAACTTCGAGGCGCCGTCCATCGCCCCGTAGAAATCGACCTCGCGCTGGAGATCAGTCTTCCGCGCGCTCGCCTCCTCTTCGGTTATTGCGCCGGAGTTGTATTCCGCCTCGATTGCCATCTGTTTCCCGGGCAGGGAGTCCAACGTGAAGCGCGCCGCCACCTCCGCGACTCGGGTCGCTCCCTTCGTGATCACGACGTACTGAACGGCGATGATGATGATGAAGATGATGAGACCGATCACCAGCCCCGCGCTGCCGCTCGTTCCCACCACGAAGGTCGCGAAGGCGCGGATGATCCGACCGTTGAAGTGAGCACCTTGCGAAAGGATGAGGCGGGTGGAGCTCACGTTGAGCGCGAGCCCGAAGACCGTCGCGACGAGCAGGATGGTCGGGAAGACCGAGAACTCCAGGGCGTTCTTTGTGTACAGCACGATCAGGATAATCAGCAGTGCGAGCATGAGGTTGAAGGAAAGCAGCACGTCCAGGAGCACGGTCGGCAGCGGGATAATCATCATCATCACGACAACGATGACGCCCACCGCGACGAAGATATCGCTCCGCTGAGTCAGAAACGAGCTCGAAATAACCCTTCTTACGTCAGCCATGCATGCTCCCTATGTCGGCCCCGCAGGGTCGCCCGAAATCCGCTCTCCTCATGCCTGCATTTCCACACCCTTGCCCGTCATGCGATACACCTGGGCAAGAATGATCGCCATTGCCTCGTAGTACTTCTCCGGAATGACGTCTCCAATCTCCACCTCGTCGTACAGCGCTCTCGCCAAGGGCCTATTCTCAATTATCGGTATATTATTCGCCTGTGCAACCTCACGGATGCGAAAGGCAATGAGATCCGCTCCCTTGGCAACCATCATCGGAGCGGCCATTCGCTCCCGCTTCCATTCCATCGCCACCGCAAAGTGGGTCGGGTTCGTGATGACCACGTCTGCCCGCGGCACGTTCTGGATCATGTTTCTCGTGAGCAGCTCCCGCATGCGCTCGCGAAGTCGGCTGCGCACCAAGGGATCCCCTTCCTGTTGCCTTCGCTCTTCCTTCACCTCCTGCTTTGTCATCTTCAAAGACTCGATATGCAGGCGGCGCTGGAACATGTAGTCCGGAAGGGCCAACACGAGCAGCGCGAGGGCGCTCTCCACCACGATGCGAAAGGCCACGTTGGTGATTGTCGTGAGACTCAAGAGAAAGGGCACGTTGAGCATGTGAGCGAGCTTCGGGAAATCGTTCGTAATGTTCAGGTAGGCTACTGCGGCCACCACCGCCACCTTCACAATCGACTTCGCAAGATTGAAGAGGGCCTCCCCGGAAAAGAAGGAACGCCGAAAGAAGCGGCCAAATCGGGGGGCGATCCGCGTGAGGTCCGGAGTAATCGGCTTTGCCGTGAATAGGAAGCCCACCTGGAGAACGTTCCCCATGACAGCCGCTATAACCGACACGATGGCTATCGGGAGGGTCAGCTTCACGAAGTAGGACAGGAAAACCGGAAAGACCTTCTCGTCGGTCGTAACATCGATCTTCGTAGAAGAGGTGATGAAGAAGCGCAGCATCTCGATCATCGTTTGCACGATGTAGGGACCGAGGAGCCCGAGGGCGATGATCGGGAAAAGGATGACAAGTGCGCTCGAGAGCTCCGTGGACTTTGCGACCTTTCCCTCTTCGCGCGCCTTGCGGATCTTCTGCTCGGTAGGCTCCTCGGTCCGCCCCTCGTCCTCCGCCGCGAACCACTGCAGGTCGATGAGGAACGGTGATGAGACGCGACCCCGGACGTGCTCGGCGAAACTCACGGTTTTGCTCCTTGAAGCATCGTCAGAAGCCGTCCGATGGTGTCGAAGCTCTTCTGAACGACGAGGGCGATCGAATCGACCATGAAGGGGGTAATCAAAAACAGCACGACGAAGGAAACCGTGATCGCGATGGGAAATCCCATCATGAGAAGGTTCATCTGAGGCGCAGCCTTTCCGAGCAGCCCCATCCCGATCGAAACCAGGAGCAGCGTCCCCACCACCGGGAGGGACATCACAAGCGCGGTCTGGAAGAGCACGCCGAGGCTTCCAAGGACCATCGGAAGCAGATCGTTTCGATGAAGCACCAGATCCACCGCGCGCACCTTTTCAAAGCCCTCGCCTATTCCGAGCAGGAACAGCTTCTGAAAGCCGCCCACGGCAATGAAGACGTACATGGCGATGATGTTGATGAACTGCCCCTCGATCGGGATCTCTACCTGAGCGAGGGCATCGAGGGTCTGGGTAAATCCGAAGCCGGTCTGCACCGAGAAGAACTCCCCGACCGCCAGAAACGCGGAGTAGATGAGCACGAGGAAGAAGCTGATGATGACTCCGATCATCGCCTCCCCTACTACCAGGAGGGCGTACTCCAGGGGCGACTGCGGGATCGGATAGCCTGCTTGCATAACGCCCGGAAAAACGACGACGCTCGCGAAGAAGGCCAGACCGACCTTGGCTATCTGCGGAATGCCGACCGAGCTTATGACCGGCGCGAGCTCAATGATCGCCAGAACGCGAACGAAAACGAGGAGGAAGACCTGAGCGTTCTGGACGATGAAATCAAGCGCCACGCGATTCCCCTTACTTCACCATGTCCGGTATCTGCGCGAAGAGCGACTGGGTGTACTGCACCAGGGTCGTGAACATCCACGGGCCAAAAAGGATCAGCGCGAGAAGGATTGCCGCGATCTTCGGGACAAAGGAGAGTGTCTGCTCCTGGATCGAGGTCGTCGCTTGGACGATCGAGATGATCAATCCGACCCCGAGCCCGATGATCAGGGCCGGAGCAGACAGCAGCAGAACTTGCAGAACTCCGCTTCGCATGAGGTAGGCCGCGAATCCCAAGCTCATTTTCGTCCCTCCTTTAGTGGAAGCTCAGAACGAGCTGTTGAGTGAGCAGATCCCACCCGTTCACCAGAACGAAGAGGATAAGCTTGAACGGAAGCGAGATCATGACCGGAGGCAACATGATCATTCCCATCGACATGAGGATCGACGCCACGACCATGTCGATGATGATGAATGGGATGAACAGCAGTATTCCTATCTTGAAGGCTACCGTCATCTCGTGGAGAACGAACGCCGGAATCAGGACATAGGTCGGCACGTCGGCAAGGGTCCGCGGTTTCGGCAGGCCCCTCATGCTCATGAACAGGGCGATGTTCTTCGGATCGCTTTGCATCTGCCTGAACATGAAGACCCGCAGCGGAGCAATCCCCTTGGTGTACATCTGTTCGATCCCGATCTTGCCGTCGGCGAAGGGCTTGAACGAGTCGGTGTACATCTTGTCGAAGGTAGGCCACATGATGAAGAGCGTGAGAAACAGGGAAATCCCCATCATGACCTGCGTCTGCGGAACCTGCTGAAGCGAGAGCGCTCGTTTGACGAAGTCGAGCACGATCGCGATCCGCAGGAAGGACGTCATCAGAATGATGATCGAAGGAGCCAAGGTCAGCACCGCAAGGAGCAGCAGGAGCTGAATGCTGAGCGCGACCTCCTTGTTGTTCGTCGGCTGGCGAACGCTGATATTCACGAAAGGTACTTGCGGGACGTTGCCAATCCCGTACTGCGAGGTGCTCTGGGTCACGGACTGGGCGTACACGCCCGCCGCGCCGGCCATACCAAGGGCGCACAGCACGAGCACCAGCGACACTATCTTCCTAAACATTCCCCCTCCCAGTTTTCGAGCACGTCGCTATTGCGTTTTCACATCTTCTTCAGCCGTTCTCGCTGCTGGCGGATGAACCCGAAGGGATCGATAGCCGGAGCCCCCAGCGCGGCCCCGCTTCCGGCCCTGGTGAACATCCCCGCGAATACGTCGCGGAAATTGCGCTTCCCAATGAGCGTTCCCCTCTCCGCGGCCTTGATTCGAATCTCGTCCATGGACTCCTTGTCGTGGATCTCGGCGACCAAGGCCACGCCGCTTTCCGAGGAGCCGACGAGAAACATCTGTTTCCCGACCTCCACGAGATGAAGAGACCGATTGGCCTGAAGAACCTTCGTTGACAGAACCCCAATTACCTCATTCTCCTGCTGCCGCGGACCGCCCGCCTTCTTCAGGAAGTAGAACAGGATGTAGATCCCCGCCACCACGAGAGCGAGGATGAGGAGCATCTGGACGAAGTTCCAAACCCCATAGCTCTTCACCGGCGTCGCGACCGCCTTGCTGCCCGAGGAGTTGTCGTGAATGAGGATGTTGCGTTCGTCTGGGAACTGCGTCGCCGTCGAGGAGGCCGCTCCCGTCGCGGCGCCTGCTGCCGGCGTACCCTGAGAGCCGGAAAGGCTCTCCTTAGACTGGACCGCTTGAGCGTGCGCCGCGATCGCGGCGCCCACTAGCAGTAAAATGGCAAAGACGGAAAACTTAATATTCACATCCCCTCCCAAGTGTTGAATATCGTTCCGTGAAACTAGATTCGTTGTTCTGTCGAAACCGATGCCCTCGAGCCCCTCACCTCCCCCTTACATGTCCGACACCCGATCCATCGGAGAGACAATCTCCGTCACGCGAACGCCGAAGTTCTCGTCGATAACCACAACCTCGCCCTTGGCGATGAGCTTGTGGTTGACGAGGATGTCGACCGGCTCGCCGGCGAGCTTATCCAGCTCGATGATCGTTCCTTCTCCCATGCCCAAGATGTCCCGGATGAGCTTCTTTGTGCGCCCGAGCTCTACGGTCATCTCCATGTACACATCCATGAGAAGGCCGATGTTCCCCTGGTCGCCGGGGGTCGCCACTCCGCTCAGAGAAGGAAACTGCACAGGCTGGACGCTTGCCTGCTGCTGCATGATCGGGCTCCCCCCGCGAGGCGCCCCGTATCCCGGAGGCGCAAACCCCGGCTGCGCAGCGTAGCTGCCCGAGGCGGGCGCGCTCCTGCGCGGAGCGCCCGCCGTCCGCGCGCCCGGCGCCGACGGTCCAGGCGCAGACGGCTTCAGGAGCGATACTGTTCGCGCCGCCAGGGGGGCGCCGAACAGCTCGATGATCTCGGCCGGCGCCTCGCCCTCCACGCTCACCGGGTAGGTCATCGCGACCAGGTAGTCCTCCGAAAGGCTCACCTCCTCCCGTCCGACGAGTCGACTCTCCCCTACCGAGGTTGAAACCGATCCGCCGAGCCGGTCGCTCAACTCAGTCACGGCGGATCCCGCCATGGTGTTTCCCGCCTCCTCGAGGGCGGAAAGCGCGGCATCGGACAGCTCGACATCGTCCTGCCCCATCATGAGCCCCGCTATCATGGTCGCCGTTTCGGGAGAAAGGAGGTAAGCGTGCTCGCCCGCGGTCAGCCCTGAGAAGTCGATCCGCATCTCCACTACCTGGGCCGGAAGCCTACCGATGAGGTCCGCCCGGGATATGAGCTCTGCGGAGGGCGTCTCCACCCTCACCCCCTTGCCCAGCATGCCGGAGAGGTTCGATCCCTGGGACTCGGTGAGTCCCGCGAGCAGACCTCCAAAGGTCTGCACCTCCGCGGGGGAAAGCCCGCCGGAGGCCTGCGGGGCCGAGGGAGGCGCGCCAAAGTCCATACCGCCGCCGCCTTGAAGCAGCGCGTCAATCTCATCTTGGGACAGTGAACCGTCACTCATCTCCTACTCCTCTCCTTCGGCACTGAGCTCTTCGAACTCCTCTTTGCTCACGTCTTCGAGCTTTCGCACGATCTGCACTGCGATCTTGTTGCCGACGACCCCGGGTCGGCAGAGGAACTTCTCGCGGTTTCCTACCTTCAAGACCATCGCGTCGCCGACCCGGACATTCGGAAGACGGATCACGTCCCCATTTCGCAGCAGGAGAACCTCCCGGACCGTAAGGTTCATGCTGCCCACCTCGGCGACCACAGGGACATCGATCGTCGAAATCCGATCCTTCAGGATGTTGAGGTTCTCCGTCGTCGCTCCGCTTCGAACCGACGAATACATGTACTGCGCTGATAGCTTCGAAATGATCGGCTCGATCGTGAGGTAGGGGATGCAGAAGTTCATCATCCCTTCCACCTCGCCGACCTTCGTCTCCAAAGTAACAAGCACAACCATCTCCGTAGGGGGCACTATCTGGGCAAACTGCGGATTGGTCTCGATCTGCCCGAGCCGCGGACGCAGATCGATAACCTGGCTCCAGGCCTCCCGAAGGTTCCCGAGGATTCGGACGATGATCCCCTCCATGACCGACTGCTCGATATCGGATAGGTCGCGCGAAACCTTCGCCCCCTCGCCCTTTCCGCCGAAGAGCCTGTCGATGATCGTGAAGGTGACCGCCGGATCGATCTCCAGGACCGACGAGCCCTTAAGCGGGTCCATGTTGATTATCCCCAAGGTCGTGGGGTTGGGGATCGATCGGATGAACTCCTCATAGGTGAGCTGGTCGACGGAGGCGACGTGAACGTGGACCATGCTCCGAAGCTGTGCCGAGAGGGCGGTGGTCGTCAGCCGAGCGAAGGTCTCGTGCATGATCGAGACCGTTCGAATCTGCTCTTTGGAGAACTTGTCAGGCCGCTTGAAGTCGTAGATCTTGATCTTGCGCTGATCCGCTGCCTGGCTGACCTCCTCCGTTTCGATATCGCCCGTCGAAATCGCTGTCAAGAGCTGATCGATTTCGTCCTGCGATAGTACCTCGTTCATCTTCCCCCTCGTAAAGACAAACTCACAGTGGAACGACGTTGAACTCCAGGAAGAGCACCTCTTGTATCTTCCCGGATGTCATAATCCTGTTGATCTCCTCTTTCAGTTCGGCCTTGAGCTGCTCCTCGTGGTCGGCGGCCAGCTGGTCCGCGGTCCGCTCGGCAAAGAAGGAACGCACGATGTCCTGGAGCTGCGGCGCCCTCGCCACGAGCTCCGACTGGACCGCCTTGTCGTTCAGATCGTAGCCGAGGCTCACCTGCACGATGAAGGTGGTGGGATTCACGTCCGAGGTCCGCCCTCGGATCTCGGGAATGTTGAAGTACGAGAGAATCGGGATGGTTCCGCGGTAGGCTTGGGAAGCCGCAGGGTAGCCGGTCTGGGCCTGCCCCTTGTTCATGATGCTCACGGTGATGACCACGACCGTAACGATGAAGATCACGGCAGCGATGCCGAGCGCCGCCCATTTGAGTATCTTTATCGCGACGGCGGGGAGAAATCCGACTTTGCGTCCAACCTCGAGGTCCTGACCTGAATCGGAGTCGCTCTCCATGAAATTGTCATCGTCGCTCATTACATGCTCCCACGTCCCTACTCAAAATTTACCAAAGATATCGTGCTTGTGTAAACCCCTTTTCCCACTCTTTGGCCAAGAAGCCCCCGAATCCGGTCTATTCCTCGTTCTTGAAGGCGCCAATCATCTTGCGGTACTCCACGATCCTGTTAAAAAGAGACTGATAGTCCTCGCGGACTACCAGTCTCTTGCCAGAGAGCATAATCAGGGTCGTGTCAGGGTTGGTCTCGATGTACTCGATCTGATGCGGGTTCACATAGAAGACCTTCCCGTCAAGGCGCGTTACTGAAATCATTCACCTTCCCGCTACCTCTTCAACGTGAGAATGTCCTGCAGCATCTGGTCGGAGGTCTGGATGGTCTTGGTGTTCGCCTCAAACCCGCGCTGCGTCACGATCATGTCGGCGAACTCCTGTGCCAGGTCGACGTTGCTCATTTCGAGGGCCCCCGCAATGATCTTTCCCTTCCCCGCGACCCCGCTCTGCGTTACGTTGGCATCGCCCGAGTTGTTCGTCACGACGTAGGTGCTCTCTCCCGCCTTCTCCAATCCGCCCGGATTCGTGAAGCTCGCGAGGGCTATCTGCCCGAGCAAGCGCGTCGTCCCGTTCGTATAGACTCCGGTGATGTCCCCCTGCTGGTCGATCCGGAACCCCTCCATGTAGCCCATCGCGTAGCCGTTCTGCTTAAAGGCCTTCGTGGAGCTGCGGGCGGCAAACTGCGTGATCGTGTTGACGACGCTGCCTACCCGCCCAAGGTTGAGATTGAAGGTCTGCCGGATCGGAGCTCCCCCGGGTCCGGGATTCGTTCCCGGCACGTCGAAGGAAACCGCCGCTACCAGATCACCGTTGTTCACGGTGTTGCCGTTGGCATCGACCGCGGAGGCTAAGGTGCCAAGGTTGTTGAAATTGACCGTGAAGGTGTTCTGGGCGCCGGCGCCCGCCCCGATGTTGACGGCGGTTGCCGTGGGAGGGGTGCCGTTGGGATCAACGACAACTTGACCGCGCCAGCTGTTCGGGGCTCCAGGCACACGCGTGAAATTGATCTGCATCGTGTGCTCGTTGCCAAACGAATCGAAGATCGTCTTGTCGATGGTCCACGTCCCCGCTGCCACGTCGGCAGGAGAGGCTCCCGCGGCTATCTCCGGAGTGCGCTTGTCGAGATTGCAGGCGAGATCGACCTCGCTTGTGGCCGAGGCGGGGTCCTTCCCTCCGACCGGAATCTGGAGATCCCCCGGTTCCGAGGATGGATTGACGAAGGTTCGCCCCGCAACCGTCTGCGCAGCCCACCCCTGCACCCGCATTCCGTCGGCCGGATTTACCAGGGTGCCATTCTCATCCAGCCCAAAGTCTCCGGCACGGGTGTAGAAGGTTCGATTGCCGTCCTTCAGGACGAAGAATCCGTTGCCTTCGATCGCCAGATCGTCCATCTTGCCCGTTGTCTCGAGCGACCCCTGTGTGAAGATGGTGTCGATGGACGCAATCTGCATTCCCAGACCGACCTGTTGCGGGTTGACTCCCCCGAGCTCCTGGGTCGGTGCGGCGGCGCCTTGCATTGTCTGGGAGAGCATGTCCTCGAAGTTCACCCTCCCCTTCTTAAACCCGACGGTGTTCACATTCGAGATGTTGTTTCCTATGACGTCCATCCTGGTCTGATGGTTCTCAAGACCGGAAACTCCCGAATAGAGCGCTCGCATCATAGAACTACGCCCTCCTTACTCCAGGACCTTCGAAAGCTGCGAATAGTCGTAGTAGCTGCCATCGACGAGAAGCTGCGGGAAATCCTGCCCGCTCACCGCCTCAACGACCCCCGTCACGACCTTGCTCCCCTCGGTAACCTCGACCTTCTTGCCGAGCAGGTTCACGGCCTGATTCAGCTGAAGGAGGTTCTTGAGCTTTCCGAACTCCGTGCTCATGTTCGTCATTTGCTCCAGGCTCGAGAACTGGGCCATTTGGGAGATGAACTGACGATCGTTCATCGGCGCAGTCGGGTCTTGATGAGTCAATTGCATGATCAGGAGCTTGAGGAAGTCGTCCTTCCCCAGTGTTCCGTGGGCTTTTTTCGTTGCGGTCTGCCCAAGGGTCGCATTGAGGCTCTCCACCTCGGCCTTCGTCTTGGCAAGATCCGCTGCGGAGAGATTCATTGAAAAGTCCATTCCTTCCATCCTCCGTGGCTACACGTACAAATTGACAAGCGACTCACCCATCCCGATCAGCTGAAGGTCCGGGATGTGCTCGGCGAGGCTCTTGAGCCCCGACACAGCCTCCGCTACGGGCGGACCAGAATGCCGCCCCTTCTCGCGGCCTCCCGTGCCGTTTCCGCTGACGCTCACGTTCAGTCCCGCGTTGGTAAACCCGCTCTCCTGAAAAGCCCGGTAGAGCGACTCGAGGTTCTGCTGAAAGAGCTGCCGCACGTTCTGATTCTCGACGACAATCTTGCCGCTGATAAGGCTATCCTTCATCTCGAGCTGTATCCGCACGCTTCCGAGATGCTCGGGCTTGAGCACGAGGCGAATCTCTCCGCTATCGTTGTCCCGGAGCAGAATCCCGGCGCTCTTCATGACCTGGTTCATGAGGGGGCCCCAGTTCTGCTGGAGGGTATTCACCGCATCCTGGCGCGAGGGCAGGAGGACCGAGTCGCTCCGCGCGAACCCATCCGCGGCTGCGTTGCCCCCGGGATCGAATCCGATCAGCCGCACCTCGATGGACTGATGACGAGGCTGGCTCCCGTTCGGCTGCAGGCTGGGGTCGGTAGGCGGTTGAACGGTCTCGTGGTGGGCAACCCCGCGAAGGTCGATCACGGTAAGCTGGGGCTGCGCGTCCTGTTTTGCCCCGCTCTGTCCCGCTGCGACTGCCCCTCCTCGCTTCGAGGGCGCCTCCACGGCCTCCTTCTTTGCGGAGCCAGCTCCCTGCTCCGAGGACAGCTCGGGAGCGTTCTTTGTTACTTGCGCCGAGACCAGGGCGGCTGCAATCGCTTCGGCGCCCGACTCCGCGCCCTTCTCGCTCTTCTTCTCCGCCGAAACGGATAGGCTCTTCTTTGCGGCATTTTCGATCGCAAGCTTCGGCTGGGCTATGACCTCTTTCGCGGCCTCAGCTTGCGCAGCGAGGGCGGCCTTCTCCTTCGCAAGGATCGCCGCGGCGTCAGCCCCGACCTTCGCACCCGCGATCTTTGCGCTTTCGACCTTCGCGCCCGCTATCTTTGCGCCCTTGGGAGAGAGAGCAACCTGGGGGGTCCCGTCCGGTCCACTGCGCCCGGAGAGCTGCTTCGCGGGCTTTTCGTCGGGGGCTTGGGCGGCGGACGCGTCCTTGCCCTCCACCTTGGCGTCTCGCGGCGAGGAGGCCTCCGGTCTCTGCGCGGAGCCCGCTTTGGCCGGCTCCCCGCCCTCGTCGCCCACGGCTCGGCTTGCCGCTTCGCTCTTGGCCTCTGAGCGCCTCGAGTGGACCTGCCGATCGTCGCGCGCGGCATCGACCTGCGGGGAAGCGCTCCGCTCGGCCTCTCCGCGGCTACTTTGGGGCTCTTCGCCCCGGTGCGCTTCGCTCGCGTCCCTCGCGCTCGCCGCACGCAGATCCCTTGGGGAATCGCGGAGGGTTCGATCCAGGACCAACCCGAAGTCCCGCTGCGGCTCGGGCTTGGATGACCGCGATGACGGCCCTTCGAGCAGCTGCACCGGCGAAAGGTCGCGCTGCACCGGTAGATTGGTCACTCCGCCTCCACGCCCGCGAACGTGCGGGCCTTCGCGCGAGCTTGCGCGCGCTTGGGCCGCATTCGTGCGACCCGCCGCGACCGCCCGAAGGGATCGCGGCACTCTCGACGGCCCTACGGGCCGCCCTGGCCAGCCTGACCGGCCAGAACCGGCTGGCCGATAGCCGGCTGAATCTTCAGCATCTTGCGGCTAATCGAGGCCGCCCGATCAGCCGGCATCAGCGACAACCAGTAGGGAACAATCGAGGTCGCGTTGTTCTCCTGCGCGATCTTGTCGGTGGCCTGCAGCACCTCGATCACGTCCTGGTCACTCATGCCCACCAACCGGTCGACCGCCTTCTGGGGCGGCATCCCCATAAGGTTCTCGGCCACGCGCTGCAGGTTCGCACTTCTATTCTCGTACTGTCTCACCGAATCGTTGAATGATTTTTCTCGCTCGGTGAGCGCCTTCTGCTCCTCGTTGAGGGCGACCAGCTTCTGCTCGACCTCGGCCTCCTTCTGCTTCACGGCCTTCTCGCGGGCCGTAAGCTGCTCGGTGCGCAGATCAAGCGACTCGTAGCGCCTTTTCAGGCGCTCCTTCTCGAGAAGGAGC
>DAHVAK010000039.1 GCA_027314665.1 Spirochaetales bacterium
ACCTCCTCGTACGAGCGCTTTCTCCAGCGCGACAGGTTGAAGCAGGGGCAGCCGCTTCTCCGCCAGGGGTTGGAAGAGGTTTTTCAGAGCGTCTTCCCGATCGAGAGCCCCAACGGAGACATGGTGCTCGAGTACACGCAGTATACCCTCGACGAAGAGAACATCAAGCTTTCGGAGGCGGAGTGCAAGCAGAAGGGCCTCACGTACGCCGTGCCGATAAAGGCCAGGATAAACCTCATCTTCCAAGAGACCGGTGAAATACGCCAGAAGCACATCTACGTCGGCGATATCCCGCTCATGACCGACCGCGGAACCTTCATCATCAACGGGGCCGAGCGCGTCGTCGTCAGTCAGATCCATCGATCGCCGGGCGTGATCTTCTCCCACGAGAAGGGGATCTTCTCCTCGCGGATTATTCCCTACCGCGGATCGTGGCTGGAGTTCGAGATCGATCAGAAGAAGGAGCTCATCTACGCCAAGATCGATCGCAAGAAGAGAATCCTCGGGACCCTCTTCCTGCGCGCCCTCGGCTTCGACACCCGAGAGAAGATCATTGGCTTGTTCTACAAGACGCAGATCGTAACCGTTTCGGACACCCGTGAGGCCAAGGACAAGCTCGTCGGCAAGGTCTTCGCGAAGGCGGTCTACACCGCTGGGGGCGAAGAGCTGAAGAAGCTGTACCGCGCCGGCGAGAAGATCCATCCGCACGACGTGGACGAGCTCTTGCACTCCCAGATCAAGGAAGTGGAGGTCATCGATCAGGGCCATGACGAATCGCTCCACTCGGGCATCATCCTCAACTGCTTTGAGCGGGAGGAGGTGAAGTTCACCAAGGACGATCCCGACGTGGATGAGCCCTCGAAGGAGGACGCCCTCGCGGCGGTCTACGCGGTCATCATGCCCGGGGAACCGATCACCTTCGAGAGCGCGGAGAAGGACCTGAACTCGATGTTCTTCAGCTCCCGCCGCTACGATCTCGGCCAGGTGGGACGCTACAAGCTCAACAAGAAGTTCGACTATGATCCGCCGCCCGAGGCGCACACCCTGACGAAGAAAGATATCTTCAACACGATGCTCTACCTCATCAAGGTGTACATCGGCGAGGCGAACGTCGACGACATCGACCATCTCGGCAACCGGAGGATTCGCTCAGTCGGCGAGCTTCTCGCCAACCAGCTCAAGACGGCCTTCACCCGCATGGAGCGCATCGCAAAGGAGCGAATGTCGCTGAAGGAAACCGACACGGTCAAACCGCAGGATCTCATCTCCATAAAGCCGATCGTCGCGGCGATCAAGGAGTTCTTCGGCTCGAGCCAGCTCTCGCAGTTCATGGACCAGGTAAACCCCCTGTCCGAGCTTACCCACAAGCGGCGCCTCAACGCCCTCGGCCCCGGCGGTCTATCGCGCGATCGCGCCGGCTTCGAGGTCCGCGACGTGCACTACTCCCACTACGGGCGGATGTGCCCGATTGAGACGCCCGAAGGTCCGAACATCGGCCTTATCGTTTCGCTCGCGAACTACACCCGAGTCAATGAGTACGGCTTCCTCGAGACCCCCTACCGCAAGGTGAAGAGCGGCAAGGCCACCAAGGAGATCGAATACCTCTCCGCGATGGACGAGGAGAAGTACTTCATCGCGCAGGCGAACGCCCCGATCGACGAAAAGGGAAACTTCCGCTCGAATCGAGTCTCGGCGCGCAAGGGGGGCGACTATGTGACCCGCGACCCGGCGGAGATCCAGTACATGGATGTCTCGCCGAAGCAGGTCATCTCGGTTGCCACCTCGCTCATTCCCTTCCTCGAGCATGACGACGCGAACCGCGCCCTCATGGGCTCCAACATGCAGCGCCAGGCCGTTCCGCTGGTCTTTCCCGAGCCGCCCATCGTCGGAACCGGAATGGAGAGCAAGACCGCCTATGATTCCGGGGTCCTCGCCAAGGCGCGGCGTCCCGGCGTAGTGGAGTACGTCACCTCGCGAGTCGTCACCATTATCCCCGATGAGGCGAAGAAAGAGCGCGACCACTACCCGCTCGTGAAGTACCAGCGCACCAACCAGGACACCTGCTTCAACCCGAAGCCCTTGGTGCGGGTCGGGCAGAAGGTTGCCGCCGGACAGGTGATCGCCGACGGGCCCGCCACCTACAGCGGCGAGCTCGCACTCGGGCGCAACGTCCTGGTCGGCTTCGTGCCGTGGAACGGCTATAACTACGAGGATGCGATCCTCGTCTCCGAGAAGGTGGTCAAGGAGGACATCTTCACCTCCATCCACATCAAGGAGTTCATGGTGGAGGTTCGAGAGACGAAGCTCGGACCAGAAAAGATCACCCGCGACATTCCCAATACGAACGAGAAGTCACTCGAGCAGCTCGACGAGGAGGGGATCGTGCGCATCGGCGCGAAGGTCCAGTCCGGCTATATCCTCGTCGGGAAGGTCACCCCCAAGTCGGAGACCGAGACCACCCCCGAGTTCAAGCTCTTAAACTCCATCTTTGGCGAAAAGGCAAAGGAGGTGCGCGACACCTCGCTTCGGGTTCCCCACGGCATCGACGGGACGATCATCGACGTCCAGCGCCTGAAGCGGTCGGAGGGTGACGATCTTTCCCCGGGGGTCGACGAGGTAGTAAAGGTGCTCATCGCGACGAAGCGCAAGCTTCGCGAGGGCGACAAGATGGCGGGCCGCCACGGCAACAAGGGCGTCGTTGCGCGCATCCTCCCCGAGGAGGACATGCCCTACATGGCCGACGGGACGCCGCTCGACATCTGTCTCAACCCCCTCGGAGTGCCGTCGCGCATGAACCTCGGCCAGATCCTCGAAACCGAGCTCGGGTGGGCCGGCTTTGCGCTCGGCGAGTGGTATTCGACCCCGGTTTTTCAGTCCGCAACCAACCAGCAGATCGAGGAGAAGCTCAAGGCCGCCGCGCTTCCAACGACCTCGAAGATCGAGCTTACCGACGGCAGAACCGGCGTTCTCATGGAAAACCCCGTCTTCGTTGGCTATCTCTACATGCTGAAGCTGCACCACCTGGTCGACGACAAGATGCACGCTCGCTCGACGGGCCCCTATTCTCTCGTCACGCAGCAGCCCCTGGGCGGAAAGGCCCAGTTCGGAGGCCAGCGCCTTGGCGAGATGGAGGTGTGGGCGCTGGAGGCCTATGGCGCCGCGAACACCCTCCAGGAGCTGCTCACGATCAAGTCCGACGACATGACCGGGCGTGCGAAGATCTACGAGAGCATAGTGAAGGGGGAGCCGGCCTCCGCGGCGGGCATCCCCGAGTCGTTCAATGTCTTGGTGCAGGAGCTTCGAGGGCTCGCCCTCGATATCTCGATCTACGACTCCCGCGGCAAGAAGATCCCGCTCACCGAGCGGGATGAAGAGCTGATTAGCCGTCAGGGCAGCCAGTTTTAGGGAGAGCTCACCCGATGAGAGATTTGCAGGATTTCGACAATATAATGATTCGCCTTGCCTCGCCCGAGCAGATTCGGGCCTGGTCCTACGGTGAGGTGAAGAAGCCCGAGACGATCAACTACCGCACCCTCCGGCCCGAGAAGGATGGGCTTTTCTGCGAGCGCATCTTCGGGACGACCAAGGAGTGGGAGTGCTACTGCGGCAAGTTCAAGTCGATTCGCTACAAGGGCGTGATCTGCGACCGCTGCGGCGTCGAGGTGACTCACTTCAAGGTCCGCCGCGAGCGCATGGGTCACATCGAGCTTGCCTCTCCGGTCTCCCACATCTGGTACTACCGCTCGGTTCCCTCCCGAATGGGGCTTCTGCTCGACCTCTCCATCGCATCGCTGCGGTCGATCCTCTACTATGAAAAGTACATCGTGATCGATGCCGGGGACACCGACCTGAAGCAGATGGACCTCCTCTCGGAGGAGGAATACCTCGAGGCCCGCGAGCGCTACGGCCAGAGCTTCACCGCCGGGATCGGCGCTGAGGCGATTCGCACCCTGCTCGAGAACCTCGACCTAGACGCCCTGTCGATCGAGCTGCGCGCGAAGATGGTCCAGAAGGGGGCGAAGGCCGACAAACGTCTCCTCAAGCGCATCGAGATCGTCGAGAACTTCCGCGACTCCGGCAACAAGCCCGAGTGGATGATCCTCGACGTCATTCCGGTCATTCCGCCCGAGCTCCGGCCAATGGTCCAGCTCGACGGCGGGCGCTTCGCCACCTCGGATCTGAACGATCTCTACCGGCGCGTGATCAACCGCAACAATCGCTTGAAGCGGCTCATGGCCCTGAACGCTCCCGACATCATCATCCGCAACGAGAAGCGCATGCTCCAAGAGGCGGTCGACGCCCTGTTCGACAACTCGAAGAAGAAGCGGGTCGTGAAGGGAGCCTCCAATCGCCCCTTGAAGTCCCTGTCGGATATGCTCAAAGGCAAGCAGGGGCGTTTCCGGCAGAACCTCCTCGGCAAGCGGGTCGACTACTCGGGGCGCAGCGTCATCGTGGTGGGACCGGAGCTTCAGCTCCACCAGTGCGGACTGCCCACGAAGATGGCCCTCGAGCTCTACAAGCCCTTCATCATGAAGAAGCTCGTCGAGAAGGACGTTGTCTACAACATCAAGAAGGCGAAGACGCTGGTGGAGCAGGAGACTCCGGAGGTGTGGGCGGTCCTCGACGAGGTCGTCCGCGAGCATCCGGTGCTTCTCAACCGCGCTCCGACCCTCCACCGTCTGGGGATCCAGGCCTTTGAGCCGGTCCTCGTCGAGGGAAAGGCGATTAAGCTGCACCCCCTGGTCTGCCACGCCTACAACGCCGACTTTGACGGCGACCAGATGGCGGTCCACGTGCCACTCACCCAGGCGGCCCAGATCGAGTGCTGGATGCTGATGCTTTCGGCGAACAACCTCCTCAATCCGGCCAACGGCACTCCGATTGTCTTCCCGTCGCAGGACATGGTCCTTGGGATCAACTACCTCACGCGCAGCAAGAAGGGCGCGAAGGGCGAGGGCAAGAGCTATTCCGGGGCGGACGAGGTGATCATGGCCCTCGAGGTGAAAGCGGTCGACTACAACGCCATGGTCAAGGTGCGGCGCGACGGTCAGTGGCTCGAGACCACGCCGGGGCGGATCATCTTCAACGCGAGCATGCCCAAGGAGATCGGCTACATCAACTACGCCCTTGGGGACAAGGAGCTGCGAAACCTCGTCGCCAAGTGCTACAAGGATCACGGCCCCTTCGTCACGGTTGAGATGCTCGACCAGGTAAAGAACCTGGGGTTTAGGTACGCGACGGTCTTCGGGGCGACCATCGGCATGGATGACATCATCATTCCGAAGGACAAGCCCGCGATGATCGACAGCGCGAACCAGAAGGTCGAGGAGATCCAGCAGCAGTACCTCCAGGGGCACATCACTCAGGAGGAGCGCTACAACCGGGTCATCGAGGTGTGGAGCAAGACCAACGAAGATCTGACCAATGTCCTCATGAAGACCTTGCGCGAGGACCGGGACGGCTTCAACCCGGTCTACATGATGGCCGACTCCGGGGCGCGCGGAAGCCGGACCCAGATTCGACAGCTTGCCGGAATGCGAGGCCTCATGGCGAAGCCGTCCGGCGACATCATTGAGCTGCCCATCCGAGCGAACTTCAAGGAAGGCCTGTCAATCATCGAGTTCTTCATCTCCACGAACGGCGCCCGCAAGGGGCTCGCCGATACGGCCTTGAAGACCGCCGACGCAGGCTATCTGACCCGAAGGCTGGTGGATATCGCGCAGGACGTCGTCGTGAACGAAGAGGACTGCGGAACGATCAACGGCAATGACACCAGCGCCATCAAGGATGGCGAGGAGATCGTGGAGTCGCTCGCCGACCGCCTCCAGGGCCGGTTCACCCTCGAGCGAGTCAAGCATCCCATTACCGGCGAAGTGATCATCGACATCAATGAAGAGATCACCGACGAGATCGCCGAGCACATCGAGTCGATCGGCATTGAGACCGTGCGGATCCGCACGGTGCTCACCTGCGAGGCCAAGCACGGGGTCTGCCGCAAGTGCTACGGGCGGAACCTCGCGACGAATCGCTCCGTGGAGATCGGAGAGGCGGTCGGGATCATCGCGGCCCAGTCGATCGGGCAGCCGGGCACCCAGCTTACGATGAGAACCTTCCATATCGGAGGGGCGGCGACGAAGGTGAGCGAGGAGAACCGGATTTACCTCAAGTATCCGATCCTCGTGAAGCAGGTCGTCGGAAACATCGTGAAGCTGGAAAACGGCGAGGTGCTCTTTACCCGCAAGGGCCACATCATCGCAGCCAAGATCCTGAAGCGCATTCCTGAGGAGCCGCGCGACAAGGTGCTCGTCACCGACGGCCAGCGGGTTATCACCGGCGAGACGATCGTCAAGCGCGGCAAAGAGGAGATCAAAACGACCGACGTCGCCTACGTCTCGATTCGGGGCAAAGAGATCCTCCTCATCGCCCAGGATCAGAAGATCGAGGTGCGTAACGGTTCGGCCCTGCTGAAAGCAGTCGGCGACATCGTCGAGGCGCAGGAATCGATCGCGGTCTTCGACCCCTTCTCCGAGCCGATCATCTCCGAGGTGGACGGGATCGTGAAGTTCGAGGATATCGTCCTCGGCACCACGCTGAAGGAGGAGATCAACGAGGACACCGGCAACATCGAGAAGAAGATCACCGAGTTCTCGCTGGAGAGCCTCCAGCCGCGGATGGTCATCACCGACGCGAAGGGCAATGAGCTTGCCACCTACTTCCTGCCCGGCGCGGCCTACCTAAGCGTCGAGGAGGGGGACAAGGTGAGCAGGGGGCGCACCCTTGCCAAGCTGCTGAAGGAAAGTGTGAAGACCCGCGACATCACCGGCGGTCTTCCAAGGGTAGGCGAGCTCTTCGAGGCCCGCCGCCCGAAGAATCCGGCGGTTCTCGCCCTCATCAGCGGAAAGGTCAAGTTCAAGGGGATCGCCAAGGGCAAGCGGGTCATCGTGGTGGAAGACGTCTACGGGCGGGAATCCAAGCACTTCGTCTCGATGGGCAAGCACCTCCTCGTGCGCGACGGCGACGACGTGGACGCCGGAGAGGCCCTGTGCGACGGAGCGACCGATCCCCACGACATCCTCCATATCCTCGGGGAGAACGCTCTTCAGGGCTGGCTCGTTGACGAGATCCAGGAGGTCTACCGCCTCCAGGGCGTCAACATCAACGACAAGCACATCGGCGTGATCATCCGCCAAATGATGCGCAAGGTGGAGATCGTGCGCGTCGGCGACACGAACTTCATCTACGGACATCACGTCGACAAGTACAAGTTCCATGAGGAGAACCAGCGCGTGATGCGCGAAGGCGGCCAGCCCGCGGTAGCCCGACCGCTGCTCCTCGGGATTACTCGAGCCTCGCTCAACATCGATTCCTTCCTTTCGGCCGCCTCCTTCCAGGAGACGACGAAGGTGCTCACCAACGCCGCGATTGCCGGAAGCGTCGACGAGCTGCGGGGCTTGAAGGAGAACATCATCATCGGTCACCTCATTCCGGCGGGAACCGGCAAGAGGGTCTATCGCAATATCAAGCTCTTCGACGAAACGAGCGAGGATCTTGACGCCTCGATCCAGAGCATTCTCGAGGCTCGCAAGGCGGCGAGGGAGCGCGAAGAGGCGACCCAGTACGAGGCCGACGTCGACCTGGATGCCGACGCGGAGCCGGAGCCCGAGACCGTCGCGGCGGCGGCCGCCGACGAGGAGGAGGGCGAGGAGTAGAGCGGGTGGCGCCGGATGATCGCGGGCGCCTGCCTCCGGGATCAAGCACGCCGGTGATCTGCCCTCTCGGCAGGGCCCGGCCGGTGCTTGACAGTCGGGTTTCGCCCTGATAGAGTGGCCGAACCTGTTCCAATCAGCAACCAGTACGAGGAGTCTTTCGAACCGATGCCGACGATAAATCAGCTTGTCCGTAAGGGACGCGAGAAGGCCACGGCCAAGACCAAGGCGCCCGCCCTCGCCTCCTGCCCGCAGAAGCGCGGGGTCTGCACGCGCGTCATGACGGTTACCCCGAAGAAGCCGAACTCCGCGCTGCGCAAGGTGGCGCGTGTCCGTCTGTCGAATGGAATCGAGGTGACCGCCTACATTCCGGGCATTGGGCACAACCTCCAGGAGCACTCGGTTGTCCTCATTCGCGGCGGGCGCGTGAAGGACCTCCCGGGCGTTCGCTATCACATCATCCGGGGCGCCAAGGATACCCTCGGCGTCGAGGATCGCAAGCGCGGGCGTTCCAAGTACGGCGCCAAGAAGCCTAAGGCGTAAAGGCGCCGCAAGAGAGGAAGACCGCAGATGTCACGAAGAAAGGAAGCGCCGAAGCGCGAGATGGTGGGAGACGCGAGGTACGGGAGCCTCGTCGTTGCCAAGTTCATCACCCGGATGATGGTGCACGGCAAGAAATCCATTTGTACCCGCATTGTCTACGATGCTTTCGATGGGCTGAAGGCGAAGAGCAAAGAGGAGCCGCTCGCGGTGTTCCTCAAGGCGATCGAGAACGTGAAGCCTCTCGTGGAGGTGAAGTCTCGCCGGGTCGGCGGCTCCACCTATCAGGTTCCCATCGAGATCCGCGACAAGCGGCGCGAGGCCCTCGGGATGCGTTGGATCATCCAGGCGGCGCGCGACCGGGGCGGGAAGTCGATGGGCGACAAGCTTGCGGCGGAGCTCCTGGACGCTTTCAACAACACCGGAACCGCTTTCAAAAAGAAGGAGGACACGCACCGGATGGCCGAGGCAAACAAGGCCTTCGCTCACTACCGGTGGTAACCGCCTTTCGGAATCCCGATTTGGTACTTGAACCTTTCGAGACGATCGGGTATAATAATCGCTTGTAACGGTAAGGATCAAGGGCTTGTTTGGCCAAACCAATCATCCTTGAACGGAAGTGGGCGGCGGCCCCGCAAGGGGCTGTCGGGGGATGGCAAGGTGGTGCAAGCCGGCGTGCTGTTGTCGACAACGCAATAGTATGAAAGGCGGGCGGAAGCTCGCTCTGCATGGCTGTCCAGCTTACCTAAATCCAGTCGAGAGACATACCGGACGTTCGGGGCGCTCCTTAAGGTTCCCCGTGGCATGAAGCCGAGGGCGGATGCCGTCGTCGCGAGGCCGAATCGGAGCGTGGTTATTGGGATTCCTAAAGCGGTATCCCTGTGGCCACCGGCTACGCTACGGGCCTTTCAGAAAGGGCGAGGGAGCGTTACTCTGTCCTTCCCGTCTAACGTTGGTTCGTATGGACCGTGTGAGATTATCACAAGGAGGAGATGATGGCTAAGGAAAAGTTTGAAAGGAACAAGCCACACATTAACGTTGGTACGATCGGCCATGTCGATCATGGAAAGACGACCCTCACCGCAGCAATCACCATGTACTGCGGCAGGCTCTATGGCGATAAGGTGATGAAGTACGAGGACATCGACAACGCGCCGGAGGAAAAGGCGCGCGGCATCACCATCAATACCCGGCACGTGGAGTATCAAACCGATAAACGGCACTACGCCCACGTGGACTGTCCGGGACACGCGGACTATATCAAGAACATGATCACCGGCGCGGCTCAGATGGACGGGGCTATCCTCGTCGTTTCTGCTCCGGACAGCGTCATGCCGCAGACCCGCGAGCACGTGCTCTTGGCGCGGCAGGTCGGCGTGCCTTCCATCCTCGTCTTCCTGAACAAGATCGATCAGGTGGATGATCCTGAGCTCATCGAGCTGGTCGAGCAGGAGATCAAGGATCTTCTCAACAGCCAGGGCTTCCCCGGCGACACGACCCCCATCATCAAGGGGGCGGCCTTCGACGCGATGGAGCATCCGGACGACGAGAGCAAGACCAAGTGCATCAAGGAGCTCTTGGAGGCCATGGACTCCTACTTCCCGCTGCCAGTGCGCGCAATCGATCAGCCCTTCCTGATGCCGATCGAGGACATCTTCTCCATCCAGGGGCGCGGCACGGTAGTCACCGGAAGAGTGGAGCGCGGGATCGTGAAGGTTGGAGACACCGTCGAGATCGTCGGTATCCGCGACACCAAGAGCACGGTCGTCACGGGCGTGGAGATGTTCAACAAGCTCCTCGACCAGGGGCAGGCGGGCGACAACATCGGAACCCTGCTGCGCGGCGTTGAGAAGAACGACGTCGAGCGCGGGCAGGTTCTCGCCAAGCCGGGCTCGATCACTCCGCACAAGAAGTTCAAGGGAAGCATCTACTGTTTGACCAAGGAGGAGGGCGGACGTCACTCGCCGTTCTTCACCGGCTACCGGCCCCAGTTCTACTTCCGGACGACCGACATCACGGGGACGGTTTCCCTTCCGAGCGAGAAGCAGATGATCATGCCCGGCGACCATACCGAGGTCAACGTCGAGCTCATCCATCCTATTGCGATGGAGAAGGGGTTGCGCTTCGCAATTCGCGAAGGCGGCCGCACCGTCGCAAGCGGCCAGGTTACCGAGATCGTAGAGTGAATGGGTGGGTCCCACTGCCCGACGGCGGCGGGACCTATTTTTTGGAGGAATGATGGCCAGGGACAGAATCCGGGTGAGGCTGCGCGGCTTCGACGTTGAGCTGATCGATCAGAGCGCCAAGGCGATTGTTCAGACCGTGGCAAAGGCGGGCGCGAAGGTTGCGGGGCCGATCCCGCTGCCGACGCGGATCAACAAGTACACGGTCCTGCGCTCTCCCCATGTCAACAAGAAGTCACGCGAGCAATTCGAAATGCGCACTCACAAGCGGCTGATTGACATCCTCGAACCATCCTCGGCAGTGATGGACGCGCTCATGAGGCTCGAGCTGCCTGCGGGCGTAGACGTCGAGATCAAGCAGTAGGCGCAAGGTGGAAGGAAGATGGTAGGTCTCATTGGCCGGAAGGTCGGAATGACGCAGGTGTTCGACGAGAAGGGCGTTCTCATTCCGGTGACCGTCATTCATATTGAGGACAACGTCGTCGTGCAGAAGCGCGTGGCCGACAAGAACGGCTACGACGCGGTGGTTCTTGGCTCCGTCGATCGAAAAAAGAGCCGAGTCACCAAGCCCTATGCAGGACAGTTTGGAGACAAGATCACGCCCAAGCGCTTCCTTCTCGAGATTCGCGATTTCGAGCGGGACGCAAACGTCGGGGACACTCTGGGAGTGGAGCTGCTCTCGGACATGGATTTCGTCGACGTTCGGGGCGTTTCCAAGGGCAAGGGCTTCCAGGGCGTCATGAAGCGTCACGGCTTTCACGGAGGGCCCGGCGCCCACGGCGCGAAGTTCCACCGGGAGAACGGCTCGACGGGAATGAACACCTTTCCCGGTCACAGCCTTCCGGGGACGCGAATGCCCGGCAGGATGGGCGGCGACCGCACGACCGTGCAGAGTCTGCGCATCATCCGGGTCGATGCGGCGAACAAGGCCCTGCTGGTGAAGGGCGCGATTCCGGGGACGCGTGAGAGCCTGGTAGTCGTGACGAAAGCGAAGAAGAGGTAGGGCGGGCGATGAACGCGAAGGTCTATTCTATCCAAGGAGAGCCGGTTCGAGACATCGAGCTCGCCGATGGGGTCTTCGGCTGCAAGGTGAGCCGGGGTTCCATCTACTACGCCATCCGAAATGAGCTGGCGAATCGGCGTCAGGGTACCGCCTCGACCAAAACGAGGGCGGAGGTGAAGGGAAGCGGGGCCAAGCCCTGGGCCCAGAAGGGAACGGGCCATGCCCGAGCTGGCCACAAGCGCTCGCCGCTGTGGGGTGGCGGAGGTCTCATCTTCGGGCCGAGACCGCGCGACTACAGCTACACGATCCCCAAGAAGGTCAAGCGTTTGGCGATGCGCTCGATCCTCAGCATGAAGGTCTCGGAGGAGCGTCTGAAGGTGGTCGAGGACTTCACCGTCGAATCGGGAAGGACGAAGGACCTTCTGTCGATTCTTTCGAAGCTTGGCGACGGCGAGCGTTCCGTGCTGATCCTCGGGGGCGAGGACGGAATGGTGCGCCGCGCGGGGCGAAATCTCCCGTGGCTGACCTTTCTTTCGTACAACCGACTTTCTGCCCACGATCTGTACTACGGGCGGAGCATTATCCTTCTCGAGACCGCGGCGCGGAAGCTAAACGATTTCTATCCGGGAACGGAGAGCGAGGCGGAGCATGCAGCCAGATAAGATCATTATTGCGCCGGTCCTCACGGAAAAGACCAACGCAATGCGCGAGGCGAAGGTGAAGAAGTACACCTTCCGTGTGGACGCCCGGGCGAACAAGCTCGAGGTGATGCAGGCGATCAAGGAGCTTTTCTCGGTGAGGCCGCTTTCCTGCAACATCATTACCGCGAAGCCGAAGCCGCGCTCTTCGCGATCGCGCTCGGCCCTTCACACGGGGCGGACCTCGAGTTGGAAGAAGGCGATCATTACGCTGAAGGAAACGGACAAGATCGACGTTTTCGAGGGCGCCTGACGTCGGCCCTGAGGGTGACGAAGTCAGACACGCAGGGGGGATGAAGTGGCGATAAAGACATTCAAACCGAGGACCTCGAACCTCCGGTTTACGACGATACTGAGCTTCGAGGAGATCACCGCAAGCGAGCCGATCAAGGCGCTCTCCAAGGGTCGTGCCTTCAGCGCGGGAAGAGGCGCGGGCGGGCGGATCGCCGTATGGCACAAGGGCGGTCGGCACAAGCGGAGATATCGGGATGTCGACTTCCGGCGCGACAAGCTTGGCGTGAACGGAAAGGTCGCCACCATCGAGTACGATCCCTTTCGCTCGGCGAACATCGCGCTCGTCGTCTACAAGGACGGCGAGAAGCGCTACATCCTCGCACCGAAGGGCCTCACGGTCGGGCGAGCCGTCGTAAGCGGACCCGATGCGCCGATCGAAATCGGGAATGCTCTTCCGCTCGACAAGATCCCGGTCGGTATGACCGTTCATAACGTGGAGCTCACCCTCGGGCGCGGAGGACAGCTTGTCCGCTCGGCGGGCACCGGAGCGACCTTGGTGGCCAAGGAGGGCGACTACGTGACCCTGCGGCTGCCCTCCGGGGAGATGCGCATGGTGTTCAAGAACTGCTATGCGACCCTCGGCGAGGTAGGCAACGGCGATCACATGAACGTTTCGCTGGGCAAGGCGGGCCGCCGCCGCTGGATGGGTGTCCGCCCGACGACCCGCGGCGTTGCGATGAACCCGCACGACCATCCGCACGGCGGCGGCGAGGGAAAGACCTCGGGTGGGCGGCATCCGGTCACTCCGTGGGGTAGACCCACCCGGGGCTACAAGACCCGCAACAAGCGGAAGCTTTCGAGCAAGTTCATCGTGAAGCGACGGAAGTAGGAGTGGAACGTGGCTAGGTCAATCAAGAAGGGACCGTTCATCGAGAAGAAGCTCTACAAGCGGGTGGTAGAGATGGGGAAGGCGGGAGAGAAGAGGATGATCAAGACCTACTCTCGCTATTCGACCATCATTCCCGAGATGGTTGGCATAACCATCTCCGTCTACAATGGGAAGACCTGGGTCCCTGTCTACATCACTGAGAATCTCGTCGGGCATAAGCTCGGGGAGTTTGCGCCGACTCGGATCTTCCGCGGGCATGCCGGCTCCGACAAGAAAGCGTCTAAGAAGTAGGCTGTAAGAGCATGGAAGCAAAGAAAGGCTACAGGGCAAGCGCTCACCACCTCCTCATCGCGCCCGACAAGGTGCGCCGGGTCGCCGCCAACATTCGGAGGAAGCCCTACACGCAGGCGGTCGCGATTCTCGACAACCTGCCGCACAAGGGCGCGCGGTTTCTGCGCAAGGTCCTGCAGTCGGCAGCGGCCAACGCCCTGGTGCAGAACAAGAACCTTGACGAAGAGATGCTCTACGTCAAGGAGCTTCTGATCGACGATGGACCGCGCATGAAGCGGGTGTGGGCACGTTCACACGGCAAGCGTGACCTTCTGCTGAAGCGGATGTGCCACGTCTCGGTGGTCATTGACGAAATAGCCGCCACGGGGGAGTAAGGTGGGACAGAAGGTAAATCCGTACGGACTGAGACTCGGCATCAACACGTCTTGGAAGTCGAAGTGGTTTGTCGATCCGCGGGAGTATGCAAATACGCTTCACGAGGATCTTGCCATTCGCAAGACGATTCTGACCTGCCCGGAAACCAAGGGCGCCGACATCGCGGACGTGGAGATCATCCGTCACCCGCAGCGGGTTACGATCGTTGTCCACACCTCTCGTCCCGGAATCATCATCGGGTCGAAGGGCGCGAACATCGAGAAGATCGGCAGCCGGCTGCAAACCGTCGCAGGCAAGAAGATTCAGCTCAAGATCAAGGAGATCAAACGCCCCGAGGTGGACGCCCAATTGATCGCCTTGAATATCGCTCGGCAGTTGAAGGCGCGCGGCTCCTTCCGCCGGGCGCTGAAGATGGCCGTTTCCAGCGCGCTGAAGGCCGGGGTGCAGGGAGTGAAGGTGCAGGTCTCTGGGCGCCTCGGCGGAAGCGAGATGAAGCGCATGGAGCAGTACAAGGACGGACGAGTCCCTCTTCACACGCTGCGCGCCGCGATCGACTACGGTTTCGCGACCGCCGAGACAACCTTCGGCACGATCGGCGTGAAGGTCTGGGTCTTCAACGGCGAGGTTTTCCGCCGGGATCAGAAGGAAGACGCGGGGCTGCTCGTGAAGAAGCAACGCAAGGAGCGCGCTCCGAGGAGTGACAGGGTAAATGCTTAGTCCTGCAAAAACGAAATACCGCAAGAAGCAGCGGAAGTCCGCGGGGCTTACAGGCAAGGCAACCCGCGGCAACCGGGTATCCTTCGGCGAGGTCGGCCTCATGTCCCTCGAAGCGAAATGGATCACGAATCGCCAGATCGAGGCGGCGCGTATCGCAATGACTCGTCACGTGAAGCGCGGTGGCAAGGTGTGGATTCGGATCTACCCGGATATGCCTTATA
Organism: Spirochaetales bacterium; assembly: GCA_027314665.1. Classification (GTDB taxonomy): domain Bacteria; phylum Spirochaetota; class Spirochaetia; order DAHUYW01; family DAHUYW01; genus DAHUYW01. Next base: position 14,858 of record DAHVAK010000039.1, read on the forward strand.
CGAAGAAGCCCGCAGAAACACGCATGGGCAAGGGAAAGGGAAATCCCGAATACTGGGTCGCGCCGGTGAAGCCGGGGACGATCATGTTCGAGATGTCCGGAGTCGACGCGAAGCTTTCGCATGAGGCGATGACGCTCGCGGCGAGCAAGCTCCCGGTGAAATCGAAGATCGTGGCCCGTCGAGAGTTGGGGTGAGATCATGAAGGATTCATTCAAAGAGATGGGCTACGCCGAGCTCCTGACGAAGCGCGAGGAGCTGAAGAAGAAGTACCTTGATCTGCGCTTCGACATGGTCGTTCACCACGTGGACAACCCGCTCGAGAAGCGCAATCTCCGCCGCAAGATCGCTCGCCTAAACGGGATCCTTCACGAGTATGCACTCGGGATCAGGCAGCAGAAGAAATAGGAGTTGGACGTGGAAGCTGTGGCTGGGCAGAAGAAGAGCACAGGCAAGAAGGTTTTCACCGGGGAAGTCGTAAGCGACAAGATGGCGAAGACCATCGTCGTGAAGATCACGACGCGCAAATTGCATCGCCTCTATAAGAAGTACGTCACCCACTCCAAGAAGGTGAAGGCCCACGACGAGAAGAACGAGGCGCACGTGGGGGACACGGTGAGGATCGTGGAGGCGCGACCGATGAGCAAGGAAAAGCGGTGGCGGCTCCAGGAGATCGTCGAGCGCGCCAAGTAGCGGGGTGAGGAACTATGATTCAGCAGGAAACCTTTCTGAACGTCGCCGACAACAGTGGCGCGAAGCTGGTGCAGTGCATCAAGGTCCTCGGCGGCACGAGGCGTAAATACGCGCGGGTGGGAGATCTGATCGTCGTAGCGGTGAAGGACGCCCTGCCGCACGGGGCCATCAAGAAGGGCGATGTTCAGCGCGCCGTGGTCGTTCGGGTGAGCAAGGAGTACCGCCGCAGGGACGGGACCTACATCCGCTTCGACGACAACGCCTGCGTGCTCATGGATGCGAGCGGAAACCCGCGGGGAAAGCGGATCTTCGGCCCGGTCGCGCGGGAGCTGCGCGAGGGGGCGTACATGAAGATCGTCTCGCTTGCGCCTGAGGTTCTGTAGTTTGCAGGGAAGGGATTGAAGCTATGGCGTACATGGGGAGAAGAGACCTTGTCCGCGAGGGCGGGGTCAAGCTGAAGAAGGACGACTCGGTTAGAGTGATCGCCGGCAAGGAAAAGGGCAAGAGCGGTCGGGTGCTTCGCGTCGATCGCGACAAGGGGCGTGTCTACATTCACGGGATCAACATGGTCAAGAAGGCCGTCAAGAAGCGCAAGACCACCGACAAGGCGGGGATTATCGATATCGAGGCGCCGCTCGACGTCTCGAATGTGATGATCCTGTGCAAGAAGTGCGGCCCGACCCGAATCGGATTCAAGCAAGACGGAGACGAGAAGGTGAGAATCTGCCGGAAATGCGGGGAGCCACTGACATGAGCACGGTAGCAACGGGCTATGTTCCGACGCTCAAGCGCCGGTATAACGAGAAGATCGCATCTCAGTTGCGCGAGGAGTTCGGCTATACCTCGGCGATGCAGATACCGCGTGTGGAAAAAGTCATTGTCAGCGCAGGCGTCGGCGAGGCTCTTGTGAACAAGAAGCTTCTGGACGCCTCGGTGAAGGAGATCGAGCAGATCACCGGGCAGAAAGCGCTGAAGACAAAGGCGCGGAAGTCGATCGCCAATTTCAAGCTTCGCGAAGGAGCGGAGATCGGGGTAAAGGTCACGCTTCGCGGCGCGAGGATGTGGGAGTTTCTGGATCGACTGATGAATGTAGCCCTTCCGCGAGTCAAGGACTTCCGGGGCGTGAACCCGAATGCCTTTGACGGCCACGGAAACTATTCGCTGGGAGTGACGGAGCAAATCATCTTCCCCGAGATCGACTACGACAAGATCGAGCGCGTTAGCGGATTGAACGTGGCAATCGTTACGACGGCGAGGACCGACGTGGAGGCGCGAAGCCTTCTCGCCAAGCTCGGAATGCCGTTCAGAAAATAAGGAGTCATTGATGGCCCGAAAAGCAATGATAGAAAAGGCCAAGCGCAAGCCGAAGTTCAGCACGCGGAAGGTCCACCGGTGCAGGGTTTGCGGGCGGTCGAGAGGATACATGCGGAAATTCGAGATGTGCAGAATTTGTTTTCGGAAGTACGCAAGCGAGGGGTTGATCCCTGGAGTAACCAAGTCCAGCTGGTAGGGAGATAGAGATGGCAGTTAGCGATCCTCTTGCAGACATGCTTACGAAGATTCGAAACGCAAACGCCGCGCGCTTCGATAAGGTAGATATCCTCACCTCGAAGTTGAAGCTTGAAGTCGTGAAGATCCTCAAGAACGAGGGGTTCATCAAGAACTTCAAGAAGATCAGCCAGGATGGTCACAGCCTCATTCGGGTCTTCTTGAAGTACGATGAGACGATGAAGCCGACTATTCACGGGCTGTCTCGCGTCTCAACGCCGGGGCGGCGCATCTATGCGGGCTATCGGAAGATGCCCCGGGTGTACAACGGTTACGGAACTCTCATCGTTTCGACCTCGTCGGGCGTGACCACCGGCCGCAAGGCGTCGGAAAAGAAGGTCGGCGGCGAGATAATCTGCTCGGTTTGGTAGGGGGAGCGAGCCTATGTCAAGAATTGGGAGGTTGCCGGTAGCCATTCCGAAGGGAGTGAAGGTGAGCGTCGCCGGCAGCACCGTAGTCGCCGAAGGCCCGAAGGGAAAGCTCGTCCGGGAGTTTGCCCCTGGGGTCGCCGTCGTGGTGGAAAACGAAGGGGCTCGTGTCGAGAGAAAGGACGACAGCAAGCAGGGCAACGCCTATCACGGGCTCTACCGTAAGCTGCTTGCAAACATGGTCACAGGCGTGTCGAACGGGTTCACGAAGTCGCTCTTGATCAACGGCGTCGGCTACCGTGCGGAGGTAAAGGGTAAGAGCCTCATCCTGAGCCTGGGCTATTCGATTCCAATCGAATACGTCTTTGGCGACGATATCGGCATCACGGTGGATCAGGGTACGAAGATCGTGGTGACGGGGGCCGACCGGGAGAAGGTCGGGCAGGTGAGCGCCGAGATTCGCAAGCTGCGTTTGCCGGAGCCCTACAAGGGCAAGGGAATTCGCTATGACAACGAGACCGTCCGGCGAAAGGTCGGCAAGTCGGGCGTCAAGTAAGGGGCGAAGATGAACAGGATACTGGACAAGCGGCGCCGCCGGCTGAAGCGGAAGTTCCGCATCAAGAAGAAGATCGTGGGGACCTCGGAGCGACCGAGAATGAGCGTTTTTCGCAGCAATCGTCACATCTACGTGCAGGTTGTTGACGACGTGAAGGGCGTCACGATTGCGAGCGTCGCAGATGTCGAGAAGGAGCTTGCGGGTCTCAAGCCGAACGTTGCCAGCGCTGAGAAGCTTGGGGAAGCGATCGGAGCGAGGCTCAAAGAGCGGAGCGTCGAGGCGGTGGTCTTCGATCGAAACGGCTACATCTACCATGGAGTCGTGAAGGCCATTGCCGAGGGCGCTCGAAAAGCCGGCATCAAGCTTTAGGGGGAGACGGTGGAAGAGAACGAACAGCAGGTTCAAAGCGGACCCCAGCCTCAAGAGGCGAGAGAGACTCGCGCGCCGCGGGACACGCATGATCGCCGCGATGGACGCGGCGGCCGGAGGGATCGCGAGCGGGACGGCGACAAGGAGTTCGTCGAGAAGCTGATCCGGCTGAATCGCGTCGCGAAGGTCGTAAAGGGCGGGCGGCGGTTTTCCTTTTCGGCGCTTGTCGTGGTCGGCAGCGGGAAGGGAACCGTCGGCTACGGCTTTGGCAAGGCGAACGACGTCTCCGAGGCCATTCGGAAGAGCATAGAGAAGGCCAAGAAGAGCCTGGTCACCATCCCGGTGAAGCGCGGAACGTTGCCCCACGAGATCATCGGCAAGTACAAGAGCGCCTCGGTCGTGATCAAGCCGGCAACTCCGGGAACCGGGGTCATCGCGGGCGGTGCCGTGCGCGCCATCATGGAGGCGGGGGGCGTCAGCGACGTCTTGAGCAAATCGCTGGGATCGAAGAACAACATCAACATCGTCAAAGCCGTGTTCAACGGTCTGGAGAACCTCCTCGATGCGCGGCAGGTTGCTCACAACCGCGGCAAGTCGCTGAAGGAAATGTGGGGCTAAGGCTATGGCAAAGCGGATTCGCATCCGGCTGGTTCGAAGCGTGATCGGTGTGCTGCCGAAGCACCGCAAGACGGTTCGAGCCCTGGGACTCCGGAAGATCGATCAGAGCGTCGAGCATGAGGTGAACCCTGCGATGCTCGGGATGGCCCACAGTGTATCCCACCTCGTACGGGTTGAGGAGATCGAGTAACAATGGAAGAGCTGCGGGCTCCGAAGGGAGCCACGAAGAAGAAAAGAATCGTCGGACGTGGTCGGGGCTCGAACAGGGGCGGCACCGCAGGACGAGGCAATAAGGGACAGAACTCCCGCGCGGGAGGAGGCGTTCGACCCGGATTCGAGGGCGGGCAGATGCCGTTGTACCGGCGCATTGCTCGCCGCGGCTTCTCTAACCACCTTTTCAAGGATTCGGTCCGTGTCGTGAACGTGGGCGAAATCAGCAAGCATTTCGCCGCCGGGGAGGTAGTGAGCGAAGCGAGCCTGCGCGAGAAGAAACTCGTCAAGGGGAGCGCGGACGCCGTCAAGATCCTTGGCAAGGGCGATCTCGACAAGAAGCTTACCTTCGCCGTCGAGATGATTTCCGCCGGGGCACGTGCGAAGATCGAGGCCGCCGGCGGGACGATTCAGCCCGTGGAGAAGAAAGGGTAGGTAGACAGATGGCGAACAATCCCTTCTTGGACATCCTTCGGATCAAGGACCTTCGCGACCGAATCCTGTTTACGGCGCTGGTATTGGTGATCTTCCGGCTCGGGGCGATTCTCCCGATCCCGGGGATCGACCTTGCCGCCTTAAGGCTGTACTTCGCGTCTCAGCAGGGCGCAGGCGCCGGAATCATCGAGTATCTCAATTTCTTCTCGGGTGGGGCCTTTCTCAATTTCTCGGTCTTCATGCTCGGGATCATGCCCTATATCTCGATGTCGATCATCATGCAGCTCCTGGTCGTTGTGTTCCCGCGTCTGAAGAAGATCCAAGAGGAGGAGGGGGGCAAGAAGAAGATCCAGCGTTGGACGAGAATCGGAACGATCTTCGTTTCTCTCATTCAGTCCTACACTGTGACGATCTATGCCAACCAGATCCCCGACGCGATCACGATGGCCCACCTGCCCTACACCCTGCTCGCGATGCTCACTGTGACTACCGGTACAATATTCCTGATGTGGATGGGCGAGCAGATCACCCAGCGCGGAGTCGGAAACGGAATCTCGCTGATCATCTTCGCGGGAATCGTGGCGCGCATGCCCAACGCCTTCGTTGAGCTCGTTGACCGCGTTCGGGCGAAGGAGCTCAATCCGGTTTTCGTAATACTTGTGTTCGCCATGTTCGTGGGCGTGGTCGCGCTGGTGATCATCGAGCAGCAGGGGCAGCGAAAGATACCTGTGCATTACGCAAAGCGGGTCGTGGGGAGAAGGATGTATGGGGCGCAGAGCACCTACATACCGTTCAAGATCAACCCGTCGGGAGTTATCCCGGTCATCTTCGCTTCGTCGGTGCTTACGTTTCCAATTCAGATCGCGCAGAGCCTAGGGCAGCGCGTTAACTGGCTCGGAGAGCTCTCCTATTGGCTTCAGCCGGGAGGTGCTCCCTACATCATCATCTACGCGCTTCTGATCATCTTCTTCGCCTACTTCTATACGCAGGTCACCTTGAACCCGATCGAGATTTCTAAGCAGATCCGCGAAAACGGAGGATCGGTGCCCGGGATTCGCAGCGACAAGTTGGAGGAGTACCTGAACAGAATCTTGAGCAGAATCATTCTGCCAGGGGCGCTTTTCCTTTCCTTCATTGCGATCATCCCAACCCTCGTGCAGCATTTCTTCAATTTCCCCGTGCAGGTCGCGTACCTGATGGGAGGAACCTCACTTCTCATGATCGTTGGGGTCGATCTCGATACGATGGCGCAAATCGAGGGGCATCTGCGGATGCACCATCATGAGGGGCTCGTGAAGAAGGGACGAATCAGGTCCCGGAACCTGTAGGTGAAAGCCGGTGAATAGCGGATCGAGAGGGGGATACTGCGAATGAAAGTACGAGCCAGCGTTAAACCGCTGTGTGACAAATGCAAGGTGATCCGCAGACACGGCGTGCTGCGAATCATCTGCTCGAATCCGAAACACAAACAAAGGCAGAGATAGGGGGAGAGCTATGGCACGTATCGCAGGAGTGGACCTGCCGAACAAGGCCGCGAGGATTGCACTCACCTACATTTACGGAATCGGGCGGTCGTCTGCACTGAAGATCTGTGGTGAGACCCGGGTCAACCCGGACACGAAGATGAACGACCTTTCGGCCGACGAGGTCAACCAGTTGCGGAAGGTCCTGGAGAACGACTACAAGGTGGAGGGACGCCTCCGCACGGAGGTGGCGCTGAACATCAAGCGGCTGATGGATATCGGCTGCTATCGGGGCCTTCGCCACCGCAAGGGTCTTCCCGTTCGAGGTCAGCGGACCAAGACGAACGCGCGAACCCGCAAGGGCAAGAAGAAGACCGTCGCCAACAAGAAGAAGGCAGTGTAGGAGATAAGCAATTGGCCAAGGTTAAGAAGAAGAAGGAGAAGCGAACAGTTCACGAGGGGAATGTCTACATCCAGGCGACTTTCAACAACACCATCGTGACCATTACTGACCTAACCGGCAATACCATCTCATGGGCAAGTGCCGGTGGTCTCGGATTCCGAGGCGCGAAGAAGTCGACCCCCTACGCGGCGCAAACCACCGCCGAGACTGCGGCGAAGAAGGCCTTGGATTCCGGACTGCACGAGGTGCACGTCTACGTCAAGGGTCCAGGGGTGGGACGCGAGTCCGCCATTCGCTCTCTTGGCACGCTTGGCCTGTGGGTAAAGACCATCAAGGACATGACCCCGATTCCTCACAATGGCTGCCGGCCTCGCAAGAGCAGACGCGTGTAATGCAAGGGGGTCGATCATTTGGCATTGGGGTAAGGAACAAATAGATGGCACGACGAAACCTATTAAAGGGATTTAAAAGGCCGAAAGGGATAACGTTCGAGCACAGCGAGATCGACGGCAACAGCGGCCGCTTCATCGCGTATCCGTTCGAGCGCGGCTATGGAACGACGATCGGCAACACCCTACGTCGCATTCTGCTCTCGTCAATTCAGGGCTATGCGGTCACCGCGGTCAAGATCACGAGCTACGACGCCGACAACACGCCTCACATCATCTCAAGCGAGTACGAGGCGATTCCGGAGGTGGTGGAAGACACCCCCGAGATCATCGCGAATCTGAAGCTTGTGCAGATCAAGCTGCCCGAGGATGTCGAGCAGAAGACGATACTTGTGGAATGCAAGGGAAAGGGAACGCTCACGGGCAAAGACCTCGAGAAGGACAACGACATCACCGTCGTCAACCGCGATCTGAAGATCATGACATTGATGGAAAAGGCGAACATCGACCTTGAGCTCCAGATCGATCTCGGCCGGGGTTATGTTCCCTCCGAAACAAACGAGAAGTACGTCGAAGTAGTGGGAACCATTCCGATCGACGCCGTGTTCTCTCCGGTCAAGAAGGTGGCCTTTTCCATCGAGAACACTCGGGTGGGTCACCGCAGCGACTACGACAAGCTCATCCTGGACGTCTGGACTGACGGAACCATCAGCCCCGAGAACGCCGTAGCGGAGGCGGCGAAAATCGCCAAGGACCACTTCACGATCTTCATCAACTTCGATGAGGACAGCGTCGGGGGCGATGAGGATATCGACGAGGAGGAGGAGCGGGTTCGCCAAGTCCTCGATACTCCGGTCGAGGAGCTGGAGCTTTCGGTACGATCGAGCAATTGCCTCAAGAACGCCAACATCAAGACCATCGGTGATCTTACGCGCAAGACTGAGGACGAGATCGCGAAAACGAGGAACTTCGGCAAGAAATCGCTGCTCGAGATCAAGGAAAAGCTGAAGGAGTGGAACCTAAGCCTCGGGATGACGGACTACAGCGTCTTGAAAACCTCGAAGAAGCTTGCGGCGACGAAGGAAAAGGAGCCCGAGAACGAGGTAGAGGATAGGGACGAGGAAGAGGACGATGAAACATAGGATCGGTTTCAACAGACTCGAGCGGCGCACCGGACACCGGAAGGCCCTGAAGAGGAACATGGTGATTTCCCTTTTTCGGTATGAACGGGTGATCACCACCAAGGCAAAGGCCCTCGAGGTCCGCCGACTTGCGGAGAAGCTGGTCACTCGCGCGAAGGTCGATTCGGTGCAGAACCGACGGATCGCCGCCCGCCGAATCCATGACGAGGCGGTTCTTGCGAAGCTCTTCAAGGAGATCGGGCCGCGCTACGTGACGAGACCCGGCGGCTACACCCGGATCCTCAAGCTGAAGAGGCGACACGGGGACGCCGCCGAGATGGTCATTCTCGAGCTTGTGGACCGCACGATTCGCGAGCGGACGAAGCGGGAAAAGAAGGGAGAGGCCGCGGAGGCACCGAAGGACGAGAAGCCCGCAGTTGCGAATGCGGGAGCCTGAAGCAGCCCTGTCGGCGTGAAGGGGAGAGGAGACTCTCCCCTTTTTTTTCCGCCAGGGCTCCGTTGGTGGTACAGCCTTACCGATACTAGTACAAGTAGGTGTATCCTAGACCCGGGGAGAGTCGAGGTCCGCACATGAAGGCGGTGCAGAAAGTCACTCTGAGCCTGCTGTTGGCTGTCGTAGTCTTCAGCCTTTTCTCGCTCTTTGCCTTTTCCGGGCTGTTCCGCGTCATCGAGTCCAACTTCTACGACGCCCGGGTGAAGGCTCTTCTCATGTCCAACCTGGAGACGGCCCGAGGCGCAATTGACAGCTTCGATCAGGCGAACTATAGCCGTTTCGCGGGTGTGCTCGCCAATGACTCCGTCCGACGGATCTACAGTCCGAATCAGAGCGCAGACGACATCTTCAATCGCACGAACCTTTTTCAGACGCTCGAAGCCGACTTTCCCGGCCTGCTCTTTGTTCGCTTCATCGACGGCCAGGGCAACATCCACTTCAGCACGTTGCCATCGGATGTTCTCAAGGAAGGCAAGTACGAGATCGCGTACAAGAGCTTGGCGCAGGCGGACCCCGGCATGCCAGCGAGCGAACTCGAGCTCAAGGGTCCCGCCGACGATCGGGTGATCGTCGGCGAAGGGCGGCTCCTCTATCGTCTTCCCGCCTTCGACACCCTCGGTGAGCGACGCGGCACAGCCATCTTCTATGTGTCCGCCGATGAGCTCGTACAGTATCTCGTGAAGCGCTCGGTGATCGCGGCAGGGCAGGACGTAGCGCTCGTGCCGGGCTTTGGAGTGCTTCTCAATGCCAACCCCACGCGGGAGACGATTCTGGTTGCTGCGGTTGCAAAGGCCTGGAAGAGCGGGCCGGCGACAGGCGAGGGGCGCCCGGTGCTCGCCGAGGCGGGCGGAAATCAGCTCCTCCTGTTCACGGTCGCCTCGAAGAGCGCGGGCCTCATCGGGATGACGGCGACCAAGAACGAGTTCTCGCTCAACCCGACCCTCCGCATCCTCCTGTCGGGATCGATCTTTATTACGACCTTCCTGATCGCCTTTCTCATCCTGAACCTCCGCCAGGACCGGCTCCTGGTGCTTTCGGAGCGCATCAAGCGCTTCCAGATCGCTTTTCTCAGGGGCTATCTGGAGAACCGGCAGAACCTGGATTGGGAGCGCTGGTACCGAGATCTCGAGCTGCGAAGCGCCGAGGTCAAGCGCGAGATCAAGAAGGGCATCGGCTCGCTGAACAAAGAGCGCGAGCGTGAGGTGGACAGCCTCATCGACAAGAGTTGGGACGACATCCTCTCTATCATAGGCAAGCGGGTCGAGCAGGCGCATCTGGCGCAGGTTGAGGTGAAGGGGCTGGAGGAGACCATCCGCCGTGTTCTGGCGACCGCGGAGGTCAGGCTGCCTGCGCGCGAAGCCCTGCCCCAGGGGCCGGGGCCCGGAGCGCGGATCGCAGCGATGCCGCTCGCTGCCGAGGTCGATTCGCGCGTCGAAGCGGCGCCGGTCGAAGAAGCGGAGGAGATCGAGGAGGTCGCCGAGCTCGAGCAGGTGGAGGAGGATGCCTCCCTTCTCTCGCCCTCGGAGGCACAGGCGCCGTTTGTCGCCGCGAGCCATCCCTCTGCGGGAGCCGCGCCTTCTGAAGGTTCGGAGGACGAGGTGCTCGAGCTCGAGCCGGTCGACGAGGAGCCCCTCGCGGCCGGGGAAGGGGAGGCCCGCGAGAGCGGCGCGGTGCTTGAGGAGGCCGCCGTTCTCGAGGAGCTTGCGCCTGCCGGAGAGGAGCTTGCGGCGCCCGAGGAGCTCGCGGCGGAGGAATCGGCGCCCGAGGAGGCCGTGGCGGAGGAATCGGCGGCGGAGGCCGAGCCCCTCGGGGCCGGGGAAGGGGAAGTCCGCGAGAGCGGCGTGGTGCTTGAGGAGGCCGCGGCGCCCGAGGAGGCCGCCGTTCTCGAGGAGCTTGCGCCGGAGATCGACGAGTTTGCCGATCTCGGCCTGACTGAGGTCGATATTCTGCCCGACCGGCGGGAGGCTGTGGTGGGGAGCCGCGAGCTCGAGTCCGTCGAAGCGGCGCCCTCCGAGCCGCCCTTCGCCTCGCTCCCGTCCGAGGGAGGGCATTTCCTTTGGGAGCGCCTTGACGAGGTCGAGGCCCTGGATCTTGAGGCCATTTTCCACGGAGAGGAGCTCCTTGCTGATATCGACGTCTTTGACGAGGGCGCCGAAGAGGTCGAGGCCATCGAAGAGGCGGAAGGCGGAGCGGCTGTCCTCGAGGAGTTCGAAGCGGTGCCGGAGCGCGAGGCGGTAGGGCTAACCGTGATGGAAGCGGGCGCCGAGCGCGGACGGGCGGAAGCGGAGTTCGAGGGGCTTGATGAGCTTTCTCCCGCCGGGGAGGCCGTGACGGGTGAGGCGCTGCTTCTTGCCGCCTCGTCCGGCTTCAGCCTTTTCCGCGGAATTGAGAGAGACTTCAGGCGAAGCGCGGCTCGAGAGGCACCGGAGGAGGAGATCGTGGAGCTCAACGAGGACGAGGCGTCACCGGGGGTGGAAGAGACGCTCAAAGAGCTCACCGCAGCGGGGGAGGGCGCCGAAAATAGGGCGGAGCCGGTCGGGGCG
>DAHVAK010000042.1 GCA_027314665.1 Spirochaetales bacterium
GGTTGCCCATTCAGCCGTGCAAATCCGGTGCCACGGTCGTCGTGGTGCGACCCAAGGAGGAAGATGTGAAGAAGGAACTCTTAGTCCTCTCTCTATTTGTCCTGGCCACTTTCGCGGCCTTTGCGACTGGAAGCCAGGAGCCCAAGGCCACCGGTCCTGTGAGCCTGTCCATGTGGACCCAGGAGAGCGAGAACGAAAACTCCTACCAGTACGTGCAGAGCCTCATCGCGGGCTACATGAAGGATCATCCGACCGTCACCATCCACCTGCTCCAGAAGGGCACCGAGGCCCTGCGACAGGACTTCCTGACGGCGAGCCTCGCGGGACAGGCGCCCGACTTTCTCTGGACCGTGAGCGATCACGCCGGACCCTTCACCGCCGCCGGAGTCATCCAGCCGGTCGGGAAGCTCTTTGACCTCTCCAAGTACGTCGCCTCGGCGGTCGATGCGGTGAGGCTGGACGGCAAGGAGTGGGGCGTGCCGATCTCGAACGGCAACGAACTGATGCTCCTGTACAACAAGTCCCTGGTCCCCAATCCGCCGCAGAATACCGACGAGCTCATCAAGATGGGCAAGGAGCTGACGAAGGACGGGGTCTACGGCCTCGTCTTCAACCAGGTCGAGCCCTTCTGGCTGGTGCCCTGGCTCGGCGGCTTCGGAGGCAAGGTCTTTGCCGACGACGGAACGACCCCGACGCTGAACACCCCCCAGATGGTGAGCACCCTCCAGTTCCTGTATGATCTCAAGTACAAGTACCAGATCATACCGAAGGAGAGCGACTATGCAGCGATGGACTCCCTCTTCAAGACCGGCAAGGCTGCGATGATCATCAACGGCGACTGGTCCCTCGGCGAGTACCAGAAGCTGCTCGGCGACAAGCTCGGCGTGGCGAGGATCCCGAAGGTGAGCTCCACCGGCTTGTGGCCCGCTCCCTACACGAGCGGCAAGTTCTTCATGCTCTCCAAGGAGCTCGCTGGCGACAAGCTCGCCGTCGTGAAGGACTTCGTCAACTGGGCGACCGACAAGGACAACCAGCTCACCATGGTGAAGGATCTCGCCCGTCTGCCCGCCCTGACGACGGCCTTGAGCGATCCTCTCATCACGAGCGACCCGATTCTCAAGGGCGCCGCCGAGCAGATGACCGTTGGCACCCCGATGCCGATCGTGGTTCAGATGCGAGCGGTGTGGGACGCCATGAAGCCGGAGATGAACGCGGTCCTATCGAACAGCGAGAGCCCGGCCTCAGCCGCCGTGAAGATGCAGCAGGCAGCCGTCACCGGCATCCAGAACATGCACTAGACGGTACCCCGTCTTTTCCAGTCGGGGCGGGAGCCAGGCTTCCGCCCCGACTCCGCTTCACGGAGGCAACGATGCATTCCCTTACGCCGGACATCGTCCTGCGCAGCCTGGGTCAGGTCGGCTCGACCGTGTTCGCCATCTTTGCAGGCGTGGTCCTGCTCGAGGTCGGGATCTACCTGATCTTCGGCAAGCTCCTACGGCACCGGCATACCCTGCCCATCATGTTGCTCGCACCCGCGGCGATCGGGCTCCTTATGCTGATCGTCTATCCGATCATCTACGAGGTCGTGCTCTCCTTCAGCAACATGAGTCTTTTCACCTTCCGAAACCCGAAGTTCGGCCTGATCTACGCCGAGCGCAACTTCGGCGATGTCTTCACCCAGCCGGTCCTGAAGCTGGTCCATTTCTTTCCGGTTTTTCTGCGGACCGTGCTGTGGACCACGATCCAGGTGACCTTCCACGTGACCTTGGGGATGATCCTCGCGCTGCTCCTCAACCGTCCAATGAAGCTTCGCGGGCTCTACCGGACCCTGCTCATCGTTCCCTGGGCGATCCCCCAGGTCGTCGCGGTCCTCGCTTGGCGCGGCGAGTTTCAGTTTGAATACGGCTTTCTCAATATCGTGCTGCGCGACATCGGGCTTCACGGCATCGAGTGGAAGTCGAGTCCCTTTTGGAACTTCGTCGCCATCAACATTACGAATATCTGGTTGGGAGTCCCCTTCATGATGGTCATCCTGCTCGGTGGGCTCCAGAGCATCGATCGGACCTACTACGAGGCGGCCGAGATGGACGGTGCCGGTCCCTGGACCCGCTTTCGCAACGTCACCCTCCCACTCATCAATCCGGTGCTTACGCCGGCGGTCATCCTTGGGGTCATCTGGACGACGAACAACTTCAATGTTCCCTACTTCATCAACGAATACAATCTGGAGAGCTCCGAGATTCTGGTCACCGCGTTGTTCCGGGCGGCTTTCGACTATTCTCGATTCGCCTTCGCGGCAGCCTTTGCCATCGTGATTTTCCTGATACTCCTGATTTTCGCGATCATCTATATTCGGTTCTCCGGCCTCGAGTCCGTCGTGGGGGGAACGATGCACAGGCCGGTCCCGGCCGGAACTGCGCTGAAGGAGGCGCGCAAATGAAGGCAACCGTCAAGCGTTCGACCAAGGCCGGCGGATTTGTGCGCTGGTTTTTTCTCCGCTCGCGCGGCGACAGCCCCTTTCAGCGGACCCTCATCCACATCGTCCTCATCATCGCGTGCGTCATAGCGGTCTATCCTGCCCTGCGCATCCTCACGGTCTCGCTTCGCCCCTTGAACATTCTGATGTCTACCTCGCTCGCCATCATCCCCCAGGGAGCGACGCTGAAGAACTTCGCCACCGTTTTTGCCAGCACCGACTTCGTCCGCTGGATATGGAACAGCCTCATCATCACCCTTTCGACCGCGATCATCGGCGTGATCATCGCCTCGACTTCGGCGTACGCCTTTTCGCGGTGGAACTTCCCGGGGCGCACCGGAGCGCTTGTCTTCCTGCTGGCGACGCAGATGATTCCTGCCGCAATGCTGATGATCCCCCTCTACATCCTCTCGGCTCGCCTCGGGATCATCAACAGCTGGCGCGGCTTGGTCATCGCCTACAGCGTTCAGGCGGTTCCCTTCAGCATCTGGATTCTGAAAGGCTACTACGACACCGTTCCCTACGAGCTCGAGCAGGCCGCCATGATCGACGGGTCTTCGCGCATGGAGGCGTTCTACCGGATCATCCTTCCCCTTTCGACGCCCGCCCTCGCGATCGTCTTTCTTTTCAATTTCATGCAGGCGTGGAACGATTTCCTGCTCGCGAGGATCATGCTGCAGAAAAACGAGCTGCTCACCTGGCCTCTCGGGCTCCAGACGATGCAGGGGCAGTTTCAAACCCAGTGGGGCAACTTCAGCGCCGCGGCCTTGATGATTTCGATCCCCGTGATGATCCTCTTCTTCTTCTCGTCGCGCTGGCTGGTGTCGGGACTCACGCTGGGTTCGGTGAAGGGATAGTAATCCGTGAATGCAGGGGATCTACGCAAAGGAAAGGAAGCAGCAGCATGAAGGTCACCATCAAGGAGGTGGCGATGCAGGCGAACGTCTCCCCCTCCACGGTCTCGCGCGTACTCCACGACAGCCCGAAGATCAGCGACGAGACCAAGCGGCGCGTAGTCGAAGCCATGGAGCGCCTGCACTATCATCCGAGTCCGGTCGCGCGGAGTCTCGCAGGCAAGACGACAAAGACCATCGGGCTCGTGCTTCCGAACGGCCCCGACGATCTTTTCCTGAACACCTTCTTTATCCGCGCCATGCGCGGAATCAGCATCTACGCCCAGGAGCACGGCTACTTCATCATGTACGCCTTCTCGCAGAGCGAGGATATCGAGATCGAGTTCATCAAGAACTACATAGACTCGACCTGGGTCGACGGGGTAATCCTCGCCACCACGCGTCAGGACGACCGCTGCATCGCCTACCTGCGCAGCCGAGGCTTCCCCTTCGTCGCCATCGGGCGGCCCGAGGAGACCCGCGACACCTACTGGGTCGACAATGACAACTTCCAGGCGATGTACAACGTCGTCAACTACCTCGTGGAGCAGGGTTACAAGAGGATCGCCTTCCTCGGCGGTCCCCTCGGCTACAACGTGACGCGCAATCGCCTTGCGGGCTACCGTCAGGCGCTCGTTAATCGGGGGCTCGAAGTCGATGAGCACCTCATCGCCGAGGGGGCGAGCTTCACCGAGGAGTCCGGCTACGAGGCCATGATGCGGATTCTCGCAGAGGCGACTCCCGACGCGGTTTCTGCCACCGACGATCTTCTCGCCTTCGGGGGGCTGAAGGCCTGCGATGAAAAGGGGGTGGAGGTTGCCGCCGTCGGCTTCAACAACACGGTGCGCGGCGCCTACCAGACCCCGACCCTCACGACGGTCGACATTAATCCCGACGAGCTCGGCAGTCGGGCGTGCGAGCTGCTGATCGGGGTTCTCGAGGGCGAGGACCTGCCCACCAACCATTTCATCGTCGAGACCCATCTCGTCGAGCGCGACTCGACCCGCTCGCGGGCGGTCGCGCAGGTCGATCCCCGACTGACGTAGTCCTGCATCGCGTCGCGCTGGGGGTCAGTCCACCCGCACGGGCATGATGAAGAAGGGGATCTCGTCCTGATGGAGCCGTCGCTGCACGGCGAAGGTCGTGTGATTGTAGAGAAGCCGGGTGAGGAAGGACTCGAGCTGAAAGACGATCTGCCCGCCGAAGAAGATGGAGTTGGGATTCTTTTCAAAGATGCCGCGGGCGAGACCTGAGATCTCCTCGACGACGTCCGTTCCGATCGCCGAGAAACCCCGGGCGTAGAGCCCCTGGGAGCGCATGAAGCCGACATACCTCGCGAGATCCTCTTCGACGTGCTCGGTGAGGCTCTGCAGGGTCTCGGGGCCTTTGAATCGATCGGCGTCGATGATCCCCGCCTCGATGAAGAACCAGTTGCGGAAAGCGTCACCGAAGACGCGCCTCACGTTGAAGAGGGTATGGAGCCCGGTTCCATTGAACCCCGACACGAGAATGACGGCAGTCTTTGCACGGGGCTGCAGCCGCGGCGCCGGTTTCCTACGCCCGTCAGTGCTCCTCTCGGCATCGGACGGCTGCGGGAACTGAGTCGCCACGGTCATCAGGCTGTCTAGCCGGGCGAGCCTCTTTCCGGTCCGGGTGTAGAAGCGCTTGACCACGAAGGCGAAAACGACCAGCGTCCCCGTGATGAGGATGGTGATCCACCCCCCCTCCGAGAACTTAAGGACCACCTGAGAGACGAGAATGAAGGCCGAGAGCAGGAACCCGACTCCGCTCACGAGGATCTTCCGCCACCAGGTCGGAGAGTGCCGGCGAACCTGCCACCAGTGGCGGACCATCCCGGCCTGGGAAAGGGTGAAGGTGATGAATACGTTGATCGCGTAGAGGGTGACGAGGAAGCCCACGGAGCCTCCGCTCACCATCATGAGGATCACCGCGGCGCTTCCCATCAAGAAGAGTCCGTTCTTGGTGACGAGGCGCTCGCTCAAGAGGCTGAACTGACTGGGAAGCCAGCGGTCGAGCGACATGTTGGCGAGCACCCGGGGCCCACCGAGGAATCCGGTTTGGGCGGCCGTGAAGAGGAGGACCGCCTCCGAGATGAGCGCGACCAGGAGGAAAACGTAGCCCGGGGCGCCCCAGTGCGCGGTCAGCCGCGTGAAGACGACCGCGTTCAGGGTCCGTCCGGGCTCGCTTACGACCCCGTAGAGAAGGTAGGCGACCATCAGCCCGCACGCCGTGAAGGCGAGCGAGATAGCCATGTAGCGCAGGGTTCGCTTCGCGGTCTGCACCTTCGGATCGCGCAGGAGGGGCATCCCGTTGCTGACCGCCTCGATCCCGGTGTAGGTTCCCGCCCCCATGCTGTAGGAGCGCATGATGAGGACAAGGGTCCCGAAGATCCCCAACTGGCTCGTGGTCTTTCCCAGCTCGCTCGTCGTCGCGCGGGCCACCTCGCCGACGGTCGTGAGGTTCGCCCCGATGGAATAGAGGATCGCGAGGGCGTGGGTGATGAGGAAGATGAGGAACACCGGCACGAGCGGGACGACCGACTCCTTGACCCCTCGCATGTTCATCATCGTGAGGAACAGGAGCACGAGGACAGCGAAGAGCAGCTTGTAAGCGCCAAAGGAGAGGGGCACAAAGCTGAAGAGGGCGTCCGCCCCGCTCGCGATCGAAAGCGTGATGGTCAGGAGGTAGTCGATGAGCAGGGCCGAGCCGGAGACCATTCCAAGGGTGGGGGACAAGAGCTTGCTCGCCACGAGGTAGCCCCCGCCGCCCGTCGGGAAGAGCTCCACGATCTGGGAGTAGCTTGCGGTGATGACGAAGATCGTGATGACCATTCCAAGGGCAACGAAAATCCCGAGGTGGGTGAAGTGCCCGAGCGCGAGAAAGCTTTCCTCGGGTCCATAGTTGGAGGAGGAGAGCCCGTCAACCCCGAGACCGATCCAGGCGAAGAAGGCGATCAAGGACAGCCGGTGGAAGAGCTGGGGATCGTGAACGTCACGGGCCTTCCCGAACAGGATGGTCCTCAGCATGGAACCGATGGATGTGGATTCTTGATTGCCCATGGGATTCAGGGGGCTAATCTACCCTCCCGGGGGGTTCAGATCAAGCCCCGGTAGGGCAGAGCAGGAGGGCAGCGGTGCCGGCGTGCTTGGTTCCTGAGGACAGGAATCAGGCGGGGAGTCGCGGTGGCCAGAGGGCAACCGCCGCACACGCCTGGTTTCGGGAGACCGAAAGCAAGCCCCGGCGCGAACGGCGAAAAGGCTCGCTTGAGCTTCGAGGCGGCGCCGCGTACAATCTTGATCGCCCATGAGCGCCCCCCGGAGAACACGTCCCGCTGAAGAGATCTCGCTTCGCATCGCGATTCTCGTGACTGTCCCCCTCTATGCCCTCGCCTTTCTCGGGTTTTCGCTCCTTCCGGCGCGTGCGCCAGTCGAGCGCGGAGAGAGGGGCGGGGTCCTTCAGGTCGTCCTGGGAAAAGGTGCGGCGGGCGAGGCCGCGCCGGAAATCGCTGCGCCGAGCCGAAACGGGGAGAAAGGTGCGGGAAGGTCGCGAGGGCGGCTCGGCGCGCCCGCGACTGCCGCGCCAGCCGCACGCTCGGGGCTTGCTGTCTCCGAGGGCGACGCCGAGCAGGCGGGCGCCGCCGCAGGGGACCAATCGGCGGGGAATAGGGTGCTTCCTTCGGTGCGGGATCCGGCGCTCCGCGAGGTCGCGCGCGGACGGGTTGGGCAGGACCGTGGCGGAGCCAATGCGTCGGGCGATCGCGATGCGCCCGCCCGCAGACCCGCGGCGGGTGAGACAGGCGCTCCCGCCGGGGACGCAGCGACCGCTCCGAGCGGAGCGGACACGATGGGCGGCCCCGCGGTGGGTGTGGGGGGCGGCGCGGCTAAACCGGGCGACGTGGCGAAAGGGAGTGACCGCGGCGCGGCCAAACCGGGCGACGGGGAGAGTGGGCTTCGCTCCGGGGGCGGCGCGGACTCGGCAAGGGAATCCGGTCGTGGCGGGTCGGGCGTACCGGCGGTTCTCGCGATCATCCGCCAGCGCATCGAGCAGGAACGAAGCTATCCCCCCGCCGCCCGTCTGCGCGGGATCGAAGGGACCGTCACCGCCTCGATCACCGTGGACCGGGACGGGGGGCTTTTCGCCGAGCGTATCCTTCACAGCTCGGGAAGCGCCATTCTCGACCGGGCCGGCTTGGCGCTCCTGCGTCGGGTCTTTCCCGTGCCCAACGACACAGGATCTGGCTTCAGCCTCGAGGTGAGGATCGCCTACCGCCTCCTCGCCAGGGCGGAGTAGGGGGCGTCGACGGGCGCTGCGCCGCTACCGAGTCGGGTCCGGCGCGTCTGCGGTGGGTGCGCCGCTACCGAGGCGGGTCCGGCGCAGCCGCAGAAGCAATCCATTCGGCTCATCTCTTCCGGCAGCGCCCCCCAAGCTCCCAGCTAGAAGCGCGCCTCTACCCCGGTCCTCACGAAGGTAGGCGGCATCGGGTAGCCGGCGACAAGCTGATACTGCGCATCGAAGAGGTTGTCCGCCGCGAGGTAGAGCTTCCAGCTCCGATCGAGGGCAAGCCTTCCGATGACGTCCACGACAACATAGCCGGGAAGGGAGGAGGTGTTTGAGGAGTCGATGAAGCGCAGGCTCTCGTAGCGCGCTGAGAGCGCTCCGGAGAGCGGGGCGCCCTCGTAGCCGAGTCTCGCTGTCACCGTGTGGACGGGGGTCATCGGCATCCGAAGGTTGTCGGCGGGGTTGAGGCCGCCCGAAAGGGCGAAGGAATAGAGGAAGGTGTAGCTCACCGAGGCGCTCACGCGGTCGGAGAGATCAAGCTTGAGGGACTGATCGATCCCCGGGTAGAGAGCAAGCTCGTAGTTCGAGGGGCTGTAGACCCCGTTCGAGCCGACCAGCCAGAGGATCACGTCTTGGGCGTAGCGGGCGAAGGCGTCCGCCGCGTAGGTGATCGCTCCCCGCTTCAAGCGAAGCCCGATGTCCGAGCTCCAGGCCGATTCGGGGAGGAGATTGGGATTGCCCGCCGCATAGGGGCTCGCGGGCCAGTAGAGGTCATTCAGGGCCGGGGCGCGATAGGAGCGGGAGAGGTTGGCCTTCAGGGAGAGACCCTTCGCCGCCTCATAGGAGAGGCCGAGCATGAAGCTCACGTTGCCGGGGGCGAAGTCGGAGTAGTAGTCGTAGCGGACAGCCGGATAGAGCGAGAAGGAGCCGAGCGAAATGACGGGCTCGAGATAGGCTCCGGCAGTCAGGCGGGTGGGAGTTCCGATGTCGGTGTCGTTCGCTCGGTCGTAGGAGAGCGCCCCGCCATAGACCAGGGTGAGGGCATCGGAGAGGGAGGCGTTCTGCTGGAGGTCGGCCCCGAGGCTGGTGTCCTTATGGTCTTCGTTCGTGGCAGAGCTCGGATCGACGTAGGTAACCTCGGACTGACTCGCGTGGGCGGTGACATCGAGGGAGAGGAGGTCGGATCCGAGGTGAGGGGTCGAATAGCGAAGCACTTCGCGGTAGACGCTCTGGGTTTGCCGGGCCTCCGGCGTGAGAAAGGCGTTGGGACCGATCGGCGCGCCGGGAACCCCACTCGCGTGATAGAGCCCCGAAAAGTCGGCGGAAAGGGTGCCGGAGAGCAGGGGAAACGACAGCCCCGCCGAGCCGTCCCCCCCGAGGAGATCCCCGTTTTGCAGCTGGCGAGGGTTATCGTTCGGCCCATAGTAGAGATAGCCGTTCTGCGCCCGCACGAAGCTCCCGGCGGCGTGCAGCGCCACGGAGCCGAGGGAGCCGGTCGCCGACAGAGAGGCCCGCTGGGTGTCCGCGAGGCTCGCGAGGTCCGGGGCAGCCGTGGTCTGAGTCGCTCCGCTGCCGACCTGATAGGAGCCCGGCAGGTAGGCTCCGTTTTCCAAGGACGCGGTGAGGCTCGGTTTGGGCGAGCGTTTGGTGATGATGTCGATCACCCCGCCGATGGCGTCGGTGCCGTAGAGGGCGCTTGCGCCCGAGCGAATGATCTCGATGCGGGCGATGTTGTCGACCGGGATCGCCGAGAGGTCGACGGTCCCGGTGAGGGGATCGTCGACCGACACCCCATCGACCAGGACGAGAACCTGGCCGGAGGTCGAGCCGCGAATCGAGACCGTCGAAAGCGAGCCGATCGGTCCGTAGGTGGAAACCGCGAGATCCGCCACGTTCTTGATAGCGCCCGCGACGGTCTGGGCCCCGCTTGCGCGGATCTGGGCCGCCGTGATGATCGTTACGTCGGCCGGCGAGGCCGAGATCGGCTCGGGGATGCGCGTGGCGGTGATGGTGACATCGCCGAGGGAGTAGCTCGGTGGCTCGGCGGAAAGGGCGACAGCCGCCCCCGCGAAGACGCACAGAGAGAAAAGCAGACGGATTGATCGTTTCATGCCTGATCCTTTGCCGCGAAGGAGTAGCAGACACCAATCCGTATCCTGACTTCCGGTTCACCTTGGGGCAGCGCCTTCTCATGGGATCACCCACAATGGCCGCGTCCGCGCGTGCGAACGCATGCTGCCTTCATCCCCGGTTACAGTGGCGGGACCGTTGCGGACTTGCACCGCATTCCACGATTGGGGTCTGGGCCTGAAGACGACGGTATCCCCCCGCCGCCGAGCTGTCAAGGGAGAAGGGCGCGCGAGCGACAGGCCTCGCCGAGGAGGAGCGCGCCCGCGGGGATCAGTTCACCGGGCTCTGCGGCGGAGGCGCTTTAAGCTCGCGGACCGTGAGGATCCGCGAGCCGACTTCCCTTGCATCGATCTTGAAGAGGAGGCTGTAGAGCCCGGGTCGCGGGAAGACCGCCCCGATGATTCCGGGGGTGAGCTCGACCACGTCCGTTCGGCTCTTGATGCTCACGTGGCCCGAGAGGGCGACCACCACCTGGTCGGTGTTGTCGTCCGCAACGAGGTTGAGAGAGAACTCGTGGTCGCCCTCGAGGTTCGTCGCCGCCGCGTAGATGAACCAGGGCGGAAACATGATTGGGAAGGTGGCGGACTGGAAGCTGTTGAAGGTTCCGATGATCCCCTTCTTGCCGTTGTTTTCGATGATGACCCGGTCTGCGAACAGAAGACCGACGAGAACTACTTCACTGTTCATGGCTTCTCCGCGAGGATGAGACGCTGGCGTGCGACGGACTGAGCGCCCGAGCGGCTCAGCGGCAGAGGCACGAGCTCGCCGCGCAGCCAGGGATCGATCATGTCGTCATAGTGGCGATCCCCGGGCTGCCCGGACTGGCCCATAGGGGCGACGATGAAGGTCCGGTCCGCATCGGCGAGCGAGGCGACGAATCGGATGGAGGGGATGGTAACCGCGTGATAGGCCGAGCCCTTCCCGTTGTCCAGGGCGGGATTGAAGGCCGCGACGTTGAGGGTCGTCGAGCTCCCGCCGGCCGGGTAGGGCCCGCGATTGAGGAGCCAAGCGAAGAGTCTCCCTGCGATCCCCTCCTGCCCGCCGGCGCCTGGATGCTCGTAGAGATAGGCGTGAAGACGGCCCCAGATCCACCGCCGCCCGCGGGGTCCGAGCTCCTTCTCGATCAGGCGAATCGCGCGAGCGAGGGCATCCTCGCACAGGGCTGCGAGACCTCCATCGGCGTAGCGGGTCGCCGCAAGGAGGCGCGGAGCCCTCCCGGTGAGCAGCAGGTTGTCGATCGCCGAGTAGAAGTAGCCCGTGAAGGAGAGAACGACCGGAAGGCTCTCGCCCAGGAGCTCCGCGATAAGGCATCGCGTAGCCTCCGTGTGGAAGACGGCGAAGACGAGGGCGCCGACGCTCCGCGCCTCCATGCAGCGATCCCACCCCCGCAGGATCTGCGCAGCCTCCCTCGCGCGGGGATCGCGGTAGTCCTGCGCGAGCACCTGCGGCAGGAGGCGCTCGGCCTGCAGGGAATAGCGGTCGAGCTGCATGCGCCTGAACTCCTCCACCGAGGGCCTCGGGTGCTCGGCCAGGAGCTGGCGAATTCGCTCGACCCGAAAGGGAGCGCACCAGGCGTAGGTGATGTGAGCCCCGTCGTTCGCATCGACCGAGCGATGGTTGGCTGTAGCGATCCATCCCTCCTGCGGGCTGCGCAGGGAGGGCATGCGATCGTAGGGAAGAAAGGCGGCCCAGTCGTGGTGCGCCGACGAGCCGTCGGCGGGAGCTCGCCCCGAGTAGCCGCGGCGAACGGGCACCAGCCCGGTCGCATGCCGGGCGATCTCGCCTCCGGAGTCCCCCACTACAAGGTTCTGCCCGACGCTCTTGATGAGGCTGCCGCATTCGATCGCCTCCCCGACGCTGCCCGCGCGCGCGAGCCCGAGGAAGCCGTCGAGGGTGGTGTTCGCGAAGGCATCGTCGGCGAGGGTTCCGTACCACTTGAGCGCGGCCGCGGCCTCCGCCCCCGGGGTCGGCTCGGTGATGAGGGGTCCGTGGATCGTGCGGTAGACGGTCTCCTCGTGATCGCCTTCGCCCGCGACCGGGATGACGATTCGCTCGCTCTCCATGACGAGCTCTCGCTTGCCGAAGCGATAGCGTGTCGGCTCTCGCGGGTCGAGTTCGAAGGCGAAGAGGTCGACGACGTCGGTCATCACGTTCGTCAGCCCCCATGCAACCCGCTCGTTGCGCCCGATGATGATCCCCGGAACCCCCACCATGGAGGCTCCCGCGACGTTCAGCCCCGGACAGGCGAGGTGACAGAGATACCAGGTCTGCGGAACCATCATTCCGAGGTGAGGATCGTTGGCGAGGAGGGGCCGGTCGCCTTCGCCTCGTGCCACGACCCAGTTGTTGCTTCCTCCGCTTACCGCCCCGAGCTCGGCGTAGAAGGCGAGGGCCGCCTTCGACAGCTGCCCGAAGCGCTTCGAGCCGTAGCGAGCGAAGAAGCCCTCTGTAGGGAGGAGCGCCTCCGGCTGGGAGGGGAAGAGCTCGTTGTACAGCCCCGCGTCGAGGCGCTCGCGCGCGAGCAGGGCGACGATCTCCTCCTGGTAGTTTGTTTGCAGGAACCAGGCGTTGAGGGAGAGCACTCCGCAGAGATCGCTGTGGGTCCAGGTGTGCCTTGGGATGCGAAGGGAGCGGTACTCAAGCGGAAGGCGATCTCCGGCGAAGGCGAGGTAGCCGTTGATCCCTTCGGCATAGGCTGCGAGGGCCTCGAGGCTCGCCGGGGAGGCGCTCCGCAGCGCGCGGTCGCGCATCCGGTCGAACCCGGCGAGGCGCGCGAAGTGATCGAGCGGCACGAAGCTCCTTCCCCCGATCTCGGAGAGGCGTCCCACGGTCAGCCGGCGAATCGATTCCAGTTGCCACAGACGATCCTGGGCGTGGACGAAACCCTGCGCGAGATAGAGGTCGCGCTCGCTTGAGGCGGAGATGTGGGGGATCCCCCACCGGTCGCGGAGGATCTCGACGTCGCGGTGGAGGGGCATCCCCGAGACCCGACCCCGATAGGCGGTTCGCGCCTTCGGAAGCAGTGCGTTCAGCCGCAGCAATCCGCTCTTCATGGTCTCATTCTAATCGAAAAGATCAGGGGACGCACCAGCGAGGGATGATATAATCCGGGAAAAACCACACCAGCGGAGGAGCGGCGGATGACGATTGCAGTGATCGGCGGAACGGGTCATATCGGGAGCTACCTTGTCCCGCGCCTGGTTCAGGCGGGCTACGAGGTGGTCTCCTTAAGCAGGGGCGCGCGGGCCCCCTATCGGGATTCGGGGATCTGGAAGCTTGTCCAGAGCATCTCGATTGACCGCGAGCGCGAAGAGGCTGCCGGAGCCTTCGGGAAGCGGATTGCGGGCCTCAAGGCGGACATCGTCATCGATCTCATCGGCTTCAAGCTCGAGAGCGTTCAACAGATGGTCGAGAGTCTCTCGGGACGCGTCCGGCACTACCTCTTCTGCGGCACGATCTGGGTTCACGGGCCGAGCGTCCGGGTTCCGACCACCGAAGAGGAGCCTCGCCGACCCTTCGGGGACTACGGAATTCAGAAGGCGGCGATCGAAGCCTACCTGCTCAACCAAGCCCGGACCCTCGGCTTCCCGGCCACCATCCTGCACCCCGGTCACATCGTCGGGCAGGGATGGGTCCCGCTGAACCCGGCCGGCAACTTCAATCCCCACGTCTTCGAGATCCTCGCCGCGGGCGAGCCCCTCGTCCTTCCGAACCTCGGCATGGAGAGCGTTCACCACGTTCATGCCGACGACGTCGCACAGTCCTTCTGCCGGGCGATCGATTCCTACAGCCTCTCGGTCGGCGAGAGCTTTCACGTCGTCTCCGGTCAGGCCCTCACCCTGCGGGGATACGCCGAGCTCATGGCGCAGCGGTTTGGAAGGCGCGCGGAGCTCAGCTACGCCCCATGGGAGCTCTGGAAGGAGCGGCAAAGCGCGGAGGATGCGACGGCCACCTGGGATCACATCGCTCACAGCCCCAACTGCAGCATCGCAAAGGCGCGAAGGCTTCTCGGCTACGAGCCGCGCTACACCTCCCTCGAGGCGGTGGGAGAGTCAGTCGACTGGCTCGTCGAGCACGGCATCGTCATGACGAAGTAGCCGCCGGAAGGGCCCTGCGGACGGCGTGGGGAAATCAGCGATTCAGGCTGCCCATCGCAGCATCCGGGTAGCGATTCCCATGGGCGGCTCCCCGCGGGAATGCCGCGTCGATTTGGGAAAGCTCCTCTCGGGTGATGCGGACCTCTGCGGCGCCGAGGTTTTCCTCCAGGTAGCGGCGGCGCTTCGTGCCGGGAATGGGGACGATGTCCTCTCCCTGCGAGAGCACCCAGGCGAGCGCGAGCTGGGCCGGGCTCACCCCCTTCGTCTTGGCGATCTCCTGGACGCGGCGAACGAGGTCGAGGTTCTTCGGGAAATTCTCGCCCTGAAAACGGGGGGAGCTGCGGCGAAAGTCCCCGGGCTCGAAGTCCTCGGGGCTCTTGATCTGCCCCGTGAGGAAGCCCCTTCCCAGCGGGCTGTAGGCGACGAAGCCGATGCCGAGCTCGCGGCAAACCGCGAGGAGGCCCTCCTCCGGATCGCGGCTCCACAGGGAGTACTCCGTCTGCAGCGCGGCGATCGGATGAACCCGATGGGCCCGCCGGATGGTCTCGATCCCCGCCTCCGAGAGGCCGAGGTAGCGCACCTTCCCAGCCTTCACGAGCTCCGCCATCGCTCCGACCGTCTCCTCGATTGGGGTCTTTGGGTCGACCCGATGCTGGTAGTAGATGTCGATCGTGTCGATGCCGAGTCGCGAGAGGCTCGCATCGCAGGCGGACCTCACGTACTCGGGACGCCCGTCGATCCATCGCTTCGTCGGATCCTTCGGATCGCGGACGTTTCCGAACTTCGTCGCGATGACCAGCTGATTTCGCTTCCCTCGGATCGCCTTGCCCACGAGCTCCTCGTTCTTGAAGGGGCCGTAAATGTCGGCCGTGTCGAAAAAGGTTGCGCCGAGATCGATCGCCCGATGGATGGTGTCGATCGATTCCCGATCGTCGGCGCTGCCGTAGAACTCGGACATCCCCATGCATCCGAGACCTATCTCCGAGACCGCAAGCCCACTCTTTCCCAAATAGCGTTGTTGCATCAGATTCTCACTCCCTCGCCGCGATTATACACGAGAGGGCGCGTGCGACGCAGAAGACGACCCGCCGAAGGCTACTCGCTGTCGAAGGGGCGCTCGCTCATGGAGCCGAGGTCGAGCGAGAGCTGAAACCTCCCGCTGTCGATGAGTGAGGCCAGCATCCGCAGGCCGAAGGAGCGCTCGATCCGCGCGCCGATGCCGAGACTTCCGCCATAGCGCACGGCGAGATTGGAAAGCGTCGGCGGGGGATCCTGCCAGCAGTTGCCCAGGCTTGCGTTGGCGAGGAGATAGACATCGCTTCCGAAGACCTGGGAGAGGGGGAAGACCCTGAGGCGGGCGTCCAACCCGGCGACCGCCTTGTGAGAGCCAACCACCTCCTGCCGGTCGTATCCGTGAAACAGCCCCATGCCGCGCAGATCGAAGGCGCTCGAGAGCGAGAGCACCCCCGGTTCGCTCGGCGAGGCGGTGAAATCGGTTCCGCCGGAAAGGGTGAATGCAAGGGTCACCGCCTCGCCGAGCGGCAGATTCACCTGAAGGTCCGAGGCAAGCTTGTGAAACTGCGCGCTGCCTCCCAGAGCGGGAAGGGCCCTCTCGTAGCCTATCTCGGCGTAGATCCCCCGATCGGGAAAAAGCGCGGTCGGTCGGCTGTCGAGCTCGAGGGCGATCTTCGCCGCTGCGACCGACTCGCTGATCTTGCTCGATCGGTCCTGGCCGTAGGTAAGGACCGATGCGATGGAGTAGCCGGCGCGAATCTGCCCCTCGTACCCGATTGGGATCCCCGCCCAGAATCCCCCGCCGAGCGAATGGCTCGGCAGCCCGACCTGCGCGGCGCCGACCACTCGATATCCGTAATAGCGCAGGAGCTTGGCGAATGGGTCGAGAAAGAGGTAGCCGCCTACCGGCTGATAGTACTCGAGGGAGAGGTACTGAGTGTCGACGAACATTCCCTCCACCAGGAGCTGCGATCCCTTGCCCGTAAGGCCCTGAACCGCGAGCCCGGCGGCGATGTCGAGGGAATTGCTCACCGAAGCGGACCAGCTTCCCGCGTAGTCGACCCCGAAGAGGAGCGAGCTCGTAGTCGATGCAGCCGGGGCAACCCCGACGATGAGCTCCCGCGCCCCGTCCGCCGGCTCGCCGAAACGGAATCGCACGAAATCGAAGCGCCCGCTCTCGTAGGTCCGATCCACCGCCGCCCGAAGCTCGTTTCCCTCGATGCGTCGGCCCACAAGCGGGCGGAAGCTCGCCGCGATCACCTCGGCGTCATCGCCGACGGCTCCCTCGATCGCAAGGCCGGCGATGCGCTCCCGGGAGGGCGAAGGCTTGAGAAGCTCGGCGGCGGGGCGGTTGTCGGCGCCCGGGAGGCTGCCATCCTCGATCGAGTCCTTGCTCCCGCCGATCGAGGGGGGAGCGCCCGCGGCGAGGGCGGCGATCGCCTCCAAGCGAGGGAGGCATTCCTTCCCGGCCTGCTCCCCGCGAACCACGAAGTCCTTCGCTCTGGTGAACTCGAAGGATCTGAGCCCGGTGAGGTCGGGCTCGATGAGCAGATCGGCGAGGCGTGCCTGGGCGTCGATGCTCCGCTGCACCATGAGCCGAGAGGTCTGGGTCAGCACCGCGATCGGGCTCGTAAGCTCCTCGGGCGAGGTAAGGGAGGGGGTCCTCACCCGCACCGCGATGACGATGTCCGCCCCCATCCTTTTCGCAATATCCACCGGAAGGCTGTCCACGGCGCCGCCGTCGACGAGGTAGCGACCGCCGATCGGATAGGGGCTGAAGATTGCCGGAATGCTCATGCTCGCCCGCATGGCGTCGGCGAGGCTCCCGCCGCTGAGCACGACCTCCTGTCCCGTGAGGATGTCCATTGCGACCGCCCGATAGCGGCGCGGCAGCCGGTCGAAGTCGTTCGTTCCGGCCTGCCCAAGGGTGAGAAGCTCGAGCAGGGTGGTCACGTTCTGGCCCGAGATGAGGCCCTGCCCGGCCCACAGACCTCGGCGGTCAAAGCCGAGGCGCAGCTGATAGCGCTCCCCTATCGTCTTCTCGTGAAAGGACTGAAGGGAGCGCACCGGGGCGTCGCTGAAGAGCTCGTCCCAATCGGCTTTCTCCGCAAACGCGGCTATCTGCGTGGGGGCGTAGCCGAACGCGTAGAGCCCTCCGACCACGGCCCCCATGCTTGTCCCCACGACGATCTTGACGGGAATCCCTAAGGAATCAATGACCTTGAGCACGCCGATGTGGGCAAGCCCCAGGGCCCCTCCGCCGGAGAGGACCACGGCGACCACCGGGCGGGAGTCGCCGCGCGCAACGGGCCCAGAGGACAGGCCTTGGGGCTGTGCCCCCGCGACAAGCGGCACCCCCGCCAGACATGCGGCCAGAGCGAGACGACCAATACCTCTTGTCACTGTCCTTCAATAATAGCACGAGTAGCACGAACCGGGGCCGTGAGGAGGAGAGCCGGACCCGCGCAGGCCGCCTTTCGTTCTCCGGGCGCTAGCGAGCGTCGAGAATCATGAGGCCGAAGAGCACCGGGAGATAGAAGACCGAGGCAAGGAGCAGGAGACGGGCCCCCGAGCGCTCCCGCCGTGCAAAGGCGAGGCGGCCCGCGATCAGGAAGAAGAGTCCGGACAGTATCGCTCCGATAAGGTAAATCGGGCCGACGAGGCCCGTGAAGAAGGGGCCAAGGCTCGCAGCCGCCAACAGAACGAGACTCACTCCCACCTCGACGCGCGTCGACCTCCAGGTCGGCTCGACGACCGGAAGGACGCGGACCCCGGCGCGGGCATAATCCTCGCTGTACATCATCTCGATGGCCAGGAAATGCGGGAATTGCCAGAAGAAGAGAATGGCGAAGAGCAGCCACGCGTCCAGATCGAGCGAGCCGCGCGCGGCGGCCCAGCCGAGGAGCGGCGGCATTGCACCGGGGAGGGCGCCCAAGGCGGTGTGGTACTCCGTGCGCCGTTTGAGGGGGGTATAGACGAACACGTAGCTCACGAAGGTGAAGAGGGCCAGGGCTCCGCAGAGCCAGCCGAAGATCGCCGTGATGAAGAGCAGTGCAACGGCGGTGAGGATCGACCCGAACCAGGCCGCCTCGGTGGGGGAGAGGCGCTTGCTCGGCAGCGGACGCCGGTCGGTCCGGCGCATGAGCAGGTCGACGTCCCGCTCGAGG
>DAHVAK010000053.1 GCA_027314665.1 Spirochaetales bacterium
TGTTGACCTCGACCGAGACGAAGAGCGCCCCCGAGAGAACCGCGAGCGCCGACGCGAGCGAGCGTTCGTCGAGGCTTGAGAGAAGGAGGCTCGCGCCGCCGATTGCATGGGCGAGACGGATCGCCCAGGAGGCGAAGCGCACCGTCGAGCTCTCCGGCGGACCGATGAAGCTCAAGGACGCGAGGAGGAGCGCGGCGGCGAGAAATCGGATGAGGTTTCGACTCGGCTCTCCTCGTTCGAGGAGAAAGGCGCCGAGGTTCACCACGATGATCGCCGCCGCAGGCACGGCAAGCCCGGGGACCATCCGCATGAGCGCAAGCGCGAGGAGCTGAGCGGCGGTCCCGATCGCGAGGCGGGGGAGGCCCATCGCTTCCTCGCCGGGGCCCATCACCGTCCGCGCGAGCAGCACGATGAAGGCCAGGTAGAGATACTCAAGGCTCACCGGCATCCTCCATCTTCGCGGCCAGCTCCGATTCGACCGCCGCGGCCACCGAGAGGACCTCCCGCACGGAGTTGGTGCGAATCCGCTTGAAGACCGCGCGCTCGCTCACGCCCATATGGCGAGCGATCTGCTCCACGGTGAGCCCCTTGGCGAGCCGGATCAGGATCGAAAGAGTCTCGCGCTTCCAGCCGGCCATCAGGCGGCAGACCAGGCGCAAGGAAGAGTTTGCAAGGGCAAGCGTTCCGCCTTCTCCCTCGAGCTGGAGGATGCTGTCGCGCTCCCGCTTCAGCGCGTCCATTGTTCGACGCGCTCGATAGAAGGCGGGGCCGTCCATACCGAGGGCCTGCCGATCGTTGATCGGGGTTGCGATCTCCCCGATTCCAGCGGCGAGGCGAAGGCCCACCGGGTGGAGGGCGTCGAGGAGCTCCCAGAAGTCGCTGAGGAGCGCTTCGGGCGAGCGATAGAGGGCCTGGAACTCATCGCCGAGGGTGATCGTGAAGGGGGATGCCAGCCGCTGCCGCCCCGCGGCGTTCGCCCGCTCGACCGCATCGACCAGGGCGCGCTGCAGCGCGCCGCGGTTTTCGGCCTCCCGCGAGGCGACGAGATCCCCGATGACCGCAAGGTAGCGCACGCTCTACTGTACCCTTTCGGTTCACGAGTCGTCAAGAGAATCTTTTAGGTTCATATAGTGCTTTCTGAACCGAATGCGTTCGCATCGAGGTCCTCATCGCTCCGAGGCGCTGCAGTCAGGCGGGGGCTCTCGTGATATCCTAGAAGGGTGCTGACAAAGTGATTGACCCGCTGCCAAAACGGCGTTTTCGCATGAGCCTCTTGCCCCAATTGGGTTCGAGAAAACGCCGTCTTGGCAGGTACCTTTGAGTTTGTCAGCACCCTGTTAGTCCGCATCACCCACAATTGCCGGCTCGCGTCGATACGGGAATAGGGACAAGGGAGGAAACCTGAATGAAGGCTTTGCTCGTTGTCGGAATCGTCGTCGCCGCGCTCCTCGTCGTTGGGGGAGGGGCCTATCTGCTCTTCCTTCGGGGACCGGATCTCTCGGGGTACGACGGGCTCAAGAACCCGCAGATCTCGCACAAGGACTCCGTTCGGATGCTCGAGGTCAGCTTCCGCGGAAAACCCGAACGGGTGCTGATGCCCGCATTCAACCTGCTCTTCAAGACCTATTACGCGCTGCCGGGGGTCAAGAAGGGACCGGAGCAGCCCGCGCCGATCGCTCGGTTCAAGGGGCTCGCCGGCCTGCCGAAGGATCCGGAGGAGCGCGCCAAGGCCCTCGCCGGCTTTGCCGACGCAGATTGGCAGGGGGTCGTCGGCCTGCCGGTCCCCGAGGCGGTCGCCTCCCTTCCCGCAACCGGCGCCGCCGAGCCCTTTACCGTGCGGCTGACCGCCTGGGAGTACGGAGAGGTGGCGGAGATCCTGCACGTGGGAAGCTACGAGAGCGAGATTCCGACGATCGCCCGCCTGGAGGAGCACATCAAGAGTCAGGGCTACGCGATCTCCGGAGAGCATGAGGAGGAGTACCTCCGCGGTCCCGGCACGCCCTTCGCCAGGCCCGAGAGCTACCGCACGATCATTCGCTATCCGGTGACCAAGGGCAGATAGCCTCGGGCCTTCGAGGAAGGCGCCGCGGGATCGGGCGGCATCGCTCGCCGGCGCGATTCGGCCTGCGCCGGAGAGGCGGCTCGTCCTACTGCGGAGAGGCCTTCAGGAGCCCGATCGTGTTGCCCGCCGGATCGGCGAACATGGCTATGGTGACCCCCTCCATGATGGGGGTCACGGGCATGAGCTGCGTCGCCCCCGCCTCGACCACCCTATCGAGGTAGCGCTGCGGATCGTCGACCTCAATGTAGAGCGTCACGCGGGGATCCCCCCCACCGATCCCGCCGCCGACTCCCTTGCCCTCGTTGTCGATCAGGCTGTAGTTGCCCATCTCAGGCGCCGGCGGGCTCATCTTCCAGCCAAAGACTTCCGCGTAGAACCTCTGAAGGGCGATCGGATCCCTCCCGATGATCTCGAAATGACCGATGGGGTTCGTCATCTGGGCGCCTCCTCTGCGCGCACGATCTCGGATCGTAAACGCAGGAGCATTGTATCATGGCAGCGGAGGCACCCCGGGGCGATTGACCGGAGGCGCGCGCTCGACTGAGAATGAGGGCGCCCCAAGGAGTGAAACGTGGCACAGGAAACCGGAAACTACATCCCCTATATCCATGATCGGGACTACAACCGACCCTACCTCGACAAGCGGCTGGATCGTTCCACCATGATCTGTGATAGCGGGCGAGAGAAGGAATCGCTCAACGGCTGGTGGCGCTTCGGCGTCGATCAGTATGACACCTGCCTCCGAGCGCGGTGGTACGAGGAGCGGGCCGCAGATCCCTCTGGGCGGGCGATCCCGCTCGACTACAGCTTCGACAGCTGGGAGCAGATCGCGGTGCCCTCCTGCTGGAATCTCCACGCGGAGCGACTCTTCTGGTACGAGGGGAGCGTGGTCTACACGCGAACCTTCCGCTACGTGAGCCGCGGCGAAAAGCGGGTCTTTCTCCGCTTCGGGGGAGTGGGCTCCGAGGCCAAGGTCTTCCTCAATCGAAGGTATCTCGGGAAGCACCGCGGCGGGTCGACCCCCTTCTTCGTCGAGGTCACCGCAGAGCTCGAGGCGGACAATCGCCTCTTGGTGGTCGCCAACAACTCCCGCCGCAGCGATGCCGTGCCGTGCGAGAACACCGATTGGTTCAACTACGGGGGGATCCATCGCGACGTGGAGCTCATCCGCCTGCCGGAAAGCTTCATTCGAAGCTTCGGGATCGCCTTGGTGCCGGGAAGCGCCTTCGCGCGCATCCGAGTCGATGTCGAAGTGGAGGGTCGCTCAGAGGGGAGCGCCGAGCTGTCGATTCTCGAGCTCGGTCTGCGCGCGCCGATTCTGATCAGGGAGGGGAGGGGGAGCGCGGTGATCGAGGCGGCCCCCGAGCTCTGGTCGCCCGAGCGCCCCCGGCTCTATGAGGCGATCCTGCGCTATCGAGACGACGAGGTTCGCGACCGCGTGGGCTTTCGCGAGATAGCCGCCGAGGGGCAGCAGCTCCGCCTGAACGGCGAGCCCCTTTTCCTGAAGGGGATCTGCACCCACGAGGAGAGCGTCGCGAACGGGAGGTCGCTCACCGAGGAGGAGATCGTCGCGAACCTCACCCTCGCGAAGGAGCTCGGCTGCAACTATCTGCGTCTGGCCCACTATCCCCACTCGGAGCGGGTCGCGAGGCTCTCCGACGAGCTCGGTTTGCTCCTCTGGGAGGAGGTGCCCGTCTACTGGGCGATCGACTTCGACAACCCGGACACCTACGCGAACGCCGAGAATCAGCTTGCGGAGCTCATCGAGCGCGACCGCAATCGGGCGAGCGTCATCCTTTGGTCCGTCGGCAACGAGAACGCCGATACCGACTCGCGCTTTCGCTTCATGAGCTCGCTCGCGCGCAAGGCGAAGGAGCTCGACCCCACCCGCCTGGTCACCGCGGCCTGCCTCATCGATCACGCGGAGCTTCGGATCGCGGACCGGCTCGTCGAGCATCTCGACGTCATCGGGGTCAACGAGTATTACGGATGGTACGAGCCGGACTTCGCGAAGCTCGGCAGGATCTTCGAGAACAGCACGCCGACGAAGCCCGTCATCGTCTCGGAGTTCGGGGCGGACGCCCGCCCAGGCTTCCACGGCACGGTCGACGACCTGGGGAGCGAGGAGTGTCAGCTCGCGATCTACCGAAAGCAGCTCTCGACCCTCGGCTCGATTCCCTCTGTTCGGGGGATGAGTCCCTGGATCCTCTACGACTTCCGCTCCCCGCGCCGGCTCCATGAGACGCAGAACTACTACAACATCAAGGGGCTGCTGTCCGCCGACAAGGGCCACCGCAAGCTCGCCTTCGACGCCCTGCGGGAGTTCTACCGCTCCCGATAGGCGATGAAGCTGCCGAGAGCGACGGCGATCCACTCGAGGGCTCCGTGGGAAATGAGCCGCTCGATGAGACCGAGGCTCGCAACGCAAATCGCCCGGGCCGCCGGGGCGGCTTCCCGCGAGCCGCAATGAAGGAGGTTCGATGGACGATCGATTGAAGATGATCTTTGCCCGCAGGAGCGTTCGTGACTACACGGGCGAGGCGGTAGCGGAGGGCGACCTCCGCAGCCTGCTCGAGGCCGCAATGGCGGCTCCCTCCGCGAACAACCGGCAACCCTGGCGCTTCGTGGTCGTGCGTGAGCGAGCCCTCCTCGACCGGCTGGCCGCGGAGCACCCCTACGGCAAGATGATTGCGAAGGCGCCGCTCGCGCTTGCCGTCTGCGGCGACCTTGCGGTTTCCGACTGGTGGGTTCAGGACTGTGCGGCCGCGACCGAGAACCTCCTCGTCGCGGCTGCCGGGATCGGCCTCGGGGCGGTATGGATCGGCTGTCACGGGCGCCCCGAGCGGGAGGAGACCGCTCGCCGCTGCCTCGGGATACCCAAGTCGATAGGGGTCCTCTGCCTCATCGCCGTCGGCCATCCGGCGGAGAGGATCGCGCCGCGCACGCAGTACGATCCGGCCAAGCTCCACGCGGAGAGATGGTAGCCGCGCCCGGCCCTATTGAGCGCAAGACTCGCAAGGCGGCGCGCAATCCCACCGAAAGGATGCGCCGCCGCGGGGAGGCAGCCCATCCTTCGGCGCCGAGGTTTGCCCGGCTCCCCTTTCTTGCTACAGACCCAGCCGGTCTTTGAGCGCGTGCGTGAGGAAGGGCGGGTAGGGCTCCCAGGAGTGCTCCCCGTAGCCGCCAGACATGAGGTAGGCCGACGGGATCTTCCGCCGCGTGAGGAAATCGTAGATCAGCAGGTCGCGCTCGCGCATCTGCGCGAGGGTGAGCTTGAGGGGCGCGGTGGAGGGAAGGGCATCCCGCTCGTAGGGGTCCGCCCCCAGCTCGACGAGCGCGAAGTCGGCCTCGCCGAGCCCGCTCAAGCGTTCGAGCCCCTCCCGCAGGCGGTCGCAGTACAGCCTCTCCTCGCCGTGCTCGATGGGGATGTCGATGTCCGAGGGGATGAAGCTCGGATGGCGGCTGCCATCCTCGCGATGCTCCGGGAGGTCGAGGGGCCAGCCGTGCGCCATGTGGGCGCTCAGGGTGATGATCGAAGCGTCGCCTTCCGTGATGGCGGCTACCCCGTCGCCCTTGTGCGCATCCACGTCGATGACCCAGGCGGTCTTGATCCGCCCCTCGGCCTGCATCCGGCGCAGCGGGATCACGATGTCATTCAGCACGCAGAAGCCGTGGCCAAAGTCCCGGTGGGCGTGGTGC
>DAHVAK010000055.1 GCA_027314665.1 Spirochaetales bacterium
TCTGGACGAGCGCCTTTCGGAGGTGAGCGACGAGATCGCCTCGCTGTAGCTTGCGCGGCCCCGCCGGAAGGCGGGGCGCGCCCTCGCGGCAGCGGGTATGATCGAGCAAGAACCACCCAGTGCCGGGAGCGGAGAGGTGACATCGATCTCGGCGAGCTGATCAGGCCGCCCGCCGCTGCCGCGAGGCTCCTCGCTTCCCGGGGGAGCCCAACCTGCCTACTTCGAGCAGGCGGTTGCCGCGCACGGGCGAAGCCCGGCTTCAACTGATGCGCGCCGCGAGCGCAGCCCCTCCCGGGGCGCCCGGGCCCGCTCGCCTACGCCCGGACGTCCACCGGCAGGAGGATTTCTTTGAGCTCCCGCACGGTGTCGTTCCACATTCCGGCCCGATACCACACCACCATCTCATTCAGGAGCCCGTCGTAGATCGCGCGGCGCCGCTTCTTGTCCTCAGGGTTAGAGGACTTCCCCAGGGTCTCGAGCTCGGGGTGACCCGCCTTCCACGCATCGATCCGCGCGTTGGCCGCCTGCGGGCGCTCGACCCAGCGCCCAAGCTCGCGAAAGGAGGCGTCGAAAATCGAGATTGCGGGGATCCGGTCGATGCCGTCGGCCTCGTAGGCCGCGTGAAGGTCCGGGTGCTCGCTTCGGACGAAGATGCGGAGCTCCACCCCGGGAAGCTCCGAGGCGAGCCGAGCGATCAAGGGAAGGTTCGCCGCGGAGTCGCCGCACCACGGCTCGGTCATCGCCGAAAGGTAGATTCGCCCGCCGTGGCGGCTGACCGCCTGCTCGAGATCGTGCAGGTCCTCGGGGGTAAGCCTCGCCTCTCCGTAGAGGGTTTTCGCGAGGTCCTGATTGGAGGTCATGCGGGAGAGGTAATCCTCCCAGCGCAGACCCTTCGCATAGCTGTCTTTCGCAAGGGGAAGGCTCACTTTTTGTCATGCTCCTTTCGCAGGGATTGTCGGGCTGGAAACCCGGCTCCCCATAGGATAGCAGCAATTCGGGGCGAACGGCAAATGGCGGGCTCGGAAGGGGCGCTCCGCGTGCGTCGGCTCCCGCCCGTGAGTCGCCGGCGGCTTGCCGCCTTGAGGCGCCCGCCAAGGGCCGCCGGGTTGCCGAAGGCCGCGCTTCCCTGCCGACTTGCGCAAGCCGCCGGGAGCGTGTACCGTCACGCAACCATGGATTTCTTCGAGCGACTGACTGCGGCCTGCGAGGCCAAGAACAGCCTCCTGTGCGTGGGGATCGATCCGCGCCTCGATCCGGCGACGGGGGCGGCGGGGCTCCTCGAGGCGGGCAAGCGGCTCATCGGCGAGAGCGCCGAGTATGCAGCCTGCTTCAAGCCGAACATCGCCTTCTTCGAGGCGGCGGGCCCCGAAGGCCTCGAGGCGCTCGAGCGCACGCTCGAGCTCATTCCCGATAGCACCCCCGTGCTCATCGATGCGAAGCGGGGCGACATCGGCTCGACTGCCGAGGCCTATGCCGCGGCCCTTTTTGGGCGCTACCGGGCCGGCGCGGTGACCTTGAGCCCCTATCTGGGCCGCTCGTCGATCGAGCCCTTTCTCGCCTACACCGATCGCGGGCTCTTCCTGCTCTCCCGGACCTCCAACCCCGGAGCCGACGCGATCCAGAAGCTCCCGGTCCCTGGTCCCGCCGGAGCGGGAGAGCCGCTCTACCTGCACCTTGCCCGAGAGTGCGTGAGCTGGGGAGCCCAGGTGGCCCTCGTCGTCGCCGGAAACGATCCGGAGGCGCTCGCGGTCGTGCGCGCCGCCCTGCCCGAGGTGTGGATCCTCGCTCCCGGGATCGGGGCGCAGGGGGGAAGCGCCGAGGAGGCCGTCGCCGCAGGAGTGAGGGCCGACGGGCTCGGGATTCTGCCGGTCGTGGTGCGGGCGATCGCCGACGACCCGCATCCGGCTCGCCGAGCGGAAGCCTATCGCGACGCCATCAACGCGGCGCGCGAGCGGCGCGTGATCCCGGGCGGGCGCGCCTGGCAGCCAGGAGCGGCCCCATCGGGTGGGCACGCCTCGCGGCGCGAAGGCTCTCCCGCAGGCGAGCGCCCTGCGGCAGGGGGCGGCGCCGCGGCGACGGGCGCCGCCATCGGAGAAGGGGCCGCGGTGCAGGGTGCCGACCGCGGGGCCATCCTGCGCGGGCTCATCGACACGGACTGCTTCAGGCTCGGCGAGTTCGTGCTGAAGTCAGGGATCACCTCGCCCTTCTACGTGGACCTGCGCCGCGCCTCCTCCGATCCGGCGCTCCTTCGGCTGATCGGGCGGGCCTACGCGGAGCTCCTTCGCTCGCTGCCTTGCGACCGGATCGCAGGGATACCCGTCGCCGCGCTGCCCCTTGCGACGGCGGCCTCGCTTGAGACGGGCATTCCCCTCATCTATCCGAGGATGAGCGCGAAGGGCCATGGTACGGGCAATCCGGTCGAGGGAATCTACCGACCGGGAGAGAGGGTGGTGCTGCTCGACGACTTGATTACGACCGGGCAGAGCAAGGTGGAGGCCGCCGCGGTCTTGAAGGAGGCCGGGCTCATCGTCACCGACCTGGTCGTTCTGCTGGAGCGCGGGGCCGAGGGGGGCCGCGAGCTTGAGGCGGCCGGGATAACCCTCCACGCCTACGCGCGGATCGAGGAGCTTTTCGCGCGCTGCCGCGAACTCGGGCTCATCGACACCGCGAGGGAGAGGAAGCTTGAGGAGTTCGTGAGACGAACCCCGAGATAGCAACCAGCCGGAAGGCGCTCGGCGCCGGGCGCGCTCGTGCTTGCCGCCGAGGTGCAGGCGTTGCGCTCAGACGGGAAGCGGAGCGCCCTTCTTCATGTCTTCGAGTATCTTCTGGATCGATATCTGGGCGAAGTAGCTCTTGATGAAGTCCGCTGCATTGCCCCACATCGAATGGGCGAGGCAGCGCGACTCGCGCGAACAGACGAAGTCGGGCTCCTCATCGGTGGTGCAGGGTGAGAGGCTGATCTCCTCTCCCACCGCATCGAAGATGTCCTTCACGGAGATGTCGGCCGGGTCGCGATTCAGCATGAATCCCCCTCCCGGGCCCCTCGTGGACTTGATGATATTGGCTTTGCGAAGTCGGAAAAAGATCTGCTCGAGAAACTCAGGCGAGATCTCCTCGGCGTCCGCAAGCTGACGTATCGACACCGGCTTGGCCTGATCTGAGGTCGTCAGCTTGAGCACTGCACGCACCGCATACCGCCCCTTTGTCGTGACTCTCATGATTCACCTCTGTCGGCGCGGCCCACCTCCGCACCGTATGGTTAGTATAGCTATTTGGTCAACATTCTGAAAGTGACATGTGTCGCTGCCGACTTTTTCTTTATGCACGTGTGGAGATGACAGTCCGCGCGAGTGGAACCTATCGTACGTTGGCTGTATATATGTATGTTAGTACACTATTCCGGAATTGACAAGTGAAAATCGCTCTATTCCGAAGCCCCGCTGCGGAGCCCAGCCGCTCCGCGCGGGCACTCTGCGGCGAGCGCGCGCCGGACGGCGCGGCTCAGGCGTTGACCCGCTCCACGTACTCCTTGGTCTCGGTGTTGATCATGATCCTCTCGCCCTGCTTGATGAAGATCGGAACCCGCACGTTCAGGCCTGTCTCGAGGGTGACGGTCTTGGTGGCCCCGGTCACGGTGTCGCCTCTTATCGCATCCTCGGCCTGCGTCACGGTGAAGACCATCTTGAAGGGAATCTTGATGTCGAGAGGCATGGTGTCCCACATGACGACCTTGAAGCTTTCGCCCTCGCGCATGAAGTATTGCTTGTCCTCGAATCCCGTGAGCGGGATCTCGAACTGCTCGTAGGTGTCGACGTACATGAAGTGATAGCTCTCGGCGTCGGTAAAGAGGTACTGCACCTCCTTCTCCTCGACCGCGATCTCCTCGGCGTTGTCCTGGGTCTTCATCGTCTCGCGGAGGACCTGGCCCGTCTTCAGATTCTTCAGCTTCAGGCGGACGAAGGCCGATCCCTTTCCCGGATTCACGAACTCCCGCTCGGCGACCGCGTAGGGATCGCCCTTGAACAGGAGAAACATTCCTTTATCTATGCTTCCTGCTTTGATCATTCCAAATCCTTTGTCATTTTAGCGCATGTGTTTAGGGTGCGGCGAGTATAGCAGAGAAAGGAAACAAGATCACCCCCCCGAGCTCCTGCTCGCCCGCGAGGAGCATGATGAGGCGGTCGACTCCGAGCGCCACCCCCGAGCATCCCGGATAGGTGGGACCGAAGAGCGCAGGGAAGTCGGCGGCGGGCCGGACCGGCGCGCCGCCGGCCGCCAGGAGGCGCTCCTCCTGAGCGAAGAAGGCGGCGATGCGTTCGGGAGCTCGCTCCTCGGAATAGCAGTTGGCGAGCTCGCATCCGCGTGCATAGAGCTCCCAGCGCTCGCTCCAGGGGGTGCCCGGAATCCGCCGCGCGAGGGAGGGGAGGTTGGCCGGGTAGTCGTAGAGGACGAGCGGACGCTCCTGGGGCAGGGACGGCTCCACCCGGTTGAGAAAGATGCGGTTGAAGAGGGACTCCCAGGTCTCGGGCTCACCCGGAGCCGGCGCGCCCTCCTCCGCAGACGGGGCGCCCGGCCTCCAATCCCCCGGAAGAACTCCGACTTCGCGCGCGGCCTCCGCGATCGCCTCGATGCTGTCGCAGGCGGCAAGCTCGACCCCCGCGCAGCGCCTGAAGGCCTCCTCCATCGAGAGGCGGAGAAAGGGGGGGCGGAGGTCGGCGAAGGGATCCCCAGGCGCCGGCTCGCGGTCGCCTGCGGCACCGCGCCCGACGTGCGGCTGGCTGCCGCTCGGCGGCAGGAGGCGATCGAAGAGACGTTCGGTCGTCGCGATCTCGCTCTGGTAGTCGCCGCCGACGGCATACCACTCGAGCATGGTGAACTCGGGGTTGTGGATCCGACCGATTTGCTCGGCGTTGCGAAAGCAGCGGGAGAGCTGGAAGATGCTTCCGCTCCCCTCGGCGATGAGGCGCTTCATCCAGAGCTCGGGGGAGGGAAGGAGATAGAGCTCGCGCGGCGGGTGGAAGGGGCTTTCGAAGCGCGTGCGGAAGCTCGCGATGTTCGACTCGGGGATGATCGCCGAGGCGAGGACCGGGGTTTCGACCTCGAGGTAGCCCGCCTCTCCGAAGAAGGCGCGGATGGCGCCGAGAAGCTCGGCGCGCCTTCGGGCGACAACGAACCTTCGATCGGTCATAGAAAACCTCTCCTTCCGGCGCCCCTCGCGGGCGTCCCGGGCGAAGCGTAGTGGCGAGGCCGTGGGGCGTCAAGCGGGGCGACGAGCGCGAGGAGTTGCGCGGGAGTCCCGCTGTGCGGGGGAGCTCCGTCGGGTACGAATGATCCGCGGTGGAATCACGTGGAACCGACACTCTCGGCCCGCCCGGACCCGACGCGCGCCTCGGACGCGGATCGAAGCCGGGCGGGACTGGGTGGGACTGGCTGGAAAAGGGGTAGCCTACCGCCCGACGAACAGGAGCTTGATGCCGAAAACCTCGGAGATCCCCGACAGGACAAAGTGCACCGCGATGGCCGCGATGAAGATCCACAAGACCCGCGCGATGACGAGGGTGCCGAGGGGACCGACCAGCCGCGCGAGGGTGACGCTCGAGCGAATGATGAAGAAGGCAACGACGAAGTTCGCGACGAGGGCGATCAGCGCGACAAGCCAACCGTCTCTGCTCAAGATGAGGATCCCCGTCACGATCGATCCGGGGCCGACGAGCAGGGGGATCGCCATCGGAACCACCCCCATCTGCATGACCTTCTCGGGGCTCACGCGGTACGCGCCGGGGTCTGCGAAGCCGATCTCGTAGACCGAGATGGCGATGAGGATGATGCCTCCCGCGATACGCAGCTCCGCCACGTGAATCTGGAAGACATACTGCATGACCCAGGTGCCGGTAAAGGTGAGCACGGTGAGGGTCACGAAGCCGGTGAAGGTCGCCGTGTTGAAGAGGCGGTTTCGCGTCGGGCGGTCAAGATCCTTCGTGAGCTCCGCGTAGAGAGGCACCACGGTGATCGGGTTGAGGATCGAAAAGAGGGCGAGAAAGGAATTGAGCAGAACCTTGGCGTCAAGCATTCGCAACCCCCTTCGCGTCGGTGCGCTCGGCAGCGGCCCGGCGAGGAAGGCTTGCGCCCGCGCTTCGTTCGCCCGCTTTGCTCCCACGCCGATGCCGGCGCGCGCGCTTCCTTCGGACAGCCGCCTGATGCGCGCGCGGCGCCAGCGCCCGGAGGCGCCTATCCTATGGCGAGCATGCGTTCCACCGCGCGCAGGGCGCGAACGCGCGTCTCCTCTGGAACCGTTACGACGTAGCGGGTCTCCTCAAGGGCGGAAAGGGTGTCCTCGAGGGTGATCTCGTTCATGTGCGGGCAGCGAACCGTACACAGGCGCAGCATCTCCCGGTCCGGATTGGCGGCGGCGATGTTGTCGCCCATGCTGCACTCGGTGAGCAGGAGGTAGCGTCCGGCCTTCACCTCGCGGACGTAGCGGATCATCGCTGCGGTGCTTCCCGAGAAGTCCGATGCGGCAACCACCTCGGGGCTGCACTCCGGATGGGCGAGAACGACCGTGTCGGGGAATTGGCGGCGGATGTTTGCGATGTCCTCCACCGTGAATTTCTCGTGCACCTCGCAGCGGCCCTTCCAACCGATGATTTGATAGTCGAGCTCCGATTCCTCGGCCTTCGCCGCGGAGCGCGGAGTCTTCGACGGGAAGATGATCCGCTTGCCGGTCTCCTTGGCTACGTTCGATGCGAGGTATTCGTCGGGCAGGAAGATCACCCGATCACCTCCGATCGCCTCGACGACCTTGGCGGCGTTGCCGGAAGTGCAGCAGTAGTCGCTTTCCGCTTTCACGTCGGCGTAGGTGTTCACGTAGGAGACGACCGGAACTCCGGGAAAGCGCTCCTTCAGGGCCCGCACGTCGGCCGCGGTGATGCTCTCGGCGAGGGAGCAGCCCGCCCTCGGCGAGGGGATGAGCACGGTCTTGTCGGGGTTGAGGATCTTCGCGGTTTCGGCCATGAAGCGCACCCCGCAGAAGACGATGATATCGGCGTCGGTCTGCGCTGCCTTGCGGCACAGCTCAAGGGAATCGCCGGTGTAGTCGGGGATGGAGTTGTAGAGCGCGGGCTCCATGTAGTTGTGTCCGAGGATGATGGCGTTGCGATCGCCTTTGAGCTTGTTGATCTTGAAGGCAAGCTCCGCCTTGTACCGAAGCTCGAACTCGGGTACGACCCGCTCGAGCTTGACCCGCATCTGTTCGTAGAGCTCCTGCTCAGTGACCGACTGCATCTTGATACCTCGCGCAAAGGTACTTCCGGGACCGGGCAAGGTCAAGGAGGCGGTATCCAAGTCCTCTGAAGGGCGCCGCCGAGCCCGGGACGGCCCTTGCCGGCGGCTCGTGGGCGGGAGAGTGCGGCGGACAGGCTCCTTGCAACATCTCGTGCGCTCCTCTATCATGAGGGCCAATGAGCACACGAGCGTCGGCGCCTGCAATCAACCCGAAGGTCTACCGCGACCTGGTGAAGCGCGCTCTCGCCGAGGATCTCGGAAGCGAGGGCGACGTGACCACGGCCGCAATCTTCGCCGACGAGCAGGGAAGCGCCCGCCTCACCAGCAAGGGCTCGGGAGTAGTCGCCGGACTCGAGGTCTTTGCGGCGGTCTTCAAGGAGGTCGACTCCGCCACTACGGTCGACTTCAAGCTGACCGACGGGGAGTCGGTCGAGCCGGGGGACGTGGTCGCGGTGGTTCACGGCAAGGCGGCCTCGCTTCTCTCCTCCGAGCGGGTGGCGCTCAACTTCGTCTCCTATCTCTCGGGGATCGCGACCGCCGCCCGGGAGGTGTCGGTTGCGGCCGCGCGGGCAGGCACCAAGATCCTCGACACCCGCAAGACCCTGC
The DNA here is from genome assembly GCA_027314665.1 of Spirochaetales bacterium. Taxonomy (GTDB): domain Bacteria; phylum Spirochaetota; class Spirochaetia; order DAHUYW01; family DAHUYW01; genus DAHUYW01. The sequence goes on from DAHVAK010000055.1 coordinate 7,888, forward strand.
CCGGCTACCGCGAGCTCGCGAAGTACGCGGTCAGGGTCGGCGGCGCCGAGAATCACCGCATGGGGCTCTACGACATGGTCCTCATCAAGGACAACCACATCGATCTTGCCGGCTCGATCACCACGGCGGTGCGCCGCACGCGCATCAAGTGGGACGATCGATTCAAGATCGAGGTGGAATGTCGAAGCCTTCGCGAAGTAGCCGAGGCTCTCGAGGCGAAGGTTGACATGATCATGCTCGACAACATGCAGCCGCGGGAGACAAGGCGGGCTATCAAGCTGATCGGGGGGAGGGCGAAGGTCGAGCTCTCGGGCAACATGGATCTCGCCTCCGTGAAACGACTGGCCGGTCCGGGCGTCGACTACATCTCGCTGGGTAGCCTTACCCATTCGGTTCGCTCTTTCGACTTTTCGCTGAAAGTCGAAACGATGTGAGTTAGGGCCCTCGGAGGGGCGCTCGACTCAGGCGGGGCGACATGCGCCCGCTCAATCCATAACAAGCGTGGAACAATTCCATGGCAGCAGCATCAAGCGGCTCCCCGCGGTGGGAGTTCGACCTCATTGTGATTGGGAGCGGGATTGCCGGCATCAGCGCCGCGATCTCCGCGGCCGAGGCCGGGCTTTCGGTGGCCATCATCTCCAAGGAGGCTTCGGTCTTCGAGGCGAATACCTGGTACGCCCAGGGCGGAATCGTCGGCGAAAGCGATGACGACAGCCCCGAGCTCCTCGAGGCCGATATCTACCACGCCGGCGCCGAGATCAACAACCGCGAGGCGGTGCGCCTGCTCGTGCAGGAGGGTCCGCCCCTCGTGAGCGCCTTCCTCGCCGAGAAGATCGGCGTGCCCTTCAGCCGAACCGGCACCGGCGAGATCGACTTGACTCGCGAAGCGGCTCACTCGGTGCGGCGCATCTATCACGTCACCGACCGCACCGGCCAGGCGATCCAGACCGCCCTCGTCGATTACCTGAAGGGGGTGAAGAGCATCAGGGTCTTCGAGGATCACACGGCCGTCGATCTCATCACCAACGCCCATCACTCCCGCGACTCGCAGGAGCTCTATCGCCCGACCCGGGTTCTCGGGGCCTACATCCTCGACGGAAGGCGTGCAGCAGTCTCGGCCTTCCTCGCGCCCGCCGTCATTCTCTCCACCGGCGGGGTCGGCAACCTCTTTCTCCACACCTCGAACCCCGCCGGGGCAACGGGCGATGGAATCGCCATGGCGCGCCGCGCCGGTGCCGAGGTCATCAACGCCGAGTATGTCCAGTTCCACCCCACGGTCTTCTACCATCGCGATGTGAAGCGGTTTCTCATCACCGAGTCGCTTCGCGGCGAGGGAGCGCGCCTCATGAACCGGCGGGGGGAGTACTTCATGAAGAAGTACAATCCGAAGGAGCTCGATCTTGCGCCGCGCGACGAGGTCTCCCGCGCCGTATATCGGGAGATGGAGGAGGAGGACTCCGATTTCGTCTATCTCGACGCGCGCGGCATCAAGAACCTTGCGCTCGACGAGCGCTTCCCGGGAATCTTCGAGCAGTGCAAGGCCGCGGGCATCGACATCCGAAGCGAGCCGATCCCCGTGATTCCGGCGGCCCACTTCTTCTGCGGCGGAATAAAGGTCGATCTCAACGGGATGAGCTCGCTGCCGGGGCTCTACGCCGTCGGCGAGGCAGCCTGCACCGGGGTGCACGGGGCAAACCGCCTCGCCTCGATCTCCCTGCTCGAGGGGCTCTACTGGGGTGTGCGCGCCGGAGGCGACGCGGCCCGCCGGGCCCAGAAGCTCCCCCGCAGCCTCCTCGACAGCATCCCCGATTGGATCGAGCCGACTGCGGTCGAGGAGTTCGATCCAGTTCTCGTCAACCAGGACTTCCGCACGATCCAGTCGACCATGTGGAACTACGCGGGCATCATCCGCTCGCGAAGCCGGCTTCTGCGCGCTCAGGCCGACCTGAACTATCTGAGCCATCGCATTGAGCAGTTCTACAAGGGTGCGCGCCTCACGCGAAGGATCGTCGAGCTGCGAGACGGCGTCCTCACGGCGAGCATCATCGTGGATGCCGCTCTCGCCAATCCGGCCTCGCGGGGGTGCCACTACATCGAATAGCGGCGCGCTCACCGCGGGCGCGACTATCGGCACAGGGCGAGCCGCTTGATGATCTCGATCGTCTCCTCCGGGGTGGCGACCTCGACGACCCGCTCGTGGCCGAGCTTGCGGAAGAGGGCCCGCGTCTCCTGATCGGCCCCGAGGAGGAAGACGGTCTTCCCCCCTTTGAGGGCGAGGGCGATCTCGGAGACCGTCCCCATCCCTGCGTTCCCGCAGGCAACGACGACGTCGCTCGAAAGGACGTTGATGTTGTTCCGTGCGTTGTGCATCTCGGTGACGATCATCACGTCGACGTCGGGGCACACGTCGCTCGAGGCGCTCGGCAGGATCCCGACGGTGAGGCTTCCGGCGATCTCCTTCGCTCCCGCATTGACCGCCCGCATGACGCCGACGTTTCTGCCGCCGCTCAAGGTTACCCATCCCTCTTGGGCGATCAGCCGCCCCAGCCGTTGCGCGAGCTCGACCGACTCCCGGCTCGCCCCCTCTCCCGGTCCCATCACCCCCACTACCGCCCTGCGCATGCTCCCTCCTTGTTTGGCAGGTACCTTTGCGTTTGTCAGCACCCTGCTAGGAGCAGAGTAGCGCGCGGGGGGCAATTCCGCAATTTCGCCGGATCGGGGCGGGTGATGGCTACCGTTGACACTGCGAGGCGGCCATCCTATCCTGGCCCCACCATGAGCCAAGCGACGGAGCACGGCGAGAAGAGCCCGGTCGAGACCAAAGAGGTCTTCGAGCGGGTGGCGCGCACCTACGACCGACTCAATCATCTTTTCAGCTTCAACGCGGACACCCGATGGCGGCGTCGGCTGGTCGCCGCCTCCGAGACCGCCGCGGAGGGTGGATCGGTGCTCGACGTCTGCACCGGGACCGGGGATGTCGCCATCGCCTTTGCGCGATCGAACCCCGCGGCGCGGATCACCGCCCTCGACTTTTCGGAAAACATGCTTGCCAACGCTCGCGCGAAGATCGAGGCCGGGAAGCTCTCCGAGCGGATCACCCTGATCAAAGGCGATGCTCTCAGTCTCCCCTTTCAGGATGAGAGCTTCGACGTCGTCTCGATCTCGTTTGGGCTTCGCACCCTGTCGGACAGGCGGAGGGCGGTGAGTGAGCTTGCGCGGGTGGCCAAGCGCGGCGGGCGACTGCTCATCATGGAGTTTGCCCCACCGCCGGCGACCCCCTTCGGGCTGCTGTACCGCTTCTATCTGCACCGGCTCATGCCCTTCATGGGCGATCTGCTTTCAGGCTACCGCGTTTCCTACAGCTACCTCGACACCTCGATTGCGGCATTCCCCGTCGCAAGCGAGGTGCCCGTGCTCATGGCCGATGCGGGACTCCGCAAGGTGGAGACTGAGCGGCTGACCGGCGGAATCGCCTATCTCTTTCGCGCCTCGAAGCCCTGAGCCTGCGAGCCGCCCAACCGGCATCGCCGCCGCCCATCCAGCGGGGGCAGTCCGCGCTCGGTATCGACTACAGCAGCCTCTCGCGCGCCCAACGAATCTCCTGTGCTATCCCTTTCTCGACATCGAGCCCTTCGAAGCCCGGGACCTCGCGCAGGGCGTCCCAGGTGTAGGTCTCGAGAACGACGATGTCGCACAGCCCGCGCCCGAGGATGTGCCGCACAGCCGCGACGGTCTCGTCGGAGGTCGTGGCAAAGGGTCCGATTTTCTCGACGAAGAGAGGAAGATGGAAGTGAATCCGCACCTCCTCGCAGGCGAGGAGCGGGGCCGGCTCGACGAGGGCGCGCTCGAGGTCGGAGGCCCGCAGGCAGATTGCCCCCGTTGCGTCGACCCCGGCAACCTGATGGAGGTAGGGGGAGCGAGCGTAGGAGGCCAGGCGGGCGGGGAGATCGGGTTGCTCCCGCGGTCGCTTGACGCGCAGCCCGCTCGTGGCGTGCACCTTCGCAATCCGGATGCCTGCGCGGGTGAGGCGCTCGGCGGAATCGACGAGATCCTCGAACTGAACCGAAAGGTGGCAGGTGTCGAAGGTTGCGGCGAGGTGTCTGCGGAGCAGGACCTCGGCGATCTGGGCAGACAGCCCGTGTCGCGTCGAGAGAAAGGGGACTCCCGCGCGCAGCAGGTGGTCTTCGAAAAAGGCGACAAACTCCGCGGTATTCTCGATGGTGCAGCCGGGCTCGGGCTCGATGCTGAGCACGATGCGTTTTCCGCTGCGGGACTCGATCTCCGCAAGGAGAAAGGCTGCCTCGGCAAAGCCCTCCGCAACTGAGACGAGCACGGAGTCGCTGTGGCCGAAGCTCTTGAACGATCCCGGGGAGGTGCTGATCGCACCGGCAGCGCCCGGGGGGAGGAGGTCGGAGAGAATCGAGGCAAGCTCGCGGGTGTAGGTCAGGCGCTCCGGCTCGAGCCAGGTCGGGTGATAGGCGTTCTCCTTCACCTCACGCCCGTGGAAGCCACGGGGAGAAAAGCCGTTCATCGTCAGAACCGTGAGCCCGGCGCGCCTGAGCGACTCGCGCAGCTGCTCCTTCGCCTGTGGCCGCGAAGCGATCTCTTCGACTGACGGCCCGCCGAGGCGAAGCTCGATGCCCGAGAGCTCGCTTGGGGGGAAGGCCGCACGCAGGCGCGATAGCGGACCCTCGATTGCCCCGATCACCTCGCGGAGGGAATCCCCGCGAAAGACATTTGTCGCATAGCCGAGCCGCACGGTCCGCGACCCCGCGGACGCGGCCTCGGACGATTCCGGTGTAGATGCTTCGCGCAGACTGCTTTTCTGTTCCACCTGTTGTCAACTCCAATGCTAGAGATCTGAGAGAACCTTCACGAGAATGGCTGCGACCAGCAGGGCAGCCGGATAGTAGGAGGCACGGTTGAAGAGTCGAAAGACCGCCTCGCGGCTCCTCTTGGTGACGAGCCCGATCCCGGGCTCGATCAGCAGGAATGCGCCGATCGGCAGGGAGAGCCCTGCGAGAAAAACGGCGCCTCTGCCCCCGATCGACGCGAGAAAGGTAAGGTTCAGGAGCACGGCGAGCGCGAGCGAGGCAAGGGCCATACGGGCGGACCAGACCGTTCCTACGAGCACGGGGATGGTCTGCGCGCCGAGATCCCTGTCCTCTTCGATGTCGGTCCAGTCGGAAGGGATGTTCTGTCCCCCGATCTCCCAGAAGAAGAGCCAGGCAAAAAGGAGGGAGAGCAGGGGAAGGCTCGGGCGGGGGTCGACCGCCACCACTGCCGCAACGGGGCCGACGGTTTTCACGATGCCGCTCACGATGATGCGCAGCGGCGTGAGCCGCCACATGAGGCAGTAGGCCACCTCGAGCAGGATCGCGACGATGAAGAGGGCAAAGACGGGGCGTCCAAGCAGGTAGCAGCCTGCCCCGGCGACGAGGCCCCACACCGCGGTCCAGAGGATGGCCTGGTTTCGGCTCAGACGCCCGGAGGCGAGCGGATGGCGCGGCATCACCGCATCGATGTAGCCGTTGGCCTCCCGCCAGCCCCGCCGGAACCTCCGTTCGTCGACCAAGCGATCGACAAGGTCGTTCACGGCATAGCCGACCGTGTAGGCGGCGAAGGTGGTCACAAGCCCGATCGGGATCATCCAGCTCGGGGGAAGTCCTCCCAGCCAGACGAAGGCCGCGAGGAGGGGGGTGCACATATCGAGCAGCCCGTGGGGAGTGCGCGAGAGACCGAGATAGGTCCTGAGGGTGGGGCTCATGAAACGAGTCCGCACTGGAAGGGGTCGGCGAAGGGGAAGGGAGAGCCTGCCGCAAGGGTGGGACCTCGCGGATCACGCAGAGGAGTTTGGTTACAGCATGCCATGGATGTCACGAGCTCCCTCGCAGCCGCGCACGCGGCTTCCCGCTCATCTTGCCTACAGCCCCCTCCGAGGTCAATACGCGCGAAGAGGATGGCAGGTTGCCGGCAAACGCAAGGTAGCTGCCGAGACGGCGTTTTCACGAACCCGTCTTGGGCAGGAAACCATGGGAAAGGCCGCCCTGGCAGGGGGTCAATCACCTTGTCCGCGCCCTGCTAGATGATCTTGAAGGCCCCGATGAGGGCGGCGGCCTTCTCGTTCAGCGTCCGCGCCTCGGTGGTCCTCTTGTCGACCTCGCCGAGGGAGTGCCCGACCGTCTCGTTGCGATCGCGAAGGCCCTCGGCGTTGCGGACCGTTGCGGTCGAAGTCTCCGCAAGGTCGGAGAGTGCCCTGACCAGGGCTCGAGCGGCGTCATCGAGTCGCTCCACCACCGCGCCGCTCTCGGCCGTGAGGTCGATCGTCATCTGCAGGGCGTCCTTGATTACCGAATCCTCCCGACTCTGGTTCGCCATGCTCGCGGCGATGAACTGTGTTGCCTCGTCCATCCCCGTCAGGATCTCGCGCATCCTTGCGAAGGACTCCCCGGTGGCCTTCGAGACGCCGGTCGCGCGCTTGACTTCGTCCATGACGGCGGAGAGGCTCTGCTTGCTCTCCGCCGTGTAGCGGGCGGTGGTTTCGGCGAGGTTTCGGATCTCGTCGGCGACGACGCTGAAGCCCCTCCCGGCGTCGCCCGCGTGGGCCGCCTCAATGGCCGCGTTCATCGCCAGGAGGTTGGTCTGGGCCGCAATCTTCGCAATCATCGCGTTGATCTCGCCCAGCTTCTGGGAGAGGGTGACGACCTGATCTACCGAGCTCAGGGTCTGCCGGACGTTGGAGTCGCCCTTCTTGAACTCGCCGATGAGCTCTTCGGTTCTCCGGCGCAGCCCCTCCGCCCCGCCGGCCACCTCTTCGACGGAAGCGATGACCTTCTCGATCGCGGTGATCGAGCCCTCGACGCTCTCGTTTTGACGTCGGATCGTCGCGACGATGCCGGCGACATCGTCGACGAGGAGACGCCCGGTCCGCGTCGCCTGGTCGACGGTCTGCGCCTCCGCTCGAACGAGCTCGATCATGCCCACGATGCCGGCGGCGATCTCATGAGTCGAGGTGGACGAAGCGGTGATGCTGGAGAAGAGCTCGGTCTGAATCCGGTGCAGCTCGTTGATGACCGTCCGCACCTCCGTGAGGCTGGCCTGGAGTTGGACCGAGAAGAGGTTGATGCGTCCCTGGATCGCGGCGATCTCGTCGACCGAGGCGATCGGGATGCGTCCGGTGAGATCCTTCTCGGCCGACACGATCTGGTCGAGACGGGTGAGGACATGCCGGTAGAGCAGCGAGGTATTCGAAGCCCAGATGAGCACGATGATGATGTTGAGGACGAGAAAGACGACCATGAGCGGAAGGAAATGGGCGGCCACTGAGCCGAGGATAGCGAGGGGGGCGGCGGTTCCTCGATCGGGAAGCTCGATCATCAGGAGGATCGCCGTCGAGAAGGTGAAGAGAACCGCCAGTGCGGACATGAACACGGGAATAATGATTCCCTTGCGACGCTGTTGGTCGACCCGAACGGAGATCGGGAAGACCGTGATCCGACATGACAAGAGGAAGCGCAGCACCAATCGGTCGGACAACACATAGAGGAATCCCGACACGATCAACAGGATGGAGATCGCAAAAAGGAAGAGAATCAAGGCCTGAAAGGTCTCGGCGTGAAACAAGACCGAGAAGCCCAGCGCGGAGAGGGCCACCGCCGCCGTCGAGAGGACGACAAAGAGGATGAAACTCTTGAGCGGCATCCCGCCAATGGCGAGAACCGTCTCGATGTTGGTGCGCACCTCTCGCGCCTGCGCGGCGGCTCCGTTGGGCTCGGGGGATTCCGCACCGAGCTCCTTTCGAAGGAGCTTGACGGTCGGATAGAGCACGACTACGAAGGCTGCCCAGGCGGCCGCAATGAGGGCGAGATTCAGCAGGAGCGCCTCGTGCCGGAGGGAAGCGCCTAGGGCATGGAGGAGGAGCGCTGAGGTCGCGGAGGTTGCCGCCGCGAAGAGAACGAAAGCAAACGTATACAAGAGCTCGAGAGAGAGACTTCTCCTTGTCATCGTAGTCTCCTTTGGCTGCACATCTTGAACGATGGGGCAACGATACGCCTACTTTGAACAATGGGTAAAGAAGGGAGCTCGCCGGCACCCGCCGACGGCGGGGCGCGGAAAGGGGGAGCTCCCGCGTCAGGCTCGGAGCCCTTCCGCCCTTGACTTCCCCCGGGGCCGATATCATCTTTCAGGTCGAGGGTGCGCCCTCCAAGAGACCGACACGAGGAGTTGCCATGAACGATCTCAGAGAGGGGCAGTCGATGTCCAATTTTACCATTTTATCCAGTAAGGCCATCCCGGAGTACAAGGCGACCGGCATCTTCCTTCGTCATCGAACCGGCTGCCTGGCCTATCACCTGCTGACCGAGGACAGCGAGAACCTCTTCGCCTTTGCCTTCCGAACCCCCCCGGCGAACAGCCGCGGTGCGGCCCACATAATTGAGCATTCGGTGCTCGCCGGCTCGCGAAGCTTCCGGGTCAAGGATCCCTTTCTGGAGCTCATGAAAGGGAGCGTCAATACCTTCCTCAACGCGATGACCTATCCGGACAAGACCGTCTATCCGGCAAGCAGCACCGTGGAGCAGGACTACTTCAACCTCATGCGGGTCTATGGGGACGCCGTCTTTTTCCCGCTTCTGCGCAAGGAGGTCTTCCATCAGGAGGGAAGGCGCTTTGAGCTCACCCCGGACGGAAAGCTCCAGCTCGTCGGGGTCGTCTACAACGAAATGCTCGGCAACTACAGCGAGCAGGACTCGATCGTCGGCGAGTGGTCCTACCGCGCGCTCTTTCCGGACTCCCCCTATCGCTTCGATTCCGGTGGAGAGCCCGAGGCGATTCCCGACCTCACCTACGAGGAGTTCAGGCAATTTCATGAGACCTACTATCATCCCGCGAATTGTCTGATATTCCTGTATGGCAACATTCCGACCGAGCGTCAACTCGCCTTCATCGATGAGCACTTCCTCGGGAGCTTCGACGTGAAGGAGGTCTCATCCTCGATAGAGCCGCAGCCCCGGTGGAGCAAGCCGCGGGCGACCTCGGTCGGTAGCCCGGTCGACGCGGGGGACGATCTCTCCGGCTCCACCTCCATCACCCTCAACTGGCTCGCCGGAGAGGTGCTCGATCCCAAGGCGGTGCTCGCGATGGAGGTCCTCTCGGAGCTTCTCCTCGGGAACGCCGGGGCTCCTCTCCACAAGGCGATCGTCGAGTCGCATCTGGGGGAAGACCTCTCGCCGCAGAGCGGTCTCGACACCGACGTCAGGGAGATGGTCTTCACGGTTGGAGTTCGAGGGAGCGACGCGGACAAACAAGAGGACTTTGAACGGCTGGTCTTCGGCGAGCTCGAGCGGTTGGTGCGCGAAGGGATTCCCGAGGATGTCGTTCAGGGCGCCCTGAAGCGCGTGGAGTTCCGCAACCGTGAAATTCCAGGCGGAGTTCCCTTCGGGCTTCGGCTGATGGGCAAGACCCTGCGGGGATGGCTCCATGGGAGCGCCCCGGAGACGACCCTCGAGTTCGCGCGCTGGATGGAGGAGGTCAAGCGCGAGACCAAGGAGGGACGGTATTTCGAGCGGTTGATCCAAACGGAGCTCCTCTCGAACCCCCATCGCACGACGGTAATCGTGCGCCCGGACCCGGAGCTTGCCCCGCGCCGGCAAGAGACGCTCGCGAAGCGGCTCGAGAGCGAGCTCTCCGCCCTTGGCCCGGAGGATCGCGAGCGGCTTCGCGCCGAAAACGAATCGCTCCGCCGTTTTCAGGATCTGCCGGATAATCCGGACGATCTCGCGCGCATCCCTTCCATTTCCCTGCGCGATATTCCCCGCGAGGTGGACCGGGTCGAGACCCAGGAGGGCGAGCTCGAGGGGATTCCCCTCTACCGGCACGACCTTTTTACGAACGGAATTGTTTACCTCGATCTTGCGTTCGATCTGAGCCCGGTCCCGGCGGAGCTGCTTCGCCATCTTCCTCTTTTCAGCCGCGCAATCTGCGGGCTTGGATTCCCCGGGGTTCCCTATGACGAGGTCGCCCGACGCCTCGCCCTTCGCACCGGCGGTATCTTCTCCTTCCTCGAGGCGAGCGGGGCGCCCCTCGATCGCGATCGCTCCCAAAGCTACATCTATTTCCGACTCAAGGTCCTGGAGGAGGATCTCGCCCAGGGAGTGGCAATGCTTCTTGCGATGATTCGCACCGCGGACTTCAACGACACGGCGCGGATTCGGGATCTCCTGCAGGAGATGAGAAACGATTTCAAGTCCTCCATCCTCCCGCGGGGCAATTCGTACGCGGCTCTCCGGGCGGGAAGCCGTTTGTCGCGAATCCTCGCGCGCGAGGAGGAGTGGTCGGGCACCGCGCAGCTGCTCTTCCTCGACGCCCTCGCGCGCAGTCCGAGCTCGGAGCAGGAGCTCTCCCGGGCATTCCAGACCCTGCGCGAGCTCCTCCTCGTTCGCCGCCGGCTTGCCGTAAACGTGACCGGCGAGGGCGCGGCAATCGAGCGCGCGGTGGAGCAGGCCCGTCAACTCATCGGTGAGCTCCCCTCCGGCGCCCCGTCGGCGGCGCCTTTCTCCGAGCCTGCGGGCCATTTGGGGGCGGTTCCCGGCGGGTTCCAGATCGAGGCCTTTGCCGTCCCCTCCGACGTGGGGTACGCGGCAACGGCCCTGCCGGGGTCGCTCCTGTCCGAGCGAGAGCACGGCCACGAGGTGCTCCTCGCGCATCTCCTTCGGACCGACTACCTCTGGGAGAAGATTCGCATGCGCGGAGGAGCCTACGGCACCTTTGCCGGGGCAAATGGGACCGAAGGGCTCTTCTCCTTCTCCTCCTACCGCGATCCGAAGATCGCCACCTCCCTCTCGGTCTTCCGGGAGAGTCTCGCCGAGTTTGCGGCGAAGCCGGTCGACTCGGCCACCCTCACCAAGGCGATCATCGGCTCGGTCGGCAGGGAGCTGCGTCCGATGTCTCCCGGCGAAAAGAGCCTCGTCGCGCTGCGAAGAAGGCTCTACGGCATCACGGATGAGATGCGCCAGGCCAACCGCGACGTGATGCTCTCGGCGGGGCCCGCCGACATCGCACGGGCGTCGGCTCGGCTCCTGTCTCACTACGAGGGGGCGGCCTCCGCGATCATCGCGGGAAAGAAGATGCTGTCAGGGACGCGAAAGGTGCTTCCGAATATGGCGGAGGCGATTGCGCTGCCCGTCTAGCAGGCTGCCGCAGCCCGATGGGGCGCTACCTGCTCGCCTCGACGGTGAAAAGAAACTGGTACTGCTCCCCGGCGCTTCCGAGGAGGGTGAAATCGATGCGAAAGGTCTGTTCCTTGGTCTTCCATGAGGCCTTGAGGACCGGATAGCCGGAATAGCCCTGGGCGGGATTCTTGAACTCGCGAATCCCGTCGATGACCTGCTCCGGCTCGCCGTAGCGGTCGGTGTAGGCCTTGATTGCGTTCTGGGTGGCGGTGAGGTAGAGAT
>DAHVAK010000060.1 GCA_027314665.1 Spirochaetales bacterium
CTTCTGCATAGGAATCCTTCCCTATCTACCGAAGAATGCGCGCGCTGCGGCTTTCCGCGGCGCGCGCCGTCGTCTCATGCCGCATTGAAGTCGTCGGCCGCCCGCAGAAGCGGCGTCAGGTACATAAGGGCCGGGCCCCCGTGCATCACGACCGCCATGAACCCTGCGGAGACGATCTGTTCCCTCGTGGCTCCCGCCTCCACCGCGTTCTTCACGTGGAAGGCTATGCACCATTCGCACTGCGCCGCAACCGAAAGCCCCACGTTGATCAGCTCCTTCGTCTTGACATCGAGCCCTTCGCCATCGGTTGCCTTTTGCAGGAAGTTGAGGAAGGCCCCTGTCTCGCTCGGGAACTCCTTGCTCAATTTCCCTACGAGATCATGTACCTCATCGAGTCGTTCGCTCATTTTCGTGTCGGTGATCACATGCTGCCTCCATTTCCAGGATTTCTTGTTCGTCGGTGATGGCTCGCTGCTCGCCGCGGCTCGTCCCTCGACGCCCCTTACGCAAGGCGCTTCAAGAGATTGTGCTGCGCCGCTTCAACCAGATCCAAAACCGACCCACCCTCCGCGGAGAGGACCATGATCCCCGCCGCGGCGAGTCGGTCGCGAGTCTCCTCGGTGAGCCTTCCGGTAACGAGCGCCCCGGCTCCCATAGCAATGAGCCAGCCGACTCGGGCGACGCCGTGCGGGTCACCACTGGCAGCTTCGTCCGCGGCCCACGAGCCGAATCGCCCCTGCTCGTCAACGAGAACGAGCTGCCGGCTCTCTTCGAACACCGGGTCGAGCCAGGCCCCGAGACCCGCGCCCTTCGCAGTTATCGCTATCTTCATCTTCGGTACCCTTCTTGGAGGGACGTGCGGGCGGCCCCGCGTAGGCGCCGCCGCACATTGGAGCCCCCGGCGCGGTGGGCGCTAGGGAGCCTTCGGGCCCACAGTCTTTTTTATGGCGTCGACCGCCTCGGCGGTGTCCATGTTTCGAATCTCCACCCCGTGGAAATGATCGGTGCCGAACTTTGACTCCGCAAAGGCATCGCGGAACATCTTCGTCTGCATGGTCGGGTCACAGGCCGCTACGTAGAGCTCGTCGGTCGACTCGCCTTTGAGGAGGGTCGACAGGAAGCGGTCGCCGTCGGTGGCGCACAGCTGCGGATGAATTGCCATGTAGTCGACGAGCTTCTCGCGCCTTATCGCATTGCCGACATCGAAGATGTTCATCTTTTGAAATGAAGGGCAGTTGCCCTGACAGACACACAGAAGCAGTCCCTTGTTCGCCATGTTCATACCCCTCCTTTGACGGGGCGTCCCACCCTGTCGGGATCGCCGAAGTAGCTGATCGCCTCACTCGGGCAAATCTTCGAGCACCCTCTACAGAACTCCACGCAGTTGTCAGGCTCGACGACCTTCGGATGGTCGATCCCTGTCTCAAACACACCGTGCGAACAGAAATCCGCACAGGTGTTGCAGTTCGTGCAGAGCTCCCCGTCGATGACCGGATACCAGTTTGCGGCCATAGTTTCTCCCTCCGTTGGCGGTACCTTCTTTCGGGCTTGCGTTTGGAGCCGCCGAGCCGGCTTACCCCAGGCAGTCGGTTCCGCATAAGCTAGTTCATCATATTATGGCTTTAATGGCAATATAGCCAAGAAGAGAAAACGTGTCAAGCGGCAACCCGCTCATGCTTCGCCGCCGTCGGTCTCTTTCGTCTCAGAACGCCGTTTCACCAACCCAAGATCTTCACAACCGCAAGATTCGAGCTGCAAGGTTACGTGCTAGACCTCGAAGCGTTCCATAAGGAGGGCTTCGATTTGTCGTCGGAGCCTTCCGCCGTCGCTGATCGACATATCGTCGACCTCCACGTGGACGCTCTCCTTCCCGATGTACACGGCAATCGCAATCGTGACGATCGGATCGATCCCGCAGAGCTTCCATGAGCCCGATTGCGACGCCTGCGGCGACGACGCCGACCGAGGTTACGGCGTCGGCGAGGCGCTTGACAGTCTTGAAGTTATTGGCTATGTTGCCAACAAAGGATAATTTAAACACGTAGGAGTTTCGTTTTCCCGCGGGCCGACTTTGGCGGCCGAGCGAAGGAGAGGCGGTAATGCCTGCGTTGCTGCGCATAGAGGGTGCCGGTCTGTCTCGGGGAGGGGTCGAAATCCTTTCCGGGGTGGACCTTGAGATTCAGTCGGGGGAGATTCACAGCGTCCTGGGCCGAAACGGAACAGGGAAGACCAGCCTCGCGTGTCTGGTCATGGGACTCTCCGGCTACGAGCTCACGCAGGGAAGAATCCTCTTCAATGGAAAGGACATAGCTGCGCTCTCGATAAGCGACCGCGCTCGGGCCGGGATCACCCTGGCGTGGCAGGAGCCGCCTCGCTTCGAAGGCGTGAGCGTGCAGGACTATCTCTCTCTGTCCGGTGACGGAAAGCCCGATCGGCTTGAGCCACGGGAGGCGCTTGCCCTCGTGGGCATGGAGCCCGATCTGTATCTGAACCGCATGCTCGACGAGGACTTAAGCGGCGGAGAGCGCAAGCGCATCGAGCTTGCGAGCGTCCTCGCCATGCGCCCCCGGCTCGCCATGCTCGATGAGCCGGACAGCGGGATCGACAGCCTCTCGATCGACACCATCGACAAGGTTATCCGGACGATCGTGAAGCGAGGCGCCGCGGTTCTCTTGATCACCCACCGCGAGAATCTCGCCGAGATCGCCGACCGCGCCTCTGCGATGTGCGGCGGGAAAATCCTCAAGACGGGTCAGCCGGACGAGATCGGGCGCTTTTTCCGCAATCACTGCGAGGACTGCGCTCACATCAACGCTCCCGTAGAGAACGATTATCGCGTCTTCAACGCGCTCGCCTTTCGGGGGCCGACCCTGTCGCCGTCAGGCGAGGGGGGCGAGCGAAAATGATGCAGACACTCGATTATGAGAAGGAGCTCGACGCCATCGCTCGAGCCTACGCCGCGAGCGGGGGCGATCCGAGCGATTTTCACGCGGCTCGCGGCGGCGTGCTCGTCGTGAGCGGGAATCGAGCCCTCCTGGGACGAGGAGCCGAAGGACTGACGATCGAAAGCGAGCAGCTTTCCGACGGGATTCGTGCGCGGATCGTGGCTCACCGCGGAGCGACCATCGCCGAGCCCGTTCACCTCTGCTTCGGGATGGTTCCGGTGCGGGGGGTGCAGCGCATCCTAGCCGAGTTCGTGATCAAAGAGGGCGCGTCGGTTCGCTTCCTTGCCCACTGTACCTTTCCGAATGCCGTCGAGATCCGCCACATCATGGAAGGCACGGTCGAGGTCGGCGAGAACGCCCGCATGGAGTACGAGGAGACTCACTATCATGGAGAGACGGCGGGGATAGAGACGCTCCCCAAGATGCGCATCCGCGTCGCGGCCGGCGGGCTCTACCGCTCGACCTTCAAGCTTGCGAAGGGAGTGGCGGGGGTGGTCGATCTCGACTATGATGTCGTCGTCGCAGAGGAGGGAATCGCCGAGTTGTACGCCAAGATCTACGGAAAAGGCGATGACCGCGTCAAGGTTCGAGAGTCTATCCACCTCGACGGAAGGGGCTCTCGAGGCCTTGCAAAGAGCCGGATCGTGGTAACCGATCGGGCATCGGCCGAGGTGCTCGGAGAGATCGTGGGTGCGGGACCGGGATCGCGCGGCCACGTGGACTGCATGGAGATCATAAAGGGCGGCAAGGCGCAGGCGGTTGCGGTTCCCCTCCTGCGCGTTGTCGAGGAGAGCGCGAAGCTCACCCACGAAGCGGCAATCGGAAGCGTCGACAAGCGCCAGATGGAGACCCTCATGGCGCGGGGGCTCAGTGAGAGCGAAGCGGTGGATGTGATAGTCCGCGGGCTCTTGCGCTAAAGGGGATCGGAGTGAGAGTATGTACACAAGCGAACAGATTCTCGCCAAGTTGCGTCCAGTCATGGATCCGGAGCTCGGGTTGTCGATTGTCGACCTCGGACTCATCTATGCCGCGGAGCATCGAGAGAACGGCACGGTCGTCCTTCGCATGAGCCTGACGACCCCCACCTGTCCCCTCGGCCCGGCGCTGAGGCAGCAGGTGATCGAGGCGCTGGCTTCCGACCCCGAGGTGACGTCAGTCGAAGTCGAATGGACGTTCGATCCGCCGTGGACCGTGCAGATGGCCGCCCCCGAGGCGCGGAGGGCCTTGGGGCTCGGTGGTTGAGGTTCGGCTTCGGCATAGGCAGCGAGACGGCGCGTGTGGTACAAGGCGGCAAAAGAATGGACATCAAGAAAAGGTCGACGGCGGAGTTCAAGGAGATCTCGGTAGCGGAAACCTTCCGCTTCCTTGGGGTGGGTGAAGACGGTCTTTCCGATTCCGAGGTGGTCGAGCGGCGAAAGGCCTACGGGGCAAACGAGATAACCGAGAAGAAGAAGAGCCCGGTCCTCGACTTCCTAAAGCGCTACTGGGGGCCGATGCCCTGGCTGCTCGAGCTTGCGATGGTCCTCGCGATCGCGCTCGATCACATCACCGAAGGGGTGATCATCTTCTTACTGCTCACGGTGAATGCGGTAATCGGCTTTCTGCACGCCCAGGGGTCGCACAAGGCGGTCGACCTCCTACGAAAGCGCCTTGCGGTCAACGCGAAGGTGCTCCGCAACGGCTCTTTCGGCACCGCGCGGTCCGAAGAGTTGGTCCCGGGCGACATCATCGTCGTGAAGCTCGGCGACATCATACCGGCCGACGTGAAGATCATAAGCGGCGAGATATCGGCAGATGAGTCGGCTCTGACCGGAGAATCCCTTCCCGCCGACAGGGCAAGCGGCGGCATCGTCTTTTCCAGCTCGATCGTCCGCCGTGGAGAGGCCCGCTGCGTCGTGCTCAACACGGGTGCTTCCACCTACTTCGGCAAGACCGCAGAGCTCGTGAAGGTCGCCAAACCGAAGTCCCACCAGGAAGCGATCATGCTGGCGATCGTGAAGTACATGATGTACCTCGGGATCGCCGCCTCCCTTGCCGTCGCGATCTATGCCTTTTCCCTTCACCTGAGCGTGCTTCTGATCCTCACCTTTATTGTGGTCTTCCTCATGGGCGCCGTGCCGGTCGCCCTTCCCGCAGTGCTCACGATCGTGCAGGCCGCCACCGGCATCAAGCTCGCTTCGGAGGGGGTGCTCGTCACCCGCCTCGATTCAATCGAGGATGCCGCATCGATAAGCGTTCTCTGTCTCGACAAGACGGGTACCATCACCCAGAACAAGCTTTCGGTCGCAGAGAGCGTCCCGATCTCGGGATTCACCCGCGAGGAGGTACTCAAGACCGGGTGTCTTGCCTCGCGCGCGGAGGGCGGGGACCTCATCGATCTTGCGGTGCTCGACTTCGCCAAGGATCAGGGCGTCAACTTCGACACCTGCCGTCAGATCACCTACACCCCCTTCAATCCGGCGACCAAACGAACCGAGGCGCTCATCGAGTGCGACGGACGCCGCTACCGGGCCGCAAAGGGGGCGGCGCAGATCATCCTGCCGCTGTGCGATGGAGAGGCCCCGGAGACACGGGCTCACGTCGAGGAGCTGATCGAGGGCTTCTCGCAGAAGGGCCACCGCACGATCGCCGACGCGCGCTCGCAGGACGGGGAGGGCGAAGCGCTTCGGCTCGTCGGCTTGCTTGCCCTTGCCGATCCTCCGCGACCCGATTCAAAGGAGATGATCGCCGAGATGCGCGCTCTTGGGGTCAAGCCGATCATGCTCACCGGAGACAGCATGGCGATTGCCCGCGAGATTTCCGAGCAGGTGGGAATCGGCTCCAACATTATCCGCCTCGCAGACCTTACGGGCCTTACCGAAGCGGAGCAGGCTGAGAAGGTGGCCGTGAGCGACGGCTTCGCCGAGATCTATCCCGAGGACAAGTACCGGCTCGTGAAGCTCCTGCAAACCCACGGCTACATGGTCGGAATGACCGGCGACGGGGTGAACGACGCCCCCGCGCTGAAGCAGGCGGAGATGGGAATCGCGGTCAGCAACTCGACCGACGTGGCGAAGGCGGCGGCTAGCGTCGTGCTCACCGAGCCGGGGGTGCAGGTGATAGTCGAGGCGATCAAGCGAAGTCGGGAAACCTACCAGCGGATGCTCACCTGGGTCATCAACAAGGTGACCAAGGTCGTTCAGGTGGTGGGGCTGCTTACCGTCGGCTTCTTCCTTTTCCGGGAGATGGTGCTCACGCTGCTCGGGATGTCGCTGCTCGTCTTTGCGAACGACTTCGTCACGATGTCGCTCGCCACCGACAACGTGAAGAACACCCCCGCCCCGAACACCTGGAAGGTGAGCCGGATCACCCTCGCGTCGGGCGCCATCGGGGCGCTCCTGGTCGTCGAGGGGATCCTTGGACTCTTCCTGGGCCGGGACTACCTGCGCTTGAGCCTCCCGGAGCTTACCACCTTCATCATGCTGCTTCTCGTCTTCACCAGCCAGTTTCGCGTTCTCATCGTCCGCGAGCGGGGCTTCTTCTGGGCTTCGATGCCGGGCAAGACCCTCCTCGCATCGACTGCCGGGGCCATCGTCCTCTTTTTTCTCATCGGTCTCTTCGGGCTCATCGTCAGCCCGATCGGGCTCGGGGCGACGGCGCTTGCCCTCGGATTCGCCGCGGTCTTCACCCTTGCGCTGGATTCCCCCAAGTACTTTGCCTTCAGGATATTCCGGGTTGAATGAGAGAGAAAGGAGCGGTCATCATGGAGACTGTTGATGTCCTGGTCGTAGGCGGCGGGCCGGGCGGAACCCCCGCCGCAATGGCGCTTGCGCGTGCGGGCAAGAGCGTGATGCTGGTCGAGGCCGGCTCGGGGCTGGGCGGAACCTGCCTCTTCAAGGGGTGCGTTCCCTCCAAGATATTCCGCGAATCGGCTTCGCGGCTCGTCGACGTACGGCGGGCCGGCGAGTTCGGCCTGCGCATCGAGGGCGCCGAGGCTAGAATTGATTGGGACGCCATTCAAGGAAGGAGGCACAAGATCCTTAAGAGCCGCAGCGATGCGGCGCTCCTTGCGGCGCGCAGCCTTCCGGGCCTTCAGGTCGCCTTCGGCCGGGCAAGGCTGACCGGTCCGCGCAAGGCGACGCTCGAGATGAATGGCACTCATCGCGAGATCGCGTTCGAGAAGGCGATCCTCGCCACCGGCTCGCTTTCAAACACCCTTCCGGTTCCCGGCGGCGACCTTCCCGGGATCTTGAGCTCCGAGGATCTCATCGAGATTCACGAGATTCCCCGACGGCTCGTGCTCATCGGCGCGGGCCCCATCGGGGTGGAGATGGCGCAGATCTTTCATCTCCTGGGCAGCAAGGTCGTGCTCTTGGAGGCCCTCCCCCGCATTCTCGAGCCTGTTGACGCGGTGGTTGCCGATCGGCTCGCGCAGATCCTCACGCGGGAGGGGATCGGCCTCCGAGTTGGCGTTACGGTTGAGGCTATCCGCGAGGCGGAGCGTCGCCTCGACGTCGTCTACCGGCACGGCGATGCGGAGGAGCTCGCTTCCGGCGATGTAGTGGTGACGGTCGTCGGGCGCCATCCGAACGTGGAGCACCTGGGGCTTGAAAACACGGGAGTGCGCGTCGATCGGCATGGGGTGAAGGTCAACCATTTCCTTGAGACCGACGAGGCAGGAATCTTCGCCCTCGGGGACGCGGTAGGCCAGCCGATGTTTGCCCACTGGGCGACGAGCCAGGCCCTCGCTCTCGCCCGCCACCTCCTCGGCGAGCCGGCCCGGTTTCCCAAGGTGGACGAGAACAGCGCCGTCGTCTTCTCGCGTCCCGAGATCGGGATGGCGGGGCTCACCGAGGAGGCTTCCCGCGCGCTCGGAATGGACGTGGCTGTCGCCGAATATGACTTCCGGCGCGATGCGCGCGCGCAGATCACGAACGACGCCGAAGGGTTGCTGCGCGTGGTGTACAAGCGTGACGATCGCCGAATCGTAGGAATCCACGCCCTCGTCGAGGGAGCGGCGGACCTGACCGGAGAGGCTGCGGCCGTGGTGCTTGCGGGGCTCACCATCGACGAGCTTGCCTCGACGAGTCATCCCCATCCGACCCTGACCGAGTCGTTCGGGCTTGCCGCTCAGGCGGCCCTCGGGTAGATGGTGGTTCCGGAGAAACGAGGTCGAAGAGGAGGATCCTATGAGTGAAGAGAAACACCGTTACACGACCAGTCTTGCCTGGGAGGG
>DAHVAK010000065.1 GCA_027314665.1 Spirochaetales bacterium
AATCCCAGCGGATGGTCCTCTGGTCCATCTTCGACCGCGTGCGCGAGGAGCTCCGAGCACGCAACCTCACGACGCAAGCCGGTGTATTCACCGATCTCGCGTCGGCGCTGACCGAGAGCGGGAATCCTCCCTTCGATTTCGCGGTGGTCGACGAGGCGCAGGACTTGAGCGTTTCGCACCTGCGCTTCTTCGCCGCCCTGGGCGGCGAGCGACCCGATGCGCTGTTCTTCGCGGGCGATCTCGGACAGCGGATCTTCCAGCAGCCCTTCTCCTGGAGATCGGTCGGAGTCGACGTGCGCGGGCGCTCGCGGACGCTCCGCATCAACTACCGCACCTCCCACCAGATCCGACGGCAGGCCGACCGCCTGCTCGGTCCGGAGATCACCGACGTCGACGGCAACCGGGAGGACCGAAGCGACACCGTCTCGCTCTTCAACGGCCCGCCGCCCCGGATTCGCGTCTTTTCGACCCAAAGCGATGAGATCACCGCGGTCGCCGCCTGGCTTGCCGAGCAGGCACACGGCGGGGCGGCGCCCCACGAGCTGGCCGTATTTGTGCGATCGGAGGGCCAGATAGACCGAGCGGAAGCTGCAGCAGCGGCAGCCGAACTCCCGTTCAAAATCCTCGACCAAGACGTCGAAACGGCTAGCGGCCACATTTCCATCGGCACGATGCACGTGGCAAAGGGGCTCGAGTTCCGCGCGGTTGCGGTGATGGCGTGCGACGACGAGGTCATTCCCCTCCAGGAGCGCATCGAGACGGTCGGCGACGATGCGGACCTCCAGGAGGTCTACGACACCGAGCGCCAGCTCCTCTATGTCGCCTGCACCCGTGCGCGGGACGCCCTCTGGGTGTCGGGCGTCAAGCCCGCCTCCGAGTTTTTGGAAGACCTTTCAGACCAACCGGGTACCGCGTAGCCCTGCACGTGCAGCCCGCCCGCCTGCGGTCGGGCTGCGAAACGCTTCGCGCCCTCTTCGCCGGCAAGAGCCGTTTCGGCATTTCGGCGAAACCCGCCCATCCCAAAATGAGCTATCATTCCGTTGAAGGAGGCCCACCATGTCCAAATCCGACGCGATCCTGACCCGTTCGGGCCGTTGCGCAAGTGGCGCTTTTCATCGTGGCGGTGCCGCTCCTGCCGATGATCATCTCCGGCGACTGGAGCTGGTGGCAAGCGTGGACCTACCTGCTTTCCGGCCTCGCGGCGTTTGCGGTGAGCCGCGGGCTTGCGGCGCGCCGCCATCCCGATCTCCTCGCCGTTGCCGGGGTGGATCATTTCTATGGATGGTCGCCGCCGATTTCGCTCGCGGTCGAGCTCGCCGCTCTCGGAGGCCTCCTCCTCGGGTACGCCGCTACTCCGCTGCTTCTGGATTCGCTGTGGGCCTTCATCCCGACGCTCTTGCTTCTCGTCACCTTGGTCGTCCGCACCGCGCTCGAAGACCGGACGCTCCAGGCGGAGCTCGCGGGCTACGCGGAGTACGCCCGAAGGACGCGCTATCGCCTCCTCCCTGGCGTGTGGTGAGCAGGGCCGGCGCGGCCGCTGCGGAAATGGACAATTCGTGATTGACAATGGCGTCGGCGCCCCTCAGGATACGAGGATCACAGGGCGACTGCGCAAGGAGGAAGCTATGGCGAGAGAGCACGGCCGGGGAGGCTCCGCCGGGAACACCGGGATCTTCGGCGGATCCTATGGACTCACCATCATCGGCGCGGCGGTCTACTTCGTCGGTCACGCGACGACCTTCTGGATGGGAGTCCTCGGAATCTTGAAGGCGCTGGTGTGGCCGGCCTTCGTCATCTACAAGGTGCTCGAGCTGTTGAAGCTGTAGCCCGCCTCAGCGAGTCGCCGGGATCACCGACGCCGCCTCCCGCGCGCGTTCAGAAGCCGTGGGCGTTCAGCGCGGGCACGAGCTGCGCTTCCTCGTAGCGCAGGTGCGACAGCAGCCGGTCGCGGAGGTGCTCTGCGATGCGCCTCAAGGTCGGCGCCTGCTCCCGGTCGCGCTCGGCGGCATCGATCGCCTCGTACACCAGGGCGATGATCTCCGATATCACCTCGTGCTCGGCCATGAGCCGCCTGAGCACCGGAAGGAGCTGCGGCTCGCTGCGTCCGAGACCCGGGAAGACGGCGCGATCCTCGATCGAGTGGTGCATGGTCAGCAGGGTGCAGAATCCGGAGCAGAACGAACCTACGGCGGAGTAGCCCTGGCGCGCCGACAGCTCGCGCACGAAGGCCCGCGCTCCCTCGATGTCCGTGCCGCCGGCGATGAGTTCGTCGATTGCAGCCAGAAGCTCGCGGGCGTTCTCGCGCAGGTGGTCGTGGATCTGCACGAGCTGGGATCCCGCGCCCCAGCCCCGCTCCACCCCGCCGCTGCGCATTCCCGGCCACGTCGGTCGGAGGGCTTCGTCGAAATCGGGAAGATCGACTCGGATATTGCTTTCCATTTTGATAAGCAATGTACAACTGCCGGCGGCAGGGGATCAACGGGGCTCGAGGGCGCCGATTCCTTTGACAAATCGAGTCGGCAGAGTTAGCATATTCACAATATCTGTGACCATCTTTCCACGACGTGCTCTTCACGGGTTTCGCGCCACAGGCTAGGGGGAGCGAGGCGTGAACAAGAACCAGCGGATCAAGGAGATCATCAACATCCTCAGGCTCAAGAACGTCGCCAATATCAAGGAGCTCGGACAGCGCCTCGCGGTCTCCGAGATGACGATCCGCCGTGACCTCCAGCTCCTGGAGCGGGACAACATCGTGGACCTGATCCCCGGCGGCGCGATCTTCAAATCGCTGTCGGTCGGCGAAACGGAGAGCCGATACTTCGTCGCGCACGAGGGGAGCCTCCATTCCCCCCAGAAGCTCAGGATCGGCCAGCGAGCTCATCTCGCGCACGAGGGCCGACAAGGTCTTCGTCTCGGCGGCCGGGATCCACGACGAGCTGGGGGTCACCACGGTCTATCCCTACGAGCTTGCGACGAAGCGGGCAATCTTGAGCTCATCCAAGCGGCGGATCCTCGTGACGGACTCCTCCAAGTTCGGCACGACCAAGAGCGTCTACTTCGCGGACCTGAAGGATTTCGACACCCTCGTAACCGACGAGGGAATCCCCGATGCCTATCGGAGTCGCGCCGAGGAGTTGGGGATCAAGCTCCTCGTCGTCTGAACACAGGGAGGTCACATGGAGCCGACGATGCGAGCGGTTCGTCTTTTCGCCCCGGGCGACGTGAGGTGCGTCGAGACGGCGGTTCCCAAGCTCGAGCTTCCCGACGATGTGCTCGTCAAGGTGAAAGCCTGCGGGGTGTGCGGCTCCGACATACCTCGGGTGATGGTCAAGGGCGCCTATCGCCATCCCATTACGATCGGCCACGAGTTCGCAGGCGAGGTGGCCGCGGCGTGCGAAGCGGCGAGCGGGCTGCGGGTCGGCGATCGGGTGACGGTCATGCCGCTCATACCGTGCGGCACCTGCAACTACTGCCGAATGGGCGACTTCGCGCTCTGCGAAAACTACGACTACTACGGCTCGCGGAGCGAGGGCGCGATGGCGGAATACGTCAAGGTCAAGGCCGCCAACGTCCTCCCGCTTCCCGAGAATCTCGACTATGAGTCCGCGGCGATGACCGATCCCTGCTCGGTCGCGCTGCACGGGGTTCGCAAGCTGCGCATCAATCCCGGACAGAGCGCCGCGGTAGTCGGCCTCGGGGCAATCGGGTTCTTCGCGCTGCAGTGGCTCCGCGCCCTCGGCTGCGGCGAGATCTTCGCCGTCGATGTCTTTCCCGAGAAGCTCGCGCTCGCGACCAAGCTCGGGGCCGACCGCGCGATTGACGGCAGGAGCCGCGATGCCGCCGACGCGATTCGCGAGCTCACGGGGGGCTCGGGGGTCGATTTCGTGGTGGAGCTCGCCGGGAGCAAGGCGACCCAGCTCCTGGCGATCCGCATGGCGAAGAAGCGCGGCCAGGTGGTCCTGTGCGGAATCTCCTACGAGGATCTCACTATCCCTCAGCTCGACCTGAACCGGATCCTGCGCAACGAGCTCACGATCCTCGGGAGCTGGAACTCCTCGATCGCCCCCCTGCCCATCAACGAGTGGGAGGTGGCGCTTCGCGCCATGAGCAGCGGCCTCATCCGCGCCGAATCCCTGGTTACCCACCGATTCGCCCTCGAGCAGTGCGGGGAAGCCTTTGCCATGCTGCACAAGAGGAGCGAGCCCTTCACCAAGGTCCTGTTCATCCCCTGAACGAGAGGGGCCCGCCCCTCCCCGCCTCGGGTGTCGCGCATTGCGCACGTTTCTGGTATGATCGGCCCGCTATCCTGCCCGAGGAGATTGGAGAATGAAAAGACTCGCTATGGGAGCCGCCCTCGTCGGCGGTTTGTCTGTGCCTCTCTTTGCCCAAACAACTGCTGTCGCGCACCCATCCATCAGCGCCGGCGACACCGCCTGGATGCTCATCTCGACCGCCCTCGTCATGCTGATGACCCCGGGGCTTGCCTTCTTCTACGGGGGTCTCGTCCGCAAGAAGAACATCCTCGGCGTCCTCATGCAGTGCATGATGGCCCTCGCCGTGCTCTCGGTCATGTGGGTCCTCGTCGGCTACTCGCTGGCCTTCGGAACCGCCGATCCCTTCATCGGCGGGCTCAAGCTCGCCGGCCTCTCCGGAATCGGGATGGGGCCCTCGCCCTACGCCCCCACGATTCCCGCGATCGTCTTCATCCTCTTTCAGATGATGTTCGCTGCGATCACCCCGGCCCTCGTCGCCGGAGCCTTCGTCGAGCGGATGAAGTTCTCGGCCTACATCGCTTTCATCATCCTTTGGAGCCTCGTGGTTTACTATCCGGTCTGCCACTGGGTGTGGGGAAAGGGAGGGTGGCTCGCCGCGATGGGAGCCCGCGACTTCGCGGGCGGGATCGTGGTGCACATCACCGCGGGATTCGCCGCCCTCGTCACCGCAATCTATGTCGGGCGCCGCAAGGACGGGCTGCACCATCCCACCCCCCACAACCTGCCCTTCACGGTCCTCGGGGCGGCGCTCCTGTGGTTCGGCTGGGTCGGCTTCAACGCCGGCTCCGCGCTCGGGGCGAACGCGATCTCGGCCAACGCCTTCCTGACCACCAACACCTCCGCGGCGATTGCGGCAATCGTGTGGGCCATCCTCGACCGGGTGACGACCGGAAAGCCGACCATGCTCGGAACCGCGACCGGAGCGGTGGCGGGCCTCGCGACCATCACTCCCGCGTCCGGATTCGTCACGGTGTGGGGAGCCCTTGCGATCGGGGCCTCCACGGCCCTCATCTGCTACTTCATGATCGCGGCGGTGAAGCCGCGCTTCCGCTTCGATGACACCCTCGACGCCTTCGGGGTGCACGGGATGGGAGGGCTGTGGGGCACCCTCATGCTGGGGGTCTTCGCCGTTCCCTCGGTGGATCGCGTCCGCGGTCTGATCACCGGCTCCGCCCACCAGCTGGAGGTCCAGGCCTTTGCGAGCTTGGTCGCGGTCGCCTACACCGCGGTCGCTACCTTCCTCGTCCTGAAGCTCATCGACGTGACGGTCGGCGTCCGGGTTCCCGATCGCGAAGAGGCGGTAGGGCTCGATCTCGCCCAGCACAACGAACGGGCCTACACCCTGGTGGACTGAAGGCGGCGGAGCGGAAGGCTCCGCCTGCCGCTCCGAGCGCCAGGCGCGGCGCATCCCCCCCGGCGGGCTGAAGTCGGCGCCCCGGGGCGCCGCGCCCGTGGGCGCGGCGAGCGCTGGGGATGCCGCGCCCGCTCGCGAGAGGCCGCGGCGCCCGGCGAGGCCGCCGTCGCTCAAGGCGCTACAGCGCCTTTGCCTTCAGGCGCTCGAGCGCCCAGCGGGTGTACTTGCGGACCCGCCGCTCAGGATCGGCTTGGAGCGAATTGAGGATCTCCGCTCCCTCCGCGGTCGAGAGCTTTTCCAGGGCGCGCACCACCTGGACCCGCACCTCCTGATCGGGATCCCGGGCCGCCTCGACGATGCCGCGAAAGGCGGCGTTCGTTCCCACTAGCGAGAGCTTCTCCGCGGCATCCCGGCGAACGATCGGATCGCGGTGCGCGAGCCTTCGGATCGTTGCCTCCACGTAGCCCAGCTCGTCGAGGATCTGGGCGACGTGCGGCCGCAGGGATCCGATCTCTTCGCGCAGCAGTCCGAGCAGGGCCTGCTGCCCGGCGGTCCCCATGCGGCGGAAGGCGAGCGTCAGCTTCTCGCGGAGGATGGAGTCGGCGTCCTTGAACTTGTCGATCAGGTGGCCCAATCGGCGCGGGTCAGTCTTCCGCGCGAGGGCGTCCGTGATCGGGTCGGAGAGCTCCTCGTGAGCGGACAGGGCTTGGATTAGGAGATCGGTCGCGCCGTCCTGCTCGGATGCCCCGAGGCCCGCGAGCGCCGCGAGCCGTACCGACTCGACTTCGTTTTCATCGTCGACGCACTTCTTGAGCTCGAGGATCAGCTCGTCCGAGCCCGCTCTCCCGATCGCCTCCGCTGCCGCGATGCGCACCTCCTCCACCGGATCGCGAAGCCTGTCCACGGCATGGTGAAGCGAGCGCGTGTCTCCGAACAGGACGAGCGCGGAGATCGCCGCCGAGCGGACGCTCGAATCGGCGTCATCGACTGCGGCCCGTATCATCTTCAGGAAGTCCCGCTTTCCCGTCGCGGGCAGGGAGCTGATCACCGCCGCCCGAACCGAGGTGTCGTGCCCTTCGATAAGTCGGATCACCGCCTCGTCGAACTCCTGGCCGTGCACGGCGGAGAGGTTTGCCGCGAGCTCCCGGGCCGGATCGGCCGCGAGGAGGTACAAGTGCTCGAGGACGAAGTCGAGAATATAGGGACGCCTCATCGCCGCGAGGGTGCGCATCGCGTCCGCCCTGACCCGCTTGGGCATCTGAGCGTGGATGTCCTGAACCATGTCGATGAGCCGTGGGACCACCAGGTGATCGGGAAGGCGGGCAACGAGCCGCACGAGCCCCTCTCGGGCGGCGAAATCCTCGTCCCGCAGGAGGCTCAAGGCGACGTCGGCAAAGAGCTCCTCGCCGCGGGAGGGCACGTGCTGGAGCATCTCGCTCACCTCGGCGTACTCCGTCTTGCGGGCGAGTATCTCCTGGAACAACAGACGAAGGGCCTCCTCCTCGCCCCGCTCCTCGATGGCCCGGAGGGCTTCGGCGCGCAGCTCCTGTTGATGTTCGGAGCCGGCAAGCCCGCGCAGAGCGCGTTCGGCAACCTGCGGAATCAGCGAGCGCGGGCCATGGGTCGAGAGCAGCTTGAGCGCCATGAGCAGGGCGCCGGGGCTGCCACTGCCGCGCGCCTCGGTGAGGAAGCCCGTCACATCCACCTCCGCGGCGTTGCGCAGGAGCCGCAGATGGCGCTCGAAGGTCTCGCGGTCGCCGAGCTCCGCGCTCGCGACCATTCGCTGGAGGATCCCCTCGCGAAGGAGGTAGCGGGCGGCGCTCGCGCGCAGCTCCAGCTTGTCTTGGCCGAGCGCGGCGAGCGCGAGGGCCCGGTCGGTCTCGGATCCCGGGGTGAGCAGGTCGAGGACGTGAAGGGCTTCGAAGCTCGCGAGCGATGCCGGGTTGGGATGGTAGCGGTCGGAAAACTCCCTCTGGATGCGCTCCCTCGCCGCCTTGCGCACCGCAAACACCGCGTCATGCAGCACGAGATCGTAGAGGGATTCGTAGAGGCGGTCGGAATCGCCGGTGACAAAGGAGGGCACCACCAGCCTTCGGATCTGAAACGCTCCGTCGTGAAAGGCATCCCACAGGGCGTTGCGGGAGTGGTCGCTGTCGTCGTTGAGAATGATGTTCACGGCAAAATGGCGAACGCACCAATCGGGATCCCCGGCCATCTCGCGGACGCGGTCGACCGAGTCCTTGAGAAGGGCGAGGGCCTTCTTGCCGTCGAACTGCTCCCCACCGCCGGCGCGCGCCATCTCCCGCAGGGAGTAGAAGGCATCCTTGCCCTCGAACCACTTCAAGAATCGCTCGCCCTGCCGCGGGTGTCCGAGGGCAAGCAGGAAGCAGGGCCACAGATCCTCGCCCCCGCCGAAGGCAAGCACCCGCCGGAAATCCCCCGCGCGCCGGCGCCGCGACAGCCGCCGGACCCACAGATGGGTAATGCCGAGCTGGTGGGGGATGGCGGCGTACTCCTCGCGCGAGTTCGCCATCCGCTCGATCATCCGCGAGCGCCGCAGCAAGACGCTTTCGGGATATCGGTGAAGAAACTCCGCGCGCCGCTCCTTGCCGCCCTCGGCGGTCTTGCGAAGCCGCGCGCGGAATCGGGCGCGCGAGGCGAGCCACCACACGAGCAAGGCTCCCGCCTCGAGGAGAACGACCCCCCCTATTACGTAGATCCACCAGTCCTGCGCAAGAGTCTTGAAGAAACTCGTATCCACGCGGGCCTCCTTCGCCTCGGGCCTGCCGCGTGCGCCGAGGTCAGCGAACGCGGGCGAGCACGCTGAAGATGGGGATGGGCTGCGTCTTTCCCTTCACCGTGACCGCTTTCAGCTCCTTGAGCTTGAACCGGTCGCCGATCCGGTCGCGGGTGTCCTGGGTGATGATGACCTCCCCGCCTTTGGCGACGCCCTCCAGCCGCGCGGCAACGTTGACGGTGTCTCCGATTACGGAGTAGTTGAGGCGCCGTGCGCTCCCGAGGTTTCCCGCCACGAGGAGGCCCGTGTGCAGCCCGATCCCGACCTGCAGCCTTGCGGCATTGCCCTTGAAAAAGGTGCGCTTGTCGCTTCGGATGAGCTCCTGAAGCTCAAGGGCGGCGCTTACCCCTTCGATCGCGTCGAACTCTTCGGACTGCATCGGCACGCCCCACGCAGCCATGATGGCATCCCCGATGAACTTGTCGATGAAGCCCTTGTGCCGGATGATGATCTCAACCGCCTCGCTGAAATAGGCGTTGAGAACCTCGATGATATACTCGGGCGGCTGGTTCTCCGAAAAGGAGGTGTAGCCGCGAATGTCGCCGAAGAAGACGGTCGCATTCTTCTTGTCGCCTCCCGGTTTCACCAATTCGGGGTGCTGGACCAGGGTCTCGACCACGTCAGTGGAGAGATAGCGGGCGAACATGTCCTTGATCAGCCTGCGCTCCTCGACGACAACAGCGAAGCGGTTCTTGAGGGCCTGTTCGGCGCTCTGATCGGTGAAGACCAAGGTAAGGCCTTCGAGCCTGCCGCGGCGCGAGCGAAGCGGCGACACGTTGAGCGAGAAATCGATAGACGCGCCGTTCGCGCGGAATATCCCCTCCATGCCGAGGATCTCACGATTCTCCGCGAGGGCCTTGCGGATCTCTCTGATCACCATCCGGTCCACCGACTTGCCGAAGACCTCTTCGAGCGTCCGCCCGATCATGGCGTCCTGGATGCCGAAGCGATCGCCTGCGATCTTGTTGAAGTAGCGAATGGCGCCGCTCTCGTCGGTCGCGATGAGGAGATTGGTCATGGAGGAGAAGATGTTTTCCTGGTAGCGCTCGAGGAGCGCGATTTCGTTGATCCGCCGCCGCAGCTCGTCGTTCAGCCGGGCATTGTGAAACATGTTGCCCGCCATCTTGCCGAAGGAATCGAGGAAGAAGAAGCGATCCCGATTGAAATGCCCGGAGCTTCGCGAATTGAGCACGAGGATGCCGAGCTGCGCTCCGGCGGCAATCAGCGGGAGAGCGATTCCGCTCTCCATGTTCGGAGCGAGGTAGATGTCGGAGAAGTAGGCATCGTCAGGGGAGTTCACGACGAGCATCTCGCCGCACTCCCGCAGAAAGGAAACTAACTCGGTGCCGCCGGACAGGGAGTCGGCCGGCTGCTCCGCTCCGCGGCGGTAGAACAGGGCAAGGCGGCTGCCCGGGTTGTCCGGCTCGATGTACAGGTAGAGGGCAGCGAGGTCGGAACGGGTGATGTCGAGCGCCTGTTCTACGAGGACTGAGACGAGCCCATTGAGCCTGCGCTCGCGCGCAAGGCGGGCCCCGGCGCGGACAAGCTCATCGAGGGCGCCTGAGGACTGTGCCGTCATAATCCCTCGGCTGACAGAACATCATGATGCTTCGTCAGTGCATGGATCGCCGCCGGTGCATACCGTCTCTCGTGCTTCGCTGTGCAAATCCCGGCAGGGAGTATAGCAGGCGAGGTAGGGACTGTCCATCGCCGCGCGGCGGCCTGCTCGGCGCCGCTTGCGGGCCGCGATCCCGACATGCCGCCGCTTGCGGGCCGCGATCCCGACAAGCTGTCGCTCGCCGGCCGTGCCGGCACGCAGCCCGCGTGCGCCCTTTCTACCGGCCGAGGATGCGGTCGATCTCCTTCATCTGGTCCTTGGTGAGCGGGCCGAACTGCATCGCCTGAGCGTTCTCCTTCACCTGAGTGACGGTGCGGAAGCCGGGGATCGGAAGGGTCTTCTCGCTTCGGCCCCAGTTCCAGGCAAGGGCCCCCTGAGCGACCGTGCGTCCCTTGCTCGTGAGGATCTCGCGCACCGCCTCGCGCTTCTTGAGCCACTCGGCGCTGGGCTTTCCGTCCTTGAAGTACTTCATCCACTCGGGGCTCTTCACCCCGCGCACGTCGTCCACGGAGGGCTTCGTCTCGGCGGTGTACTTGTTGGTCAGAAGCCCCATCGCCAAGGGCCCGCGGTTCAGGGCGGCAAGGTTGTGCTTCTCGCACAGGGCGATCATCGCCGGGTTGTCGTCCAAGACGTTGAGCTGCAGCTGTACGGAGGTGCACTTCGGCCCCTGGGCGAAGACTTCGGCCCGCTCGGGGAAGTCCGTGCTCCATCCGTAGGCGCGGATCTTGCCCTCCTTCACCAGGGCCTCGAGGGTGTCGCGCACGGGAGCGGCCTGCTCGGGCGGGTAGCCGTTGTCGTGGAACTGGTAGAGATCGACGTAATCGGTGTTGAGGCGCCGCAGGGACTCCTCGCACGCCTTTCGGATCCCTTCCGGGGTGGCATCCTGCCGGAGAACCTGGCGGCTCTTCTCGTCGAAGACGTTGCTGAACTTGGTGGCGACCACCACCTGCGGTCGGCGCGCGCCGAGGGCGCGGGCGAGCACCCGCTCGCTGTGACCCGCACCGTAGACGTTGGCGGTGTCGAAGAGGGTGACCCCCATCTCGAGCGCGGCATGAATCGCGCGAATGGACTCCTCGTCGTCCACCTCGCCCCAGCCCAGGGGGGTCTCACCCGCCCAGAAGGGACCTCCGATCGCCCAACAGCCCATCCCAAGCGCGCTCACCTCGATTCCGGAACGTCCCATCTTTCTTTTCATGCGTACACTCCCTCCAACTCGTGATATCTTGCGAAGTATAGTTCACCTGTCACGATAAGGGAACACCTTGGCAGCAGGGACGCACCCGAGCGACACGCTTGCGAGAGAAGGAGCGGCCGCATGAACCGACGAGAGAAGCTCAAGCTACGCAGCAAGGAGCGCTCCCGCCATCTTCCCGAGAATCACTGGGGCATCTCGGTGTCGCTCGCCGACGGGCCGCTCACGGCGCAGGAGATCCAAGCGAGCTTCGAGATCAACGAAGCAGCCTTCGCCAAGCGCTTTGGGTTTTTCATGATCCGCCCGAGCAGCCGGCATGGGGTCCAGAACCTCTCGGGAGATCTGTTCAGGCTCCAGGAGCTCGGCCTCATCTCCAAAGAGGGCGAGCGCTACGCCCTGACCGAGGCGGGCCGCGCGCAGGCCGCCGAGATGATGGAGAAGACCCGAGCATCGCTCGCCTGGCTGCGCCGAAGCGCGAGCTCGCTCCTGGAACCGGCGACCGCCTCTAAGGTCGGGCTCGTCTGCCAGTCCGTTCTCGCCGCATGCAAGCTGCCTGCGGCGCTTCTGTCCGGAAGCGTCGGGCTTCTCAACGATACGGCCGATACGATCCTCGATCTACTCTCGAGCGCGCTGGTGTTTCTCGGCATCCGCTTCAACCGGGAGCGGGACGTCACCTTCGTTTTGGTTGCATTCATGATCGGAACGAGCGCCTTCACCCTTTTCCAGGCGATCCAGCGCCTCTTCTCGCCCGCTACGCCCAACGTCGATTGGCTACCCTTTGCGGCGGCTTTCCTTTCGGCGGCTGTGAGTCTCGTGCTCTGGGTCTACCAGCGCTACATCGGCATCAGGCGGGGACTTCTCTCGTTCATCACCCAATCGATCGACTCGCGGAACCATCTCATCGTTGCGGCGAGCGTCGCCGCGGGACTGGCCGCTTCGGCCCTGCACTTCGGCCTTCTCGATGCGCTCGTCGGCCTGGGGGTAGCCCTCATCATCTCATGGAGCGCGGTGAGGCTCGTCGTCGAGCTCGCGCGCTCCTCGGGCGGCGAGCAGGTGGATCTCTCCCGCTACGGATTCTGGCCGAGAAGCGCCTACGAGCGCATGAAGAGGGCGCAATTCCAAGACTGGATGCTTTACCTCATCGACGGGAAGGAGGCCTGCACCCGCGGCGAGCTGGTCGGGTACGTCGGGCGCACCCTCGACTTTCGCGGCGATCGCTGGATGGCTGCGCTCGGCCTCGATACCCAGCTCTCCGACAATGCGGCGACCGAGCCGACCCTCGACGGGCTCATCGAGGCCGGCTGGGTCGTCGAGGGCGAGCGGCTCTGCATCACCCCCGAGGGGGCGGAGCATTTGCGCCGGAGTCTCGCGCATCACGGGCGACGCAGGGGAGAACGCGCCCCCCTCCGCCTACGCCGAAAGGGATAGCCGGGAGGCGCCGATCCCATCCGCCGCGCCACGAGAGCGCGCTCGACCTCGCGTGGGGCCGCTCGCGCTATCCTTTCACGAGCTGGGCCTCCGCCCGATCCAGGGCTGCGATCCGCTCGGCAAGGGTCGGGTGGGAGTAGTAGAAGAAGCTGTAGAGGGGATGGGGGGTGAGATTCGACAGGTTGTCCCGCGACAGGCGGAGCAGGGCCTCCTTCATCCCCCTCGCCGAGCCGACGCTCTGCACGGCGAAGCGGTCCGCTTCGTACTCATGCTTGCGCGACCACAGGGAAAAAAGGGGCTGGAGGAAGAAGAGGACGGGCCCCGAACAGAAGGCGACAAGGACCACCATCGCCGCGTAGCTCACCGCGCGAAAGCCGAAGGCCTCGTAGAGCGGGAGGTAGGGAAGCAGCAGGCTCATCACCCAAAAACCCGCAAGGGACAGCAGCGCCGAGAGGACGATCCCCTTTGTCACGTGATTGCGCTTCTCGTGGCCGATCTCGTGGGCAAGCACGGCGAGGATCTCCTCCTTCGTGTGGCTGCTCACGAGGGTATCGAAGAGCACGATGCGCTTCGCCCGACTGAGGCCCGTGAAGTAGGCGTTGGAGTGGCCCGAGCGCTTGCTCGAGTCGGCGACGAAGATCCCGCGGGTGCGGAAATCGAGCCGCCTAGCGAGGTCAAGGATGCTCTCTTTGAGCTCCCCATCCGGAAGGGGGGTGAACTTGTTGAACAGGGGAGCGATGACGAGGGGAGCGAGGATGCCCATGACGAGCTGAAAGAGGGTCATGGCGGCGAAGGCCCATATCCACCAGTAGGCGCCGGTTCGATCCATGAACCAGAACAGCCCGAGGAGGACCGGAATCCCGATCACCGCCGAGACCGCGAATCCCTTGAGGGTATCGAAGAGGTAGAGCTTGGGGGTCGTGCGATTGAAGCCGAAGCGCGCCTCAATCCCGAAGGTCGCATAGAGCGAGAAGGGAAGGGAAATGATCCAGAACAAAAGCGAGACCGCCCCCACGAGCGCGACCCCCTGCAGATAGGAGCCGATGGGCAGCAACCTGACCGCCTGCTCGATGATCCCGAACAACCCGCTCAGCACGACGGCGAGGAGCGCGATCGAGCTGACGCCTGCCGAGAGGACGGCGAAGCGTCCGCGCGTCTGGGTGTAGGAGACCGAGCGGGCGTAGGTCGCCTCGTCGACGACCCCGACGAAGGCGGGCGGCACCCGCATCCCGTGGGCGTGGACGTGACCAAGATTGAGCAGGCTCAACCCCGTTCCCCAGCCGAGCTTGAGAATGAAGAAGACCAGAAAGAGAATCAGTATGCCGTGCGCGCTCATTGTTTTTCCTTGCGCCATAAGCTAATCGCTTCCGGAAGCGAAGGCAAGGGGCGGGGCCCTGCGCGGCTACGATTCCCGGGCGCCGAAGCGGTTCGGCGCGGCGGCGCACAACGCGCCGCCGGGGTTGCCACGCTCCCTCGCGCGCCGGACGTGCATGGCGCCGGGCGCTCGACGCGTCGGCGGGGTCGTGATAGGTTGGCGCCATGAGCAAGAAACCCGCAGCCGGATACGATGGGGCGACCGGCTATGTCGCCCTCCTTCGGGGAATCAACGTCGGGGGGCACAAGCCCGTGAAGATGGAGGAGCTGAAAGGAGTCTTCGGCTCCCTCGGCTTCGCAGGCGTGAAGACGGTCCTTGCGAGCGGCAACGTGCTCTTCGAGAGCCCCGCCTCCGATTCGACCGCGCTCGCCCGGCGCATTGAGGAAATGCTTGCGAAGCAGCTCGGGCACGAGGTCACGGTCGTCGTCCGCTCCCGGCGCGAGATCGAGGAGCTGGCAGCCTCCGATCCCTTCGCCGGGGTCGCGCTCACGCCCCAGACCCGCCTCTACGTGACCTTTCTCGCCGAAGGGGGCTCGAGCCGACCCTTGCGCGCGGGGAAGCCGCCCAGCCCGGATTTCTCGTTCGTCCGCGTCACGCCCGGCGAAGTCTGCTCAGTCCTCACGCTCACCCCCGCAACCGGGACGACCGAGCTGATGAGCTTTCTCGACAGGGAGCTCGGCCGCGCCTCCACGACGCGCAATTGGAACACCGTGCTGAAGCTCCTGCGGGGCTGAGCCGCCTCCCGAAGCTTCGCCGCTGCCGGGGCGCTCCTTCTTTTCACGACGGGGCGGCCGTCCCGCGCGGGGGCCGCAGATGCGGCCGGAGGCTCCGGCGCGGCCGCTGCCTTCGGCCATGGCGCCGAGAGAGAGGTTTCGCTTGCCGCCGGACCCTCGTGCCCCCGTTTTTTCTCGTTGACAGTCGATTTCCCGCGGGCCTACAATTTTCCATATAGTCGACCCCATACATCAAGTGCATTGTTCACAAACACTCCCTGCGCCGGAGGCGCCGACGCCCGCTGCTCATGCGCGTGGGCCGCAGCCATGGGTCTCGGCATGGCGAGGGGGGCGGAACGTCGGTGGGACCGGGCCATTCCGAGCGGAAAGGAGGACTCTCATGACGGCGACAGCCTCTCGAGCCTCCGGCAAGGTCGCGGGTTCGCTGGGATTCGGCGTCATCGGAGCGGGACTCTGGGGACGCGCCCACGCCGAGGTCTACGCCGCGAGTCCCTACTCCCGCCTGGTCGCGGTCTGCGACCTCGACGGCGAGCGGGCAAAGGCCCTTGCAGCCCTCTATGGAGCGCGGGCCTACGCCGACATCCGCGACTTTCTCGCGGACCCGCAGATCGATGCGGTCGGGATCGCAACCCCCGACGCGATGCATCGGGACCCTACGGTTCTCGCGGCGAACGCAGGCAAGCACATCCTCCTCGAGAAGCCCCTCGCCACCACCCAGGATGACATCGCGGCAATCGTCGAGGCGGTGGGCCGGAACCGAGTCCGGCTCATGGTCGATTTCCACGCCCGCTTCAGCCCTCCGATCGTTGTCGCGCGCGACTCGATTCGCCGCGGCGAGCTGGGCGATCCGGTGTCGGCCTACTATCGGCTGAATGACGTGATCTCGGTTCCGCTGAAGATGCTCTCCTGGGCTGCGAAGTCCTCCATCCTCTGGTTCCTCGGCAGCCACACGATCGATACCCTGCGCTGGCTCCTCGACGACGAGGTAGCATGGGTTCATTCGGTTTCGCGCTCCGGGGTGCTCGCGGCGCAGGGTCTCGCCGTTCCCGACATCTACCAGACCCTTATGAAGTTTCGAAGCGGGGTCATCGCGACGATCGAGAACGGCTGGATCGTTCCGAACACCCAACCGAACGTGAACGACATCAAGCTCAATGTCCTCGGCTCCAAGGGCATGATCGACATCGACCTCACAAACAACGGCGTGCTCCAGCGCTTCCTGCCCGACCGGTATGACCAACCCGACGTGTTCGTAAAGCCGCAGATCCACGACCGCCATTCGGGCTTCGCCTACGCGGCGATCTACGACTTCGTGGAGAGGCTCTTCTTCGGAGAGGACTTCGTCAGCGACCTCCGCGACGGGGTCAACGTCTCGAAGACCGTGCTTGCGATCATGGAGTCAGCAGAAAGGGAGGCGCCGGTCGCGGTCGAGCTGTAGACAAGGCAGGCCCGACTGCGCCGCGTGCCGGCCGCCGCCCGTGAAGCGGTCCGACGCGCGAGGCACACGTCGGGCAGTTGCCGGGCCGCATGGCCCGGGATCGACAGAAAGGGAGGAAAGGGTATGAGAAGATCGATTCGGGCAATTCTCATTCTCGGGGCGCTTGTGCTTCTCGTCGGGGGCCAGCCGCTCCTTGCGGGGGGCGCGGGCGAGTCGAAGACCTCAACCGCAGCCATCGCAGAGCGCTACGGGGCCGACGTAGGCAGGTGGATCGACTACGTCAGGAGCAGCTACGGCGGAACGACCGTCACCTTCGCCGCGACCCGTCATCCCGCGATCGATGCGATGCAGTCGATGACCGACGAGTTCACCAGGCTGACGGGGATCAAGGTCAAGTACGACATCATCGAGGAGGGCTACCTCCGCAACAAGCTCCTCATCGAGGCGCAGGGGCACACGGGAGCCTACGACGTGCTCCTCTTGGATTCCTTCTCGCTTGCCGAGTATGCCCCCTCGAAGGTCGCTGCCGACCTCAAGCCGTTCCTCGACAATGCCACGCTCACCCCCAAGTCGTACGGCTACAACGACATCGTGGCCGCCTACCGCAAGGGGATTGGAATGTACAACGGCGTCATCTACGGCGTGCCGGTCGCCGGCGAGACTCGCTATGTAGGCTACCGCACCGACCTCTTCCAGAAGCACGGCAAACAGCCGCCGAAAACGATGGACGACTTCCTCGCGCTTGCGAAGTTCTTCAACGGGAAGGAAAAGGGACTCTACGGGGTGGCCATGCGCGCCCAGAAGGGCATCCACTTCGCCTCCGGCTGGATGACCACCATGTATCAGAACGGCGGGCAGTTCCTCGACCAGAAAACCTGGAAGGTCCTCGTGAACAGCCCGGGCACGGTCTCCTCGCTTCAGTACTACGTGGATCTCCTCAGGCAGGGGCCCCCCGACATCTCGGTCTATACCCACGAGGAGGCGGAGAGCGCCTTCGCCCTCGGGAAGACCGCCATGTGGTTCGATTCCACGG
The DNA here is from genome assembly GCA_027314665.1 of Spirochaetales bacterium. Taxonomy (GTDB): domain Bacteria; phylum Spirochaetota; class Spirochaetia; order DAHUYW01; family DAHUYW01; genus DAHUYW01. The sequence goes on from DAHVAK010000065.1 coordinate 17,244, forward strand.
CGCTCACCCCCTGGATTCTCGATACCTCGAAGTCCCTCGTCGCCGACAAGGTCGGCTTCGTCCCGCCGCCCAGCGGCAGCGCGGGGGCCTACGGCGCGCTCGCGGGTTGGGACGTTGGGCTCTCCCCCGACGCGAAAGCGAAGAGCCAGGAGGCCGGATGGGCCTTCATCGTGTGGATGACCAGTCAGATCAAGGCCAAAGACTACGTGAAGCTGGGAGGAACACCGGTCCGCGAGTCCGTCTACTCCGATCCGGAGCTGGTCAAGCAGAACTGGACCTTCCCTATCCAGCTCCAGTCCCTGGGTCGAGCGGCAAACCTCGTCAACGACGGGATCCTCTGGCTCGCGCCTCATCCCAAGTTCTTGAAGGTGATCGAGGTCGCCGGCAACTACGGCTCGCAGGTCCTCGCCGGACAGATTGAGGCAAGACCGGCGATGGACTTCGCCCAGCGCGAAGTCGAGAGGATCATGTCCGAGTAAACCTCCGTGCGGGGCGGGGGAGAGGCCCACTCGAGCCTCCCCCCTCTTCCCGCCTTCGGCTGAGCGAGAGGCCGCGCAAGGAGGAGCAGTGAGCGGTTCAAGGAGCGGGCCCTATTGGACCTCGCGAAGCTACCTGTTGCGATTTCTCCTGCCGGCGATGATCACGCTCGTTCTCATTGTCATCGTTCCGATGGTCTTTCTTTGGTACGTCGGCTTCACCGACTACGACCTCGGCAAGGGATGGGAGCAGCGACGCTTCGTCGGGCTCGCGAACTTCCTCATGCTCTTCAGCGGAGTCGACCGCGACTTCTGGCCCGCGGTCCTCACCACCCTCATCTTCCTGGCGGCGAGCGTGACCCTCGAGTTCGCGATCGGCCTGGCCATTGCCATGCTCTTCAACCGCAGGATCGTCGCCAAGCCCGTATGGATGGCCTTCCTCATTCTGCCCCTCACGATCACCCCGGCGGTGATCGGTCTGATGTGGAAGCTCATGTACAACACCGAATACGGAGTCTTGAACTTCCTCCTTGGGCTGATCCAGACGAAGGTCAATTGGCTCGGACCACAAAGCGCCCTCGTTTCCGTTATTCTCGTCGACGTGTGGCAGTGGACCCCCTTCGTCGCGCTCATGCTCTACGCGGGGCTCCAGGCGATCTCGATCGAGCCCTACGAGTCGGCTCGCATCGACGGCGCCTCGAGCCTCCAGCTCTTCCGCTACATCACGCTTCCGCTCCTGAAGCCGATGATCGTCGTAGCGCTTCTTCTGCGTTCGATCGACGCCCTTCGCATCTTCGACACAGTCTACGTGCTGACCAAGGGGGGACCCGGCAACATCACCGAGCTCCTGAGCCTCCACGTCTATCGGGTCGGCTTCGAGCACACGGGTTGGATCGGCAGGTCGTCGGCGGTGGCAATCGCGTTGCTGATCCTCGCGACGCTCATCACCACCCTCTTCATGCGCGTCGTCAACATCACGAAGCCGGTCCCAGCGGCGGCCCGAATCGAGGAGGTTGGGCGTGACGAACGAAGCAAGCGGTAGAAGGGCAGCGAGGGTGGTCAGGCGGATCGGGCTCTACCTCGGTTTGGCGCTCGTCGTCATAGCCTTCGCCTTCCCCTTCTACTGGATGCTCACGACCGCGATCAAGACCCGAATCGACACCATCAATCCAGCCAAGTGGCTCTTCTCGCCCACCCTCGAGAATCTGGCCATCGTCTTCGGCAAGCGGAACTTCATGATGTACCTGAAGAACAGCCTCGTCACCGTCGGCTGCACCACGGCGTTGTCCCTTGCTCTTGCGCTCCCTGCGGCCTACGCCTTCGCTCGTTTCCGCTTCAAGGCGAAGGAGAACATAGCCTTCACGGTCTTGAGCCTGCGCATGCTTCCGGCGATGTGCGTGGTGCTGCCCTACTTCCTGTTGGGCAGGTTTCTCGGGATCCTTGACACGAGCCTCATCCTCATCATCGTCTACATGTCGTTCAACATCCCCTTCGCCGTCTGGATGCTGCGCGGCTTCATCGAGGATATCCCGATCGATCTGGAGGAGGCGGCCTGGATCGACGGCTGCACCCTGACGCGCTCCCTTACCCGGGTGATCATCCCGCTCATCGCGCCGGGGCTCGCCGCGACGGCGATCTTCATCATCATCCAGAGCTGGAACGAGTTCGCCCTCGCCCTGTTCCTCACGAGCTTCCAGGCGCGAACCCTTCCCACGATGTCGACGATGTTCCTCTCGGTTACCGGGATCGTCTGGGGAGAGATGGCCGCCGTGGGCGTGCTCACGACCCTGCCGGTGCTCGTATTCTCGCTCATCATCCAGAAGTACATGATCCG
>DAHVAK010000070.1 GCA_027314665.1 Spirochaetales bacterium
TATCCATGAAGATCGAGATTTGGTCGGATGTCGTCTGCCCCTGGTGTTACATCGGCAAGCGCCGCCTCGAGGCGGCGCTCGCTCGCTTCGAGCATGGGAGCGAGGTGGAGCTCACGTGGCGGAGCTTCGAGCTGGATCCGGACGCCCCGCGCCGGGAGGAGCTCTCCCTCGATGAGATGCTGTCGCGCAAGTACGGGATGAGCCGCGCCGAGGCGGGCGCGGCGAATGCGCGCGTCGCCGAGCTTGCCGCCGGCGAGGGGCTCGCCTACCGCCTCGATCGGGTGAAGCTGGGCAACAGCTTCGACGCGCACCGCCTGATCCACCTCGCGGCAACCCGCGGGCTGCAGGGCGCCATGAAGGAGCGGCTGATGCGCGCCTACTTCACCGAGGGGGAGGCAATCGCCGAGCCTGAGGTCCTGGTCCGGCTCGCGGGCGAGACCGGGGTCGAGGAGGCGGCGGTGCGCGAGCTCCTCGCGGGGGAGGGCTTCGCCGAAGAGGTGCGCACCGACGAGGCGAACGCCCAATCCCTGGGCATCAGCGGGGTGCCCTTCGTCGTCATCGAGGGGCAGTGGGGGATTTCGGGGGCGCAGCCCACCGAGCTCTTCCTGAAGGCCTTGAACGAGACCTGGGCCGAGCTGAGCGCGAAGTCTGCCGGCTCCTGACCCGGCAGGAAGCCGACGCACGCGAGGGTGCCGACCTTGACGGCATCTCACCGATCCGGGCGCGCGCGGAGGGCCGCCGCGGGGGGCCGGGGCGCAGGGTCAGCACTCCGCGAGGTCAACGACGGGTCGTTGCCTAAGGAGCGGGGGCTGCGCTACCATCCTCGAAAATGCTCAGGAAGGCCTTCTCGACCACCATCCCGGTCCTGCTCGGGTATCTCGCAATCGGCATAGCCTTCGGGCTGCTTCTCAAGGATGCCGGCTACCCGTGGTGGCTTGCCCCGGTGATGTCGGCGCTCGTCTACGCCGGCGCCCTTCAGTACCTCGCGATCGGGCTGCTCTCGGCCAACGCCTCCCTGTGGGAGGCGGCCCTCCTCGCCCTCGTGGTCAACGCGCGCCACATGGTCTACGGACTGTCGCTCCTCGAGCGCTACGGCCACGCAGGGTGGCGGAAGCCCTACCTCATCTTCGCGCTCACCGACGAGACCTACGCCCTTGCCACCGCCACCGAGGCTCCCGCCGGGAGCGACCGCATCGGATTCTACGCGACGATCTCCCTGCTCAACCACAGCTACTGGGTGGCGGGCAGCGCCATCGGGGCCGTTGCGGGCAGCCTCCTTCCCTTCGACATGCAGGGGCTCGATTTTGCGCTCACCGCGCTCTTCATCGTGCTGGTCGTCGAGCAGCTGCGAAACAGCGTCTCGAAGCTTCCCTTTCTCATCGCCGGGCTCTGCGGGGTGGGCGCCTACTTGGCGGTAGGCCCGAAGGATATGCTGCTCGTGGGGATCGCAGGCAGCGTCCTGCTGCTCCTGCTCGCTCAGAAGGGGGTTGCCCGTGACCTCCCTCGCTGAGGCCCTCCGTGTGACGATCGTGATGACGGGGGTGACGGCCGGTCTGCGCGCCTTCCCCTTCATCTTCTTTCGCAAGCGAAAGCCTCCCGCCGCCCTGCTCTTTGTTCGGGACTCTCTGCCGCCGGCGATCATGACCCTGCTCGCGCTCTCGAGCTACAAGGACGTTCAGTGGACCCGCGCTCCTTACGGGCTGCCGGAGCTGCTCGCGGGGCTCGTGGTCGCGCTCCTCCACCTCTGGAAGCGAAACCCCTTCCTGAGCATCTTCGGCGGGACCGCCTTCTACATGGCCCTGACGCGGACCGACCTCGTACGATGGATCTTCGGCGGATAGGGAGGCTTGCGTCGGCGAGAGGCCCCGATGAGGAAGGGGCGCCCGCGCGCCGGGCAGCGGGTTCCTTGTCGGCACCCCGTTAGCAGGGTGCTGACAAAGTAATTGACCCGTTGCCAAAACGGCGTTTTCCATGATTTTTTGCCCGAAACTGGTTCGTGAAAACGCCGTTTTGGCAGGTACCTTTGAGTTTGTCAGCAACCTGTTAGGCAGGCTCCTGCTCAATCGCCCTGATCTGGTCTCGCAGGTCCTCGACCTCTTTCAGCCAGAAGGCGCGACCGCCCCAGTCGGGATGGCCCTCCCGAAAGCGTCGGTCCTCCCGCTGGCGCGCGCTCCAGGCAAGGTAGTAGATCATCCTCATGAGCCGCAGCGGCTCGATGAGCGCGAGGGTAGGCCGCTCGAAGGGGTGGAACTGCTCGTAGCCCTCGAGGATGAGGGCGAGCTCCCGACGACTCTTGTGAGCCCGGTCGGGCAGCAGGAGCCACAGGTCCTGGACCGGCGGACCCATCATCAGGTCGTCGAAATCGATGAGGAGGAGCCCCTCCGTTCCGCGATCGAGGATGTTCCCGCGGTGGCAGTCACCGTGGATGCGCTGCAGCGCCGTCCCGGCAAAAAGGGGGGTGATGCGCTCGACGGCAGCTTCCGCGACCTCGAAGAACTCATCCCGAAGATCGGGATGGACGACATCGCGAAGCTCGCCGAGAAAGAGGGCCGTCGAGGCGTCGGGGGCGCAGCGCAGGCGATGGCTGGCGCTCTTTCGAGCGGCCACGGCGTGGAGTCGTCCCACGAGGCTCCCGAGGCGCAGCAGATCCTCGTCGCGCTCGGCGTCGAAGTTGCGTCCGCCGCGCTTGGGATAGAGGGCAAAGGAGAACTCGGTCTCGCTTGCGCCCTCGGCGGCGACGACCGCCTCCAGGGTGTTTCCTTCGGGGCTCACGATCGGCGCCACCACGGGCAGGTCCGCCGCCGCGCACTCGAGGACCAGCTCATGCTCCTCGAGAAGCGCCTCCCTGCTCCACCGACCCGGGCGATAGAACTTCGCAACGTAGGAGTTGCCCTCCTCGTCGCTGAGGGCATAGACGCGGTTCACATAGCTCGACAGGGCGGAGAGGCTCCCGTCGCTGCGGATCTCGTAGGCCTCCTCCACCGCTTGGGTCACGACGTGAGGTGTGAGCAGATCGAAGGTTTGCATGGGCGAACCGTAGCACATCCGCCCCGACCCGTCGACCTCGCCCTCGCAGCGGGAGGGGGGACGCCCCCAAGGGTATCGAGGATCGAGTCCTGTGAAGGGTCTTTTTGGCTCAGGAAGCGCCCCCGACTATCCGGCTCGACTCCGCGACGCTTTCGCGGTATCCTTTGGAGTAAGGGAATCGCCGAGCCCAAGCGAGTTGGGCGCAGCTCGACGGAAGGAGGGCCTATGCAGATGGGATTCTTCTATGTCCGGTTGCGGCCGGACATCGATCCGAAAGAGCAGTGGTACACCGTCGGAGGGAAGGCGGTGTTCTTGAGCGAGGTCTTTACCAAGACGAAGGCCTACCCCGTGCTTGCGGTCGACTATCGAACCGAGAACGGGGTGAAGGAGACCCTCTACCACATTCCGACCGAAAGCAATGAGATCGGTTGGTTCCCGAGCGAGTTCTTTCTCTTTGCGCGCGACTAGTGGGGAGGTTTCTGCTCGGTGCTTGACATCGGTTCGGCCGCCTACGACGCCTGTATGACCCCCCTCGAGCTGGGCGCGCTCGCTTCAGTGCGCGCCCGCCTCTTGTCCGAAGCCGCCGGGCGCGTGCTCGAGGTGGGGGCCGGAACGGGTGTGAATCTCTCCTACTACGACTTCTCGAAAATCGAGGAGCTGATCGTCAGCGATCTGCGCGTCAGGCCTCGCCTTACCGACGCGGTCGCCGCCGCGAGCAGGCGCGTGGCGGTCGTGCAGGCCGACGCCGAGTCCCTTCCCTTCGCCGAGGGGGTCTTCGACACGGTGGTGGCGACCCTCGTGTTCTGCAGCGTTCGCGATCCGCTTCGCGGGCTCGCCGAGCTCGGTCGGGTCCTTCGTCCCGAGGGCCGCCTCATTTTCGTAGAGCACGTGGTTTCCCGCCATCCGGTCGTTCACCGCCTGATGAACCTCGTGAATCCCGGATGGCGCCTGCTTGCCGGCGGGTGCAACATCAATCGGGACACCGCCCGCCTCATCGAGGGGGCCGGCTTTCGCTTCCTGCGCTTCGCGCGCTTCGGGCACGGCCTCGGCATTGCGGGGGTCGCGCGAAAGGGGTAGGTGTAGGCTCCGCCCGCTTCATCCCCCGACTTGGCTGCGAAGGAGCTTCTCCCATTGCGTGCCCTTCGCGTACGGAAGGATCTGCTGCACCACATCCGTTTTGCTGCCGGTCTTGTCCTCTTCGAGGGAGAAGGAGCCTCCCTGGAAGAGCCCCGGCTTGTTCTCTGTCTGGATCTTCCAGTCCCCCAAGTAGCGAATGCTCCCCGGCGCAAGATGAATCACCTCACTTGGTTTCCATTCTCCCGGGTTCTTGGAGGCCAGGTAGTAGGTGTTGTAGCTGGTCCCCGTTAAGAGGTTGGTATTCGTTTGCCCGTTCACGTACCACAGCACGTAGTCGCCAGGCTCGACGTTCGCTGCGTAGAAGACTCCCGTCGGCAGTACCGTGAAGCTCGCGTCGGAAACCTGGCCGCCTGCCACAAAATGAATATGATACGGATACTGCATCAGCGACACAAAACTGAGCTGGTCCTTGGCTGCGGAGAGATCCATTCGCCCGTAGACAAAGACGCTGTCCGTGTTCTTCCTTTCCGGAACCCGAGGAGACATCGTCGCGCAGCTCGAAAGCAGGACGCCAGCGCTGAAAAGGGCCACCACGAGGTTGATGATGTGCTTCTTCACTTGAGATCCTCCACCCGATAGGTAATGGGCGGGCAGCATTCGCACCGCCGACATCAAGCACAGTTGAACTGCTCGGCGGTCGCAAGAAAACGGCATTGGGCAGGCTCCAAATCGGAGAAACCTGACGGTGGCTGCCTCCCGCTCGCCAATGCAGGCAGCGGCTTCAAAGAGGATCCTGGGCCTCTCGTTCCTCGAAAACCGGAGACACCCGTATCCGTCGCGGCGCGGGCAGGACTTGACATCTTCCCAGGAACGAAATAGAATCACAGCCAATTCGAAAGATTTTCGAAGGCTAAAACGCGATGACAGAGAACCTGACTGAAAGAGAGCAGGAAATCATCGACCTTCTCGCGGAAGACAGCACCATAAACGTGGCCGACATCAGCCGGCGCCTCGAAGTCTCGACGGTGACCGTGCGCAACGACCTGACCGGGCTTGCCGAGAAGGGGCTCATCGTACGCACGCACGGCGGGGCCTTCCCCGCCTTTCACCGCAGCATTCGCGATCGGCCAGTGTCAGGATCCGGCGGTTCATCGCCCATCAGACCCTCTGAAGGGAAACTTGCGAGCAATCCATTGGGCTGGAGACCTACACGGTTCAGCATTGACGGGCGCGGACGAGACTCCTGGCGAGAGTCTGCGAGGTTGGTGCGTTCGTCTGCCTCATCTGCGGGTCCGATATGAAAGTCATTGCGGTCATCGGGGACCCCCCAAAGATCAAGAAGCTCCTTTCCCACCCAGGCTGCATGGCCGAGGACTGAGCGAAGCGAACGACCAGGCGGGCAAACACCGAGCGGGCGCCTCCCGGTTTAGGCCGCGCCGACTTGAACTGAACCCTTTCTCCTCTCCCCGGCGCCCGTGCGGTCCTGCCGTGCCGATCCGCCCTTTGCCGTTGCCGCGTCTGTGCATAAAATCCTCCAACCCCCGCTTGTTCATCACTGCGGTTAGCGGTACGATGGGAATCACCATGCGGCGAAGCGGAGAAAAAGGCCCACGGACCACGTTTCCAGGCCGTCGAAGTCCGGCGTTTGCCCGCGGCCCAAGATTATCTTTCCGATCGGTCATGAGGCAGCACGGTGGTGCGCACTGAAGAGGACCGCGACATAGACGAGTCGGCGTGCGAGCGTTCGATGGAGACGTCTTCGTCGGAGACCAAGCCCTCCGGAACACGTCCCGCGATGACGGATGTCGCGGCCCTCGCAGGGGTTTCGCACATGACCGTTTCCCGGGTGCTCAATGACCCGGACAGCGTTACGAGCAAAACCCGTGATAAGGTGTCGGCGGCTATCCGCGAGCTGGACTATCATCCCAACTACGCGGCGCGTGCCCTCGCCACGGGACGGTCGAAGTCGCTCGGCGTGGTCGCTCTCGATTCCGCGCTCTACGGGCCCGCCAGCACGCTCTACGGCATCGAGAGCGCGGCTCGCGAATCGGACTACGGGATCAGCATCGTCAGCCTGCGGGTGCCCAATCGTCAGTCGATCTCCGACGCAATCGAGCGACTGCGCGCCCAGGGCGTCGACGGCATCGTCGTGATCACCGCACACGTCGCCGCGGTCCACGCTCTGCAGCACGTGCCCAAACAGCTTCCGATAGTCGTTACCCAGGGCGCGCTCGGAGGGCCGGTCCTGGGCGCCTCGGTAGACCAATACGCCGGCGCTCGGCTGGCGGTCGAGCACCTGCTGAAGCTCGGACACCGCACCGTGTACCACGTTGCGGGGCCCGTCGAGTGGTTCGAAGCCAGTGAGCGCGAGCGCGGCTGGCGGGAGACGCTGCGGGACGCCGACGAAAGCATCCCCAAGACCTTGCGGGGTGACTGGAGCCCACGCTCCGGGTATGGGATCGGCCGCAAGCTGTCGCAGGAGGCGGGCCTGACGGCGGTGTTCGTGGCAAACGACCAGATGGCCCTGGGCATGCTGCGTGCATTCTCTGAAGCGGGGCTGGTGGTTCCCCGGGACGTGAGCATCGTCGGTTTCGACGACGCGCCGGAGGCCGAGTTCTTCAGCCCGCCGCTCACCACGGTACGTCAGGACTTCATCGAGCTGGGACGGCGGACGGTGACCCTCCTCCTCGCGAGCATCAACGGACGACGGAACGAGACGCTTCCCATTGTGCGTCCCGAGCTCATGGTCCGCCAAAGTACAGGGGTGCCGAAGCGCTGAGGACCGAGCCCGGCTCCTGTTCTGCCCGCCAGTTCGCACGGGGCGATCCGGTCGAACGCCTCCACCTGCGCTTCCGCCCACGCTGCGTCGCGACCCAGCTCCTCGACCGGAATCGCGGCTGCCGCGGGCGCGGCCTCGCGCGCGGTTTGCGCGTCCGAGAGAAGAGCACGCGAATGTCGTGCGAGCACGTCGTCGAACTGGCCGTCGTGAGAGACGACACCCCCAGCAGGATGCCACGTTCCTTGAGCGCCACCATGACCAGCAGGATGTTGCCCTGCTGACGGCAGCGCACGAGGTCCCGCCCGTTGGGCGAGCTCAACTGTCGGTCGAGCGCGTCGTTGATGAATTGAGAGGGCGAGGGCTCGGCGGTTGATCAGTCTGATATTCGCGGATTGGCCACCGCATGATAACGGACTCGTCGGGACCAGCCTGCTAGATTGGCCGGATGTTAGCGTTCTTTTTAGCAGGGTGCTGACAAACTTAGGAGGTACCTGCCAAAACGGTGTTTTCTCGAACCCAATTGGGGCAAGAGGCTCAACCAAAAACGCCGTTTTGGCAGCGGGTCAATTACTTTGTCAGCACCCCGTTAGGTGTCAGCCAACTCACCCGAGTCATGTCGCGTGAAGCGCATATCAGCGTGAATACTCCGACAATTGGAGTAGATCGAGTTTGTAATCTTTATCACATTTGCCTTGACAACGGGAATGTTAGCGTTCACACTACAGTAGTACATTACTCACGTTTTGGAGGAGGAATGCTCATGAGAAAAAGCGCAGTATTGGCGCTTGTCGGTCTCTTCGTCGTCGGCACCCTCACGGTGAGTGCCGAAGCGCAGAAGGAGTCCCACACTGCGATGGCCTCGACCGCGCAGCTGCTCGCCTCGACCGTGCACCCGCCGACGTTCAACGATTCGAAGCTGTTCGGGTTGCGCGATGCGCTCTACAAGGCAATGCAGGGCAAAAACCTGTCCAAGGTCGACACGTGGGAGGTCGTGAACATCCTTGCGACCTACTGGGTAGCCGGCAAGGAGGGGGACGCTCGGGCTGCCAAGGAGCTTGGGATCGCGGCCCACTATGAGGGTCCGCCTCAGGGCCAGCTCTCGGAGCAGGTCTCGATGTACCAGACCCTCGCCTCGACCGGAGCGAACGGGCTCTTCACCTCCGTGATCGACCCGACCTCGGAGGCCCGGATCCTGAATAACGCGGTCGACCAGGGCGTCAACCTCGTGGCGATCGATTCGCCCGTGCCGCCGTCCGTGCACGCGTTGATCTACGTTGGCACCCCGAACGTCGCTGCCGGAAAGGCGGCTGGGGAGGCTATGAAGAACGCGTTGCCCGAGGGCGGCGACGTCGCGATCCTGACCGGTTCGCTGACTGCGCCGAATGCGCTTCAGCGGATCGCAGGCTTCAAGGAGGCGCTGGCCGGCTCGAACGTTCACGTCGTGACGGTCCAGAACGACAACGGGTCCGCCGCCACTGCTTCCTCGAACGCGGACACGGTGATTGCTTCAACGCCGAATCTGAAGGGCATCTACGGCGTGTACTCCTACGACGGTCCGGCGGCGGCGGTCGCCGTCAAGGCCAAGGGCGAGACCGGGATGATCAAGGTGATCGCCGACGACACCGAGCCCGGGACCATTGCCGGACTGAAGAACGGCACTGTCACTGCATCGATCATTCAGCAGCCGTTCATGCAGGGCTATCTCGGTGCCTACTTGACCGCGGCGATGGAGGTGCTCGGAAAACAGGCCGTCAAGCAGATCCTGGTGCCGTTCGAGACCGACGGGGCAATCAGCACCGGAGTCGGTACCCTGACCAAGGCCAACCTGGCCGCCGATGAGGCCTACAACGCGGAGATTGCCGCTGGTGGCTGATTCCGCAGCACGGACGTCAATTGCCGGCGCCGGCGAGGAGCTGATCCTCGCCGGCGTCCGCAAGACGTACGGGCCGGCCACCGTCCTCGACATAGATCGCTTGGCGCTGCGCACTGGGGAGGTCGTCTGCCTGGTCGGCGAGAACGGAGCGGGAAAGTCGACGATGATGGGGGTGGTCGCCGGCTCGGTCATCCCCGACACGGGTGCGGTCTCGCTTGGGGGGCAGGAGCTCGGAGGTGGAACGCTCGCGGCCCAGGAGATGGGCGTGGCGATGGTCTCACAGGAGTTCCCGCTCGTCGGCGAGCTGTCCGTCGCGGAAAACCTACTGCTCGGCAGACGCCCGAGCGAGAAGCGGTGGTTCGTGGACCGACGGGCGATTCAGACCGCGGCGCAACGGATGCTCGAACGTGTCGGGCTCGACGTCGAGATCCGCCGTCGCGTCGATTCGCTGTCGGTGGCCCAGCGGCAGATGCTCGAAATCGCAAAGGCGATCGGGCGCGAACCTCGCGTGCTGATCCTCGACGAGCCGACATCGGCGCTCGGACCGCGAGAATCCGAGCACGTGCTGCAGCTGGCAAAGGATCTCGCCACCGGCGGGGCTATCGTGATCTTCGTCGGCCATCGGCTCAAAGAGGTGCGGGATGTCGGTGACCGGATCGTGGTTCTGCGCAACGGTCGGGTCGTCGCAGACCTGAGCCCGAAAGAGGCCACGGAGCGGCGGCTCGTCCAGGAGATGGTCGGCAAGGAGTTGGGAGATATCGAGGAAGGCGATGCAGCGGCGGATTCCCCGCCGGTCTTCACTGCGCGCGGTCTCGAGACGCACAACTTCGGACCGGTGGACCTTGCGGTCCCACCGGGTCAGGTCCTCGGTGTGGCGGGGTTGATGGGCTCAGGGCGGAGCACGCTGCTGCATCTGATCATGGGCTCGCGCGAGCGCACCGGCGGTGAGATGACCCTCGGCGGCGAGCCGTACGCCCCTCGGACTACCGGTGATGCGGTCAGGGCCGGGGTCGGCCTGGTGCCGGAGGACCGCAAGGCTCAGGCGTTGCTGCTCGACTCGCCGATCCGCTGGAACATCACGCTCGCGACGCTGCGGCGGATCGCATGGCGCGGGGTGCTCCTCGGCCGCGGCGCTGAGACCCGGGAGGCGGCGGAGCTGGTCAGGATCGCAAACGTCAAATGCCAGACCCCCGAGCAGGCCGCGCGGTCGCTGTCCGGGGGCAACCAGCAGCGGATGGTCTTTGCGCGCTGGATCGCCACGCAGCCGAGGCTGCTCTTGCTCGATGAGCCAACCCGGGGAGTGGATGTCGGCGCAAAGGCCGAGATCTACCGTTTGATTGAGCAGCAGCGAGAGAAGGGGATGGCGATCATCGTCGCTTCCTCGGAGCTGGAGGAGCTCCTGAACATCTGTCATCGCATCGTCGTGCTGAGGCACGGGCGAGTGGTGGAGGATGTGAACCGCTCCGACTTTTCGAAGGAGCGGATCATGGCGGGGATGGCCCTGGGGGCAGGAACGAGAAAATGAAAACCTTTGGAATGGATACCGCCGGCGATGTCCTGACGGGACGGTCGGTGAAGGGAGCATGGTCTGGCGCTCTCCGACGCCTCGGGAATGCGCCCGAGGTCGGCATCATCATCGCGCTGGTGCTCGTCTTTGCGGCGTTCACGATCAGGAACCCCTTGTTCGCAAGCCCTTCCGACCTGCAGAACCCGCTCGGCATCGACTTCGCCGGCTTCGGGATCCTGGCGGTCGGCGAAAGCCTCACGATCATCACCGCCGGGATCGACCTGTCGGTCGGGTCACTTACGGCCTTCTTCGTGGTCGCCTCGGCGTGGCTGAACGTTACCGCTCACCTGCCGATGCTGCTCACATGCATCGTTACCGTCGGCGCCGGAGCCCTCTGGGGGCGGTGGCACGGATGGCTGATCACCAGGCTCGGCGTGGCCCCGTTCGTTGCGACCCTCGTCACCTTCATTTTCGCAGTGGGCGCCGATGAGGCTATCGCGCCGAACCCGATCCCGATCAGCTCAGCCTCCTTCCTCGCCATCAGCGGCTCGACGGTTGTCGGCGTCCCGGTGGCGGTTATCATCTTCCTGGTGATCGCGATCGCCGCGTGGGTGTTCCTGGAGCGGACCTACATCGGTCGAGAGCTGTACGCCGTCGGCGGAAATGCTGAAGCGGCGCGACTGGCGGGGATCCCGATCAACCGCAGGATCGTGCTGGCCTACGTGGTGAGCGGTGCGTGCGCGGGTGTGGTCGGCCTCATCGAGGCCTCCCGACTGACCTCGGGGACGGCCGACAGCGTCAGCGGCTGGGAGCTGATCGCGATCGCCGCCGCGGTGATCGGCGGCGTCAGCCTGGTGGGTGGTCAGGGAAGGCTGATCGGCGTCGTGGCAGGTGCGGCATTGCTGGTCGTGCTCCGCGACGGGCTGGTGGCGATCAACGTCAACGCCTACTACCAGTCGATGGTCGTCGGCCTCGTGCTGCTTGCCGCGATCGTGGTCGATCGACTGAGAGTCCGGCGGCTTGAGGGCGCTGGCAGAAAACGGGTGCGTCCCGATCGCGTCGCGTGATCGGCGCCGGTCGGCTGCCGGCCCCGCCTCGCGCGGCATAGCCAGGCGTCAAGGGGAGTGTCGCGACGGACGAGATCGAGCGATTGGGAGCCCTCGCGCGGAGCCAGGGCTGGCGATGACAGGAAGAGGGTCGCGGTAGGTGCCGCCATGATCACCGCCATCACGCATTATCGAACGTTTGCCGTTATGCCCTCTGCAATCGATTTTTCGAGAGCTTCGGTCGTTTTTTGACACCAGATCGCGTCATCCAGCGTCGAAAGCGGTGTGCCACCGTACAGACACAGGTTGACGAAATACTGATCTTCATTGGTGATCGTCGCCTGATACGCGGTGTAAGTATGGGAATGCGAGATCCCTTTCTTCACTTCAACCCAGTCGCCATATGTATAATGCGTCGTCCCACCCAACCCGATGACTCTTGCGGTATAGGTCCAGGGAGCGGGCGCAAGATCGTCGGCGGCAAAGCTTGAACATATATGGCCTAACGCACCGTTTTCCAGTTCAAGATTCACCAGGGTGATGTCTTCCTTATCGATTTTCCCGTAATGCCGATTGGCTTTGAAGCCCTGCACCCGGACAGGTTTGCTGCCGGTCAAATACATCATGGTGTAGAGATTATGCGTAAAAATATGCCGCACCACGCCGGGCAAGGTCGAAGCCCGCTCTTCGGAATGCTGGATATTGTACATGACATAACATGAGACGATCTTGCCGAGATCGCCGTTTTCGATGATTCTATGGGCGCGCGTAATGCTTTCTTCGTGAATCATGTTGTGTCCCGGAACGCAGAGCACCCCGGTCCTTTCAGCAATAGCTTTCATTTCTTCCACATCAGCGACGGTTGTGGCAAGCGGTTTTTCCACCAGGACATGTTTGCCAGCTTCCATCGCAAGCCTTGCGTATTTCAAATGGGTTTCCTGGTTGGTATTGATAACCACGGCATCAACGGCAGGATCTTTGACAACGTCCTCCGCTGTTTCATAGCGCTTGCAGAGTTCTTCCTTTGCCCGTTTTGCCGCCCGGTCGGGAGTCCGGTTCCACAGGCCGATTAGTCGAGCATTGGGAATCTCCCGCAGTGCGATGCCATGCAATACAGAAATTTCACCTGCGCCGATGAATCCGACGCCAATCCTCTTGTCTGCCATGGATTTCTCCTTTTGTACTGAAATGTTCCTGCAAGAAGTACGTGCAGAAGGTAACTGGACAATATTGCATTATCAATAGCCCCGGCTCTCGGGCCAAGGGCTCCGGAAGGATTGAGCTGTCCACGGGCCAAAGTCCGAGGCTGTCGTTAACGGTCTCTGGCGGCCTGGTGAAAAAGCCGGGTCGACCCCGGGCCTCCGTGTGGAATCGGCGGCGTAACGCACACGGCCGCATCAACCGAGCCGGCCGGAGCCTTGTGCGCACACTTCTTGCCCAGGCGAACGCGCACGTTCATGAGTCTTCTCCGGAGCTCAAGCGGGTTCTACACTGAGTTGGCGAGCCGCCAGGGCCACGGCCGCGCGCGGATTGTAATGCTGCGAAAACTCTTTTTGGTGATACGACGAATGCTCCTCGATCAGGTCCCCGATCGATCGATCTATTCTGAGCTCTGCGCGCGAAGGTTGAAGGAGTATGACCGAATGCTCCGGGGACACAAGGAGAGGGCCGCTTGAACCCATGAGCCGCGCCCCTCCCCGAAGAAGGCGGGGAACCTGCAACTTCGCGAGACACTCCTCACGGTAACGGGCCTTTGGCCTCGACGTTCATAGTAGCTCTACGTAAACCATGCCGCAGGCACCTCGTTGCCGGAGAGGTCGCTCCGTGCCGCGATCACTTCGGCTCATCGCTTCAGGGCAGAAAGGCAACGGCGACAGAGAGCTTTCCGCTGCTCCTGCAGCCTGGCGGCTGCAATGAGCCTCCCTTGCGTGCCGAAAACCTGCCCAGGCGACCCTTCTGCGAGTGCTTGACAGATTGGTCAAAACGAAATAGAATCACAGCCGATTCGAAAGATTTTCGAAGGCTAAAGCGCGATGACAGAGAACCTGACCGAAAGAGAGCAGGAAATCATCGACCTTCTCGCGGAAGACAGCACCATAAGCGTGGCGGATATCAGCCGGCGCCTCGAGGTCTCGACGGTGACCGTGCGCAACGACCTGACCGGGCTTGCCGAGAAGGGGCTCATCGTACGCACGCACGGCGGGGCCTTCCCCGCCTTTCACCGCAGCAT
>DAHVAK010000088.1 GCA_027314665.1 Spirochaetales bacterium
CAAGGAGCCGCCGGAGACCGGTGCTGGAGTCGCCGCGCGGGCACGTGAGTTCCGGTGCGCGGACATGTTCCCCGCGCTCTCCTCGGAGGCCAGGGGCTTCCTCGCTTCGGAGGGCAAGATCCCCAGGCACGCGCGCTGGGCGGACGCTGTTGGGCGGGGCGAGCTTGCGATAGACACCCTACTCAATCTGGCCGGGCTTGCCTCCTTCACCGCCGATCAGGCTGCGCTTGACGGGAGGATTCGGAGCTTGATAGCCTAGGCGCATGAAGAACCCCGGTCGAGAGATCATCTCCAACCTCTCGAGCGAATGGCACAAGCTGAAGCACGGCAATCCGATCCCGTCCTTCTATTCCCAGACCGGCGCGGAGGCGGTCGTGGTTCGGGGGAGCTCCCTGGTGCACGGCGATCTTGTGGTCAGCGACTATGAGATCGTCGTGAGCGACCAGGGCGATGTGGTTGGACGCTATACGGTCCATTGCGAAGAGAGCGTGAGGCACATCAAAGAGAGCCAAGACTGACCTCCCTGCGGAACTCGCCTAGGGTATAAGCCCCGCATGCAGCCGCCGATCCCGCGGGCGCAAAGTTGCGCAACTGCGGCCCATGAGGTATCCTGTCTGCACATCGACGAATCCGCGGGAGGTCTGGGCTCTTATGGACGAGACAAAGAAAGCCACGGTCTACGGCTATCGCTGGGTAGTGCTCGCCGTCTTCGCCTTCATCAATCTCATCGTGCAGCTCCAATGGCTCACCTTCGCGCCGGTTGAGCAGATCGCGCGGGGCATCTATCACGCGACCACCCTTCAGATCGACATGCTCTCCCTCGTGTTCATGTTCCTGTTCGTGGTCTTCTCGATCCCCGCCTCCTACGTCATCGACACCTACGGCCTTCGGATCGGGGTGGGAATCGGTGCGGTGCTCGTGGGAGTCTCCGCCCTCCTCAAGGGCATCTACGCCGACAGCTACCCGATGGTCTTCATCGCGCAGGTGGGGCTTTCCATCGCCCAGCCCTTCATCATGAACGCGACCACCAAGGTCTCGGTCCGATGGTTTCCCTTGAAGGAGCGTGCCACCGCCGCGGGCATCGTATCGCTTGCCATGTTCATCGGCATCGTGGTCGTGATGATCCTCACCCCGCTTCTCGTGAGCTCGCTGGGCAACAACACTGACCTGAAAGGGACCTACCTCATCTACGGGCTCATTTCGGCGGCCTCGGCGATCCTGACCCTCGTGTTCCTGCGCGAGCAGCCTGCGACTCCGCCCTCCTTGAGCGACCGCGACGAGCGTTTTCGCGTCGGCGAGGGGCTCAGGCAAATCTTTCGCGAGCGCAGCATGGTCATCCTCATCATCCTGTTTTTCATCGCGATCGGAATGTTCAACGCGATCACGACCGTGATCGACCAGATCGGCGCCCTCAAGGGCCTCACGACCGATCAAACCGGACTCGTGGGCGGGCTCATCGTCATTGGCGCGATCGTCGGGGCGGGCATTTTCCCGATCATCTCGGACCGCGTGCGCCGCCGAAAGCCCTTCATCGTCATTGCCATGATCGGGGCGCTTCCGGGGCTCGCGGGCATCACCATCTTCCGCGACTACACCCTCCTCCTGGTGTCGGCCTTCGTCCTCGGCTTCTTCGTGGTGAGCGCGATGCCGATCGGTTTTCAGTACAGCGCCGAGATCAGCTACCCGGCCCCCGAATCCTCATCGCAGGGGCTCACGCTCCTGGCCGGGAACTTCTCCGGGGTCATCTTCATCTTCCTGATGGATGGGCTCGGGGTCGCCCCCTTCCTCGTCGTCTTCATCGCGCTCTTTGCCCTGTGCGTTCTGCTCGCGATGCTGATGAAGGAGTCGCCCATGATCCTCACCGAGCCCGTGGAGCCATGAACAGGGCCGAGTTCCGCTTCTACGAAGAGCTCAACGACTTCCTCCCGCCCGAGCGCAGGCGGGTGAGCTTCGAGCACCCCTTCTTCGGCAACCCCGCCGTCAAGGACACCGTAGAGGCGCTCGGCGTGCCCCACTCCGAGGTGGATCTCATTCTCGTCAACGGAGAGTCCGTCTCCTTTTCCCATCATCTGAAGGATGGCGACCGGGTGGCGGTCTATCCGGTTTTCGAGAGCTTCGACCTCTTCGGGCTCACCCGACTGCGGGAGCGCCCCTTGCGGAAGCCTTCCTTCGTCGTCGACGTCCATCTCGGGAAGCTCGCGCGGTACCTCCGGCTCTTCGGGTTCGACAGCGTGTATCGCAACGACCTGGAAGACGAGGAAATCATCCGCATCGCTGAGGAGCAGAAGCGGATCATCCTCACGCGGGATCTCGGGATCCTCAAGAACGGGCGCGTCACGCATGGCTACTGGCTGCGCTCGCTTGGGCCGCAGGACCAGCTCGACGAGCTCTTCGAGCGTCTCGAGCTCGCACACTGCGCCCGGCCCTTCACGCG
Organism: Spirochaetales bacterium; assembly: GCA_027314665.1. Taxonomy (GTDB): domain Bacteria; phylum Spirochaetota; class Spirochaetia; order DAHUYW01; family DAHUYW01; genus DAHUYW01. Next base: position 2,435 of record DAHVAK010000088.1, read on the forward strand.
CTGCGTGCACTGCAACGGAGTCCTCGAGCCTCGCGAGAAGGGGGCGATCCTCGATCTCCTGCCCCCCGCGACCCGCGAGTGCTACGACGAGTTTGCGCAGTGCGCCTCGTGCGCACAGATCTACTGGAAGGGATCGCACTACGGAGCGCTGCGCGCGCTCATCGATCGCTATGCCGTCACGCTTGAAAGGGCCGGCTAAGGAGGAGCACCTGTGAAAGTTCCGACGCGCGAGGAGGCTTGGAAGCTCGTTCGCGAGTACATCGCGAACGACAACCTTATCAAGCACGTTCTCTCGGTAGAGGCCGCAATGCGCTACTTCGCGCGCAAGCGCGGGGAGGAGGAGGAGAAGTGGGGCGTGATCGGTCTCGCCCACGATCTCGACTACGACCGCTATCCCGACCAGCACTGCAAGATGACCGAGAAGATCCTGCGCGAGTACGACTGGCCGGAGGAGTACATACGCGCCATCTTGAGCCACGGCTGGGGCATCGTCACGGAGGTCGAGCCCGTCACCCCCCTAGAGAAGACCCTCTACGCCATCGATGAGCTCACGGGGCTGATCACGGCGGTTGCCCTGATGCGCCCTTCTAAGAGCGTGCTGGACACCGAGGTGAGCTCGGTGAAGAAGAAATGGAAGGAGAAGCGCTTCGCCGCCGGGGTGGACCGCACGGTGATCGAGCGCGGGGCCAAGATGCTGGGGGTCGAGCTCACCGACCTCATCGCGGACACCCTCGCCGGGATGTGCGAAGCCGCCGACGCCATCGGCCTGCGCGGCAACCCGCAAGGGGCAGCCCGGGAATGAGCGCGAAGCAGCCGCCCAAGGAGCCCGCCGGCCGGGGCGGGACACCCGCTCCCGGCTCGCGCGCCGCGCGGCCAACGAGGCCGCCGCAGCGGATCGACCCGGCGCCCGACGGGCTACGGCGCTGCGACTGGTGCCTCGGCGACGAGCTTTACCTCGCCTATCATGACACCGAGTGGGGCGTCCCCGTTCACGAGGATCGCCGTCACTTCGAGTTTCTCATTCTCGAGGGCGCCCAGGCGGGCTTGAGCTGGCTCACCATCCTGCGCAAGCGCGAGGCCTACCGGGCGGCCTACGACGGCTTCCGCCCGGAGCGGGTCGCGCGCTACGACGAGCGGAAGGTCGCGACCCTCCTCGCCGATCCGGGGATCGTGCGCAATCGCTTGAAGGTGGAATCCTCGATCGCCAACGCCCAAGCCTTTCTCGCGGTCCGCAAGGAGTTCGGCACCTTCGACCGCTACCTCTGGGGCTTCGTGGGCGGAAAGCCCGTTCGCAATCGTTGGAAGCGCCTCTCGGACATCCCGACGACGAGCGATCTCGCGCAGCAGGTGAGCGCGGACCTCAAGAAGCGCGGCTTTCGCTTCGTCGGGCCGACCATCATCCAATCCCATCTCCAGGCGATCGGGATCATCAACGACCATCTGGTCGACTGTTTTCGCTACAGTCAGGTCTGAGGCGCGGGGCCCTCCCTATGGCGATCCACCGCAGCGAATACCCGATCCACAGCTACGAAGCGGATCAGTTCGGCGTCGCCGAGCCGACGGCCCTCTTCCGCTTTCTCCTGGAGTCCGCTTCGCAGCACGCCGACTCGGTCGGCTACGGCTACCGCCACATGCAGGAGCAGGCCTACACCTGGGTGCTCTCGCGCTTCCTGTTCGCGATCGAGCGCTATCCGCGGTGGCAGGAGCGGGTCGGCGTGGAGACCTGGCCCTCCGGGAGCGAGCGGCTGTTTGCCCTGCGGGACTATCGGATTGTGGATTCCTCCGGGGTGGGTATTGCGAGGGCGACGAGCAGCTGGATTGTCATCAATGTGGCGACGCGCGCACCTGAGCGTCCAGAGCGAGTCAGGATGCTCTCGAACCATTTCACCGACGATCAGCGCGTCTTCGAGCGCAACGCGGCGAAGATCCCAGCGGCGGCGGTCGAAGCCTCGCGCCCCGAGGTAGCCCGCTACTCCGACATCGACGTGAACGGCCACGTCACGAGCGCCCGCTATCTCGAGTGGATCCTGGACGGCTTCGCGCCCGACTTCCGCTCGTCTCATGCGCTCGAGGGCTTCGAGATCAACTACCTCGCCGAGACCCTCTGCGGCGAAGAGGTACGCGTCGGTCAATCGAGCCAGCCCACCCGCGAGGGGGATCCGGTGGCAGATCGCCCCGGCGCGCAGGACAGCTCCCCCTCCTTCTTCCATTCCATCGAGCGGTCCGCGGATCGGGTCGTGCTCTGTCGGGCCCGCACCTCCTTTCGCCCGCGCGCTATGTGAAGAGGCGACGGGCGAGCGCGATCCAGCCTTTGCGGGCCGCGTAGGGCGGGTACTTGAAGAAGGTCGTCTCCAGGGCGGCGGGTTTCGCAAGCACGCTCTTGAAGTGGCTGAAGGTCCGAAAGGACTCGTATCCGTGGTAGCTTCCCATCCCGCTCGCCCCAACCCCTCCGAAGGGAAGCCCGGAGGTCAGCATCTGCGAGATGCAGTCGTTGACGCAGACCCCCCCGGCGGCGACCCGCCGCGTGAGCCGGCGCTGGAGCCCGCGGTCGGAGCTGAAGAGGTAGAAGGCCAGGGGCACCGGGTAGCGGGCGATGAGCTCAACCGCCTCCTCCATGTCGTCGAAGACGATGACCGGCAGGATCGGACCGAAGATCTCCTCTGCCATGAGGGGACTCTCGGGATCGATCTGGTCGACGACCGTCGGCTCGATGAAGAGCCGCTCTTCGTCGACGCGCCCGCCGATCTCGACGTGCGCCCCCTCGAGCAAAGCCTTCAGGCGATCCCAATGCGCCCGATTCACCACCCGGGACATGTCTCCGCCTGCCCGGGGGCTTTCGCCGTAGAAGCGGCGGATTGTCCGGGCGATCTCGGCAAGGAGTCGCTCCTTCGCCTCGCGATGGACGAGGAGGTAGTCGGGGGAGACGCAGGTCTGGCCGGCATTCAGGTACTTCGCCCAGACGATCCGCCGCGCCGCGGCCGCGAGGTTCGCGGTTCGATCGACGAGGACGGGATTCTTGCCGCCCAGCTCGAGGGTGAGCGGGGTGAGGTGCTCGGCGGCGGCCCGCATGACGATCTTGCCGAGCCGCGTGCCTCCCGTGAAGAAGATGTAGTCGAACTGCTGCTCGAGGAGGGCCGAGGCCTCTCTCGGACCGCCCTCGACGGCGCAGACGTACTCCGAGGGGAAGGCCTCCTCGATGATGACCTTCAGGACCGCGGAGGTGCGGGGCGCGAGGTCGGAGGGCTTCACGACCGCGCAGTTGCCGGCCGCGATGGCGCCGATGAGGGGCACCAGGGAAAGCTGGACCGGATAGTTCCACGGGGCGAGGATGAGGGCCACCCCATAGGGCTCGGGGATGAGGTAGCCCCTGGCGGGGGCATAGACGATGTCGGTGCGCACGCGCTTGGGGCGCATCCAGCTGCGGAGGCGGCGGATGGCGAAGTCGAGCTCGCGCAGGGTGACGAAGAGCTCGACAAGCGAGGATTCGCTCGGCGGCTTGCCGAGATCCGCCTGGAGGGCCTCGGTCAGCTCCCCTTCATGCGCGAGAAGCGCGGCCTTCAGCGATCGGAGCTGCTCGAGCCGAAAGCGCAAGGGCAGGGTCTTGCCGCTTCGAAAGGTGAGACGTAGCTCGCTAGCGATGCTCGTTGGCAGCTCGGTGAACATGCCTATCGCCTCCTCCGCCGGAAATGATATAGTGAGCATAATACGCACAGGAAGAGCGAGGCTGCAAGGTGCATCCCTTTCTTGAAATCCACCGCGACCTTCCCCGGGAGGCGCCGGGAAGCGCCGAATCGACGCTCAAGGCCCTCGCCCTGGTCACGCCCTATCTGCCCGCAAGCCCGGCAATTCTCGACATTGGCTGCGGTCCCGGGGCCCAGACTGTGGAGCTTGCGAAGGCGACCGGCGCTCGGGTGACGGCGATCGACATCCATGAGCCCTTCCTCGAAGTCCTGCGGGAGCGCGCCCGCGCAGCGGGTCTCGCGGACCGCATCGAGGCGGTGCAGGAGTCGATGTTCGCGATGCAGTTCCTCGACGCGAGCTTCGATCTCCTGTGGGCGGAGGGATCCATCTACATTCGGGGCTTCGAGCAGGGGCTCATCGAATGGCGGCACCTGCTGAAGAGCGGGGGATGCTTCGCCCTGACCGAGCTCTCCTGGTTGACGAAGAGTCCCCCGGCGCAGGCGCGCGAGTTTTGGGAGGAGCAGTATCCGCAGATGCGCAGCGTGGAGGAGAGCCTGCGCCTGATTCAGGGGCTTGAGTACACCCTCCTGGGTCATTTCACCCTCCCCGAGCGCGATTGGTGGGAGGGATACTATTCTCCGCTCGAGAAGCGGGTAGCCGCGCTGCGGGAGGCGCATCGGGACGATCCGCAGTGGCGCGAGGCCCTCGCCACCGAGCAGC
>DAHVAK010000089.1 GCA_027314665.1 Spirochaetales bacterium
CTTCTCCCTGGGAACCCAGCGCTGGAGAATCACGGGGATCGACCATCAGCGGGTCACCGTGGTGCCCTGGAGCGGAGCCCTCAACGCCGCCCCCTTCTGGCGGGCGGAGGGCTTGAATCGGGACTTCCACTTCTCGCAGGAGGTTGCCCTCGCCCTCGAGCGGTGGGACGCCCGCCTCGACAAGCCCGGCTTCGCCGAGGAGCTCATGCGGGGCTACCGGATCGACGAGGAGGGCGCCTCCCGCCTCACGAGCTTCCTCCTGCGGCAGAGCGAGGCCACCGGGCGGGGTCTGCCCCATCGCCACCGCATCCTTGTGGAGCACACCGGCACGAAGGCGGGCCTCCGGCAGATCATCATCCACACGATGTGGGGGGGAAGGGTGAACCATCCCTTCTCCCTCGCGCTCTCGGCGCTCCTGCGCCGGAGCTACGGAGAGCATGATCTTGTCGCCGACAACGACTGCATCGCCCTCACCCTCGCTCACGATGGGGAGTGGATCCCCGGTGAGGCCCCGAGCGCCGGGGTGGGCTCACCCGCGGCGGCTTCGCTCGATTCGGGTGATCCGCGAGCGGCACCCGGCCCGATTCCGCTCGATTCGGGCGGGCTCGCTATCGCGGGGCTGCTGCGCGAGCTCGCGGCGGCGGACCTGGAGGAGCTTCTCCGCGAGGAGCTCGAGGGAAGCGGCTTTTTCGGGGCGCGCTTCCGGGAGAGCGCCGGACGCGCCCTTCTCCTTCCGCGTCCGAGGGCCGGAAGGCGGATGCCCCTGTGGCTGACCCGGCTGCGCGCGAAGAGGCTGCTCGATCGCATGCGGCGCTACACCGACTTTCCGATCGTGGCGGAAACGTGGCGGAGCTGCATCCGCGATGAGATGGATCTTCCCGCCCTAAAGACGCTGCTCCTCGAGATCCGCACCGGGGCGATCGCGATCGAGGAGTGCGTCACCGCTGCGCCCTCGCCCTTTGCCGCGAGCTCGATGTGGCTCGTCACGGGCGGCTACATGTACGCCGACGACAGCCCTGCCGGCGCCCTCTCGGGCGGGAGCTCCCTTTCCGGGGAGCTGCTCTCGCAGATGGTCTTCTCGCGGGAGCTCCGCATCGCCTTCGATCCGGCGCTCGTCCGGCGCTTCCAGGAGAAGCTTCAGCGCACCGCTCCCGGCTATGCCCCGCGCTCGGCTCGTGAGCTCGCCGACTGGCTGGGGGAGCGTCTCGCGATCCCGACTGCGGAATGGGAGAGCCTCCTCGCTGCGGTGAGCCGGGACTGGGGGCTCGACCCCGCGCGCCTTCGGGAGGAGGTGGCCCCGCGGGTGCGATCGAGCCCGTCCGGCGGAGGGCTCATCCTCCCGGTCGACTACGCCGAGCGGGTCGAGCGCGCCCTCTCGGGGGACGCCGAGGCCCTCGAGCGGACGCTCCCCCAGTGGCTCCAGTTCTACGGCCCCCTCCCCCTCACCTCCGTGCGGCAGATCTTCGGCGGGAGCGATCGGCTCCTCGCCGAGCTCCTCGAGGCCCTCGAGGAGGAGCGCACGGTGGTTCGGGACCGCTTCACGGAGGGGGCCGAGGAGCTCGAGCTCTGCGACGCGGAGAACCTCGAGCGGCTTCTCCTCTTTCGCCGCCGGGAGGCAACCCCCGCCTTCACGGCCCGCCCGATCGCAGAGCTTCCCCTCTTTCTCGCAAGCTGGCAGGGTCTCGGGGGAGAGGGGGGGTCGCCGGAGGAGCTGAAGGGGCGCCTCGAGGGGCTCTTCGGCTATCCGGCTCAGGCGGAGCTGTGGGAGCGGGAGATCTTCCCGGCGCGTCTTGCCGGCTACCGCCGGCAGTGGCTCGACCGCCTGCTCTCCGAAAGTGAGCTGGAATGGTTCGGCTGCGGGATCCGGCGGCTTACCTTCCGCCTCGCCTCGGACGGGGAGCTCTACCCGAGCGCCGGCGGCGGGAAGGGTGCGGCGGAGGACGAGCGCGAGGGCGCCGGTGAAGAGGAGGGCTCCGAGGGCGGGCAGATCGCAGCCCTCTTCGGCGATCCGCACGCTCGCTACTCCTTCTGGGACCTGCACGCGCGCTCCGGGATGTCGAGCGACCGCTTCACGGAGCGGCTCTGGCGGGAGGTGTGGCGCGGGAGGCTTCTGTGCGACTCGTTCGAGGTAGTGCGCCGGGCAGCGCAGTCGGGCTACCGGGTCGATCCGGCGGTGGCGCGCGGCCTATCCTCCGGCGGCCCCGAACGAGGGAGGCGGCCCTCCCGGAGGGACTTCGACCGCTGGAAGAGCTCGCGCCCGCTCATGGGCACCTGGTACCTTCCCCCGCAGCGCGCCGAGCGGGATCTCGTCGACGAGGAGGAGGACTCAAGGGAGCGGGTCCGGCAGCTTTTGGAGCGCTACGGGATCCTCTTCCGCGAGCTCCTCGCCCGCGAGCTTCCCGCCTTTCGCTGGCCCGCGCTCTTTCGCAGCATGCGGCTCATGGAGCTCGCCGGGGAGCTCCTTTCGGGGCTCTTTTTCGAGGGGATTCCGGGCTTGCAGTTCATCTCCCACGCAGCCTTCGGCCACCTCCAGGAGGGCCTCGCGAGCGACGCCCTCTACTGGGTGAACGCCGTCGACCCGGCATCCCTGTGCGGGATCGATCTCCCCACCAAGCAGGGGCTTCCCAGCCGCCTGCCTTCGAACCGGGTCGTCTATCGGGGAACGGAGGTGGCGGTCGTCTCGCGGCGCGGCGAGCGCGACCTCGAGATTCGGCTCGCCCCCGACGATCCCGCCCTCCCGGCCTGCCTCGCCTTCCTTCCCGCGCTTCTCGCCCGGGACGTCGAGGCCCCCAAGGCGATCAAGGTGGAAATCGTGAACGGCGAGCCGATCCGCACGAGCCCCTACCGAGGGGCGCTCACCGCCCTCGGCTTTCAGGGGGACTTCAAGGCCTACACCCTTTGGGCGCGGTAGGCGCCCGGGCGCAGGATCGACCGCCCACGGGTGCAGCAACAAAGCGGGCGCCGAGTCGGGGAGCGCCGCCGATGGACAATTCCGCGCCGATGCGCGAGAATGGTGCAAGACCGCCATGTTGTCGCTGTCAAGATCTCTGCGCTCGCTTGCGCGAAGGGGCGGGCCTTCGGCCCTCCTCGCAGCGCTCGCCGCGGCGGCGGTCGTCGCCGTCGGTCTCGCGCTCCTCTTCTCCTCGCTCTTTCCGCCGGAGGTCCAGGCGGCGCGCATGCCGGTGCGCGATCTTCGCGACGGCGCGCGGGCGGTCCGCGTGGAGGGCTTCGATCTCTGGTACCGCGAGGTCGGAAAGCGCAGCGACAGACCCCCGATCGTCATCCTGCACGGCGGGCCGGGGATGTCGGACCACTACTTCAACGGGGTCTTCGACTACCTCTTCGCGAGCCGTCGGGTGATCTCCTACGATCAGCGCGGCTCAGGATTCTCCGAGATCAAGCCGGATCCCGCCTCCTACCGCTTTCCCCTGCTCGTCGAGGAGCTCGAGGCCCTTCGCAGCGGGGTGATTCGCCAGGACAAGCTGATTCTCGTCGCCCACTCCTACGGGGGGATGATTGCGATGCAGTACGCGGTCGACCATCCGGAGCACGTCGCCGGGCTCATCCTCATCTCCTCCATGCCGCCGCGGGACTGGGGCTCGCGCGTCGATGCGGATGCCCCTCCCTTCGAGGAGCGATACCTCGCCATGGATCCCGTGAGCCGCGACCGAGCCGCCTTGAGCTCCTACCTCGCCTCGATCCCGGAGACGCTCTTCGATCCCGCTTCGGGGATCGTTCCGAAGGTGGGCTACCTCTCCTACGTTCCCGCGCGCCTTCTGTGGGACAGCTCGGCCGGCTACGACTTCACGAAGGGCTTGGGACGCCTCACGGCGCCCTCGCTCATCCTCTACGGGGCCGCCGACACCTTCGTCGATCGCGTCCCGGCCTATCTGCACGCGGTCCTGCCGGGCTCGGTGATGGTGCGCTTCGAGCGCAGCGGCCACTGGGCCTTCTTGGAGGAGCCTGAGCGCTTTCGGGCGGTTGTCAGCTGGTTCTTGCGGCAAGCGAATCTATGATCTGCCGGGCGATGGTCCCCGGCGGGGGGATCGGCGGAAGGCTCTCGGGAGCGAACCAGCTTGCCTCCATGATCTCGACCCCGTCGACTCGGATCTCGCCGGAGCGATACTCGGCGGTGAAGCCGACCATGAGGGAGTCGGGAAAGGGCCACGGCTGGCTGGCGAAATAGCGGATCTCTCCGAGCTCGAGCCCGACCTCCTCCGCCACCTCCCGCCGGACGCACTCCTCCAGGCTCTCCCCCGGCTCGACGAAGCCTGCAAGGACGCTGAACATCGGGCGCGAGCCGCGATGGCGGCGGTTGTGCGCGAGGAGGATCCTGCCGTCGCGGTGGACCCCCACGATGATGGCGGGGGAGATCCGCGGGTAGAAGGTGAGCTTGCAGCTCGGGCAGCTTCGGGCGCGCTCGCGCTCGCTCGCGAGGGTGGGACCGCCGCAGCGCCCGCAGAATTGATGGTTTCGGTCCCAGTCAAGGACCTGCGAGGCGATTCCCGCGACCTTCAGAAGCTCCTCGTCGAGAGCTCCCATGAGCGAGCGGAGGTCGCGGAGCACGACGCGGGAGAGGACAGGCCCGCCTGCGCCCTCGGGCTCATCCTGCTCCGACGGAGGGCTCGCTCCCGCCCACAGGGGGGAGTCGCTTGCGACGGGGAAGTCGGTGCGGCGAAGCTCGCGGACATAGCAGGGGCGCCCGTCGAGGCTTCCGAGGTGGAGGAGTCGCGCCGTCTCGTCGAGGTCGGCGGCAGGGGCCTCGAAGAGCCTGGTCCCGAGAGCGTCTTCAACAACGAGCAAGCGGTTTCCCACGAAGAGCAGCTCGAAAGGCGAGGCAATCGGGGATGCGGGCGGACGGACCGAGCGAACGAACATCTTAGAGCTTGTCGATGAGCATCGAGCACTTGCCGGAGGGGATCGGCAAGGTCTTCTTTTTCTTCTCCCCTAGGATATTGATTGTGAAGTAGTAGAGCTTCTCCGATTCGAGCCGGATCTCCCATCCGCGCCCGCTCTTGTTGCTCAGGATCGTGATCATGTTCCTCTTCAGCGAGAGATCCTCGATCCCCATGATCTCGAGGGTCGGGATGATCCAATCGACGGTCTTGCGCGGGAGGCTGATGTAGAGCCCCACGACGTTCTCGATCATGAGGGTGACCGTGGCGAGGGCCGCGTAGGGCAGGAAGAGCTCCCGCGGGTAGCCCTCCTTCTTCGGCCACTGAGCCGGCCCCTCCTTGCGGGGAAGGTAGGCCTCGTAGAGGTTTCCCTTCTCACCCTTTTCCTTGTTCTCCGGATTGAGGGTATCGAGGATGTAGTAGAGGTGGCGGATGGCGCATTCGCGAGCGAACTCGTAGCGGGCGTACTTCTCGAGCCCCTTGATGACCATGAAGGTGAAGCAGGGATAGACCGATCCGCGGAATCCCATCCCCTTGTCGCGAAAATGAGGGTCGTTGCCCGCAAGGGTCGGGAAGGGATTCTCAAGGCCGAAGGCGAGGGGATCCTTCAGGTGCGCAATGAGGCGGTTCGCCCGGTCATCGTTCGGGATCTCGGCGAGCAGGGTCCAGAAGGAGGCGATGGTCTTCACCTTGATCTGCTGGCCCTCGCGGTCGAGATCGTAGTAGAAGCCCTCCTCCTCGTTCCACATGAGGGAGTTGATGCGGGTCTTCAGCGAGAAGTACTTCCTCTTGTACTTGAAGCCGATCTCCTTGTCGTTGAGAATGTCTCCCAGCTCCGACATGTAGAGGGCGTTGATCGCCTGCTGAGTGTTGAAGTCGATCGGGTAGCAGAGGTGCTCCCGAGGCGAGTTCTCCATCATGGTAGCCGCGAGCGGCACCGCGTAGAGGCCGTTCTCCTTTCGGAAGCTCTCCTCGAGCCAGGTGTAGTAGCGCTCGAGGATCCCGACCACGTCGCGCAGGCGCTTCTTGTTGCCGACTTTGTGGTAGATGTTGTACTCGGCCCAGCTGAAGAGGGGGGGCTGGACCCCCTCCGGATTTTCCTTGGAGAGAATCGGCTTGCCGTCCTTCTCTCCGTACTCGCCGCGAATCGCCCCGGAGGGCTCCTGCTTGCGGTAGAAGTTGTCGAGCTGCGGAGTGGCCGGGAAGGAGCGATTGCTGTAGACCAGGAAAAAGGTCGAAAGAATCGACTCAAACTGGTTTATCGCCTTGCTCTCGGGATAGTTGAAGTAGCGGCTCTCGAAGCCGTTTGCCTTGGTTCCCTTCTTCCAGAAGTCCTGGAGCCATGCCCAGGTCCGCTCGTAGGTGTCGACAAAGTCCTGGTCATAGAAGTGAACCGCGGGAAAACCTTTCTTAACCACGCATACCCCTCATTGTGCTACACGAAGCCAAGTCCTGTAATTCTCGGAAATGAGGAATGAATCCTTCAGAGGAGAAGAGGCCCGCCTCCGGGCATGAGTTCCCGTGTGACGATTGAAGATAATATGAAAAATGGACAGAGTCAATTTGTTGTACGGGGTGCTCCTTGACAGAAGGGGGCGGGGCCGGTAATCTGCGCTAGTGGACAGGAAGGAACTCTACACAACCGCAGCGCTTGCCCAGCTCGAGCTGTCCGATCAGGAGGCCGATCGGCTTGCCGTCGCAGTTGGGCAGATGCTCGAGTACTTCTCCAAGATGCGGGAGATCGACGTCGAGGGGCTCGAGCCGACGACCCATGCCCTCCTCAAGACGAATCGGGTCCGCGACGACGTCGTCATAGAGAGTACACTTGCCGATGCGCTCCTTGCGAACGCCCCGGAGCGCGAGGACCGGTTCATCGTCATTCCCAACGTCCTGTAGCCTGCAACATGGAAGCTCTTTCAAGCTGGAGAAACGTCCTGTCCTCCTCTCAAACGAAGCAGGCCTACACGGCCTACGTGCGGGAGTGGGAGGCACGGATTGGAGCCTTTCTCGAGTTCGATCCCGATCGCCTCTCCGGCGGCGGCAGACCCGCCGGGACCGACGCGAGCGCGGCCGATCATCCCCTCGCGGGGATCCCCTTCGCCGTCAAGGACAACATCGCCGTCGAGGGCTTCTCCCTCACCTGCGCCTCCCGGATGCTCGAAGGCCTCGCCTCGCCCTACACCGCAACTGCGGTGGCTCGCCTGCAGGCGGCGGGGGCGGTTGTGGTGGGCAAGACCAACCTCGACGAGTTCGGGATGGGCTCGTCGACCGACAATTCGGCCCTCGGACGAACCTCGAACCCGTGGGACCCCTCGCGGGTCGCGGGCGGCTCAAGCGGCGGCTCGGCGGCGGCCGTGGCCGCGGGGCTCGTACCCTTTGCCCTCGGCACCGATACAGGCGGCTCGATCCGACAGCCTGCGGCCTTCTGCGGGGTCTACGGCCTGAAGCCTACCTACGGGGCAGTCTCGCGCTACGGGCTGGTGGCCTACGCCTCCTCGCTCGAGGGGATTGGGGTGCTCGCCGGAAGCGCACAGCTTGCCCGCCTGGTTTTCGAGACCATGCGCGGGATCGACCCAAGAGATCACTCCTCGGTGGAGTACCAGGCCTCGGGGGAGGCCCCCTCCCCGCTTCGCGTCGGAGTCTTGGGGGGAATCCGGGAGCTTTCGCCCGAGGTCGAGGGAGTCTATCGGAACGCGATCACGACCCTGCGGGAGCTCGGGATGCAGACGAGCGAGATCACGCTCTCCACCCTCGAGTACGTGGTTCCCGCCTACTACACCATCGCGACCGCTGAGGCGAGCGCCAACCTCGCCCGCTTCAACGGGATCCGCTACGGCCATAGGCCCGCCTTCGCCGAGAACCCCGAGCAGCTCGTGCAGGCCTCCCGCGACGAGGGCTTCGGCGAGGAGGTGAAGCTCAGGATCCTCCTCGGGACCTACGTCCTGCGGTCCGGCTTTCAGGATCAGTACTACGTTCGCGCCCAGAGGGTGCGCACGGCGATCCGCAACGAGCTCGCAAGCGCCTTCGCCGGGGTCGACGTCCTTCTCCTCCCGGTCTTTCCGACCCCCGCCTTCAAGCGGGGCGCGGAGGGGCTTACCCCCTTCCAGCAGAAGCTCGCGGACAAGTTCACCGCCACCGCCAACCTCGCCGGGGTGCCGGGCCTCGCCTTTCCGGCAGGGACGGTCGACGGCCTCCCGGTCGGCCTCCAGCTCCTTGCCCCACCCTTCGAAGAGGAACGACTCTTTCGGGCGGCCGAGCGCTATGCCGAGGCCTCCCCGAACCGACACCCCGCCGGCTACTCGAAGGAGTGGATGCGATGAGCGCCTACCAGTCCTTCATCGGCCTCGAGATCCACATCCAGCTCCTCACGAAGACCAAGATCTTCTGCGGCTGCCGCTCGGCTTTCGGCGACGAGCCCAACACCAACGTCTGTCCGGTCTGCATGGGCTATCCCGGGGTGCTTCCGGCCTTGAACAAAGAGGCCATCGCGAAGGCCTACCTCGTCGCGCGGGCCCTGGACTGCAGCCTCGCGGCGGCGGCGGTCTTCGAGCGGAAGAACTACTTCTACCCCGACCTTCCGAAGAACTATCAGATCTCGCAGTTCGCCTCTCCGGTCGGGCGAAACGGGCGCATCGCGCTCGAGCTCTCCGGCAAGGTCAAGCGCGTGCGCATCCACGACGTCCACCTCGAGGAGGACGCCGGGAAGATGATCCACGCGGGGGATGTCTCCCTGCTGGACTACAACCGGACCGGAACCCCCCTCCTTGAGATCGTCACCGAGCCCGATCTCGAGCTCGGCGAGGAGGCGGAGCAGTTCCTCCAGCACTTCCGCCGCCTGGTGCGCTACCTCGGGGTGTGCGACGGGAACATGGAGGAGGGATCGATGCGCTGCGACGCCAACGTCTCGGTCAACCTCGCGGGAAAGGGGCTCGGCAGCAAGGTCGAGATCAAGAACCTCAACTCCTCCCGCTTCGTGAAGAAGGCCCTCACCTACGAGATCGCTCGCCACACCGAGCTCCTCGAGGCCGGCGGAAAGGTCCTCCAGGAGACGCGCCTGTGGAACGAGAACCGCGATCTCACCGAGGGGATGCGGAGCAAGGAGCAGGCGGACGACTACCGCTACTTCCCGGAGCCCGATCTTCCCCCCTTCACGGCCGACCCCTCCTTCCTCGCGGAGGTGGAGGGCGCGCTCGTCGAGCTTCCCGCGGCTCGCCGAGCCCGCATGGCCCGTGACTATTCATTGAGCGATGCCCAGCTTGACTTCATCACCGAGGAGAAGGAGCGGGCCGATTTCTACGAGCGGACCGTCGCCCTGGGGGCCGACCCCCTCACTACCGCCTCCTGGCTCGGCTCGGACGTGAAGAAGCTCCTCAATCGCGAGGGGCTCGAGCTTGCGAAGAGTCCCCTCACCCCGGAACGCCTTGCCGAGCTCCTGGTGCTCCTCGGCGAGAACCGCATCCACGGCAAGATCGCGAAGCAGGCCCTCGAGGTTCTCTTCGCGGAGGACAAGGATCCCGCGCAGATCATCCGGGAGCAGGGCTGGGAGCGCATCGACGATGCCGGCGACGTTGCGGGCTTCGTGGACGCGGCGATCACCGCAAATCCCCAGGCCGCGGCGGCGATCCGCGGCGGCGACCCGAAGGCCATCGGCTTCCTTGTCGGCCAGGTGATGAAGACAAGCTCCGGGAGAGCCGATCCGCAACTCGTGCACCAGCTCTTGCGCGAGCGGCTTCAATCGCGCGTGACGGAGGATTCCGATGCGAACGCTAGCGACTGAGATTCCCCGCCACGTCGGAAGCGATGTGGAGCTCGCAGGCTGGGTACACCGCATCCGCGACCTCGGCAAGGTCTCCTTCGTGATCCTGCGGGACCGAAGCGGCGAGGTGCAGCTCGTGCTCGATCAGAAGCCGACCTTTACCCACGAATCGATCGTGTCCGTGAAGGGGCGCGTCGCCACCAACGACAAGGCGCCGAACGGGGTCGAGGTGCAGGTGAGCGAGCTCACGGTGCTCGCCCCCGCCGAGCCGGACCTTCCCGTCCCCGTCAACCAGGATCCCGCGAAGCTCAGCCTCGACGCGATCCTCGACAACCGGATCGTCTCGCTGCGCATCCCGAAGCTCAGGCGGATCTTCGAGCTCCAGGCTGCCATTGTCGCCTACTTCGGCGAGCACCTGCGCTCCGAGGGTTTCACCGAGATCAAGACGAGCAAGCTCATCGGGACCGGGACCGAGGGGGGAACCGGGCTCTTCGAGGTGGAATACTTCGACACCAAGGTCTACCTGGCCCAGTCCCCTCAGTTCTACAAGCAGGCGATGATCGCCTCGGGGCTCGAGCGGGTCTTCGAGATCGGGGCGGCCTACCGGGCGGAGAAGCACGAGACCCCGCGCCACCTGAATGAATACATCTCCCTCGACGTCGAGATGGCCTTCATCGAGAGCGAGCGCGACCTCATCGAGCTCGAGCGGCGCATCTTGAAGACGATCTTCGCCCGGGTGGCCGAGCACCAGGGCGAGATCCTCGAGCAGTGGGACGCGAGCGTCCCCTCCGCCGAGGAAGTCGACCGCATCCCGATCATCAGCCACGAGGAGGCGAAGGAGATCGTCTCCAAGCGGGGCGGCCACAAGGTCTTCGAGATCAACCCCGAGGGCGAGCGCATCCTCTGCGACTGGGCGAGGGAAAACCGCGGGATCGATGCGATCTTCGTGAACGAGTTCCCGCGTAAGAAGCGCCCCTTCTACACCTACCCCCTCGATCAGAAGACGATGAGCTTCGACCTCCTTTTTCGGGGCCTCGAGATCACCACCGGCGGGCGGCGCATCAACGAGTACGCCATGCTCCTCGAGACCCTGCCGAAGTTCGGCCTCACCCCCGAGGGGCTTCCCGACTACCTCTCCATCTTCAAGTACGGCTGCCCGCCGCACGGCGGCTTCGCCATCGGACTGGAGCGCCTCACGCAGAAGATCCTTGGGCTAGCGAACGTAAAGGAGGCCTCCCTTTTTCCGCGCGACCGCCGCAGAGTCAGGCCGTAGCGCCGCGGCGCGAGGGGCGTAGACTGACAGGTTGCT
This sequence comes from Spirochaetales bacterium, assembly GCA_027314665.1. Classification (GTDB taxonomy): domain Bacteria; phylum Spirochaetota; class Spirochaetia; order DAHUYW01; family DAHUYW01; genus DAHUYW01. Next base: position 10,961 of record DAHVAK010000089.1, read on the forward strand.
GACAGACTTGGGAGTTACCTGCCAAAAGGGCGTTTTCACGAACCAGTATCGGGTAAGAAACCCTAGAAAACGCCGATTTGGCAGCGGGTCAATTGCTTTGTCAGCACCCTGTGAAAGGGCTCACCCCGTTGGCGGCGATCAGCTCGGGCGTACCGCGTCGACGGCGCTTCCGGCGCGAGAGCGCAGGAGCGCGGCAAACGCAAGGACGTCGCAGATCAGGCTGACCGACACGAGGTACACCATCGCCCGCGGTCCGAGCGTGTCGAACACCCGCCCGACGAGCCACGGCAGGATCATGCCGCCCAGGCTGTCGCCCAAGAGAATGATGCTGCTCGCGAGGGCCGTGAGCTTCAGGCCCTGCACGGCGAGCGTGAAGCCCGATGGGTAGACCGGCGCCATGAAGAGGCCCACCGCGAGCGCCGCCGCCCACAAGATTACCCGTGAGTCGGCGAAGACGAAGAGCAGCGTCATGACGAAAAGGCAGCCGAGTAGCGCCGCCGCGATGATCTGACGCGGGGAAAGGCGCGCGGCGAGCGGCACCGAGGCGAGGCGTCCCACGGTGAAGGCCAGCCAAAAGCCGGAAGCGAGGTAGGCCGCCTGAACCGCCGGGGCCAGCTTGAGCACGACGGCGTAGGTGTAGATCCATCCGCCGAACGCGATCTCCGCGCCGACGTAGAAGAAAAGGAACAGGGCGCCCGCTATGACGACGCCGTAGGGGATGCGCCGCGACTGCTCCGTTTCCGGCCCGCCCGGCTGCGCCTGCGGAGGGCGCGGGCTGCCCGACAGGGTCGTCATGCGCGCTCCGGCCAAGAGCGACAGGGCCGCGAGGCCGACGTAGACCCAGCGATAGGCGCCGGGGATGTCCACTACTTGCGCTACGACGAGCGGCGCGAGAAAGGCGCCGAGCCCAAAGCAGAAGTGCAGACCGTTCATGTAGGGCGAGACCCTTTCGCGATGCGTCCAGACTAGGAGGGTGTTGACCCCGTTGTTGATGAGGCCGTCCGACACGCCCTTGACGACCAGCAGCGCGACTAACCATCCCAAGGTCGGCGCGAAGGGCACGAAGAGCACCAGCAGGCCGGAAATCAGCTGTGCGGTTCCCAGCACGCGATGGCCGCGCAGGCGGTCGTAGAGCCGCCCGCCGAGGAGGGTCCCCACGGCGCCCCCCGCCGCTCCGGCGAAGAAGAGCCGGCCCATGTCTCCTATGCGCGAGTGCGTCTGAGCGGCAAGGGCAAGCAGGGTCGGCCCCAGCGCCGCGGCGCTCAGCCCCAAGCAGAAAATGAGCACATAGTAGCCTAAAGTCCGCCGGAAGGCGGGCTCCCGGAGCATTCGCGCGATTTTGTTCATGGACACCTGCCGGCGTGCATGAGGTGAGGGCTAGTCGTCGGGGACCGCGGCCACCTGCTCGCGCAGCCGAGCGATGTCCCTGGTCGGCGCGATCCCGAAGAAGCGCCCGTACTCCCTGCTGAACTGAGAGGCGCTTGCATATCCCACGTGTCGGCTTGCCGTGCCCGCGTCGACCGTCGGAGACAGCATGAGGCGCCGCGCCTCCTGAAGCCGCAGCGCCTTCTGGTATTGCAGGGGGCTCATCGAGGTCACGGCCTTGAAGTGCTGGTGGAACGAGGAGAGGCTCATGTTGGCCAGCTTGGCAAGCTCCTCCACCTTCATCGGCTGGGAGAAGTTGGCGCGCAGCCAGGCGACCGCCCTCGCCACCCCGTAGACGCCGGAATCCGCAACCCCAATCTGTGCCACCCGAACGCCGATGGGGCTGCGGAGCAGACGGATCAGGATCTCGTCGACGACGAGCGGGGCGAGCAGCTCCGCGTCCCTCGGCTGCGCCATGAGCTCGACCAGGCGCACCGCGGCGTTGAGGATGTTCCCATCGGGCTGACCGAGGTAGACCCCGCGGCTGTCGTGAACGGGGGGCAGCCCCTGCGGATAGACTTTGAGAATGAGCTTGGCGATCTCCCGGGGGTCGAGGTCGAGCCGCAGGCAGAGATACGGCTCGGAGTGGGTCGCCCGGGTCACCTGCGAGGCGACCGGCATATCGACCGAGAAAACGATCATGCGCGACGGGTCGTAGTCGTAGACCTCGCGCCCCACCATCACGCTCTTCGCCCCCTGCGCCACGATGCAGAGCGCCGAGCGCTGCACGCCGTGCATCAGCTCGCTGTAGGCTCGCGAGCGGCGGATCACGTGCACCCCGGGGATGCGAAGCTCGAAAATGCCGTCGTGGGGAGCATAGGCCTTGATCAGACCGGCCAGCCTGACCACATCCGACCC
>DAHVAK010000095.1 GCA_027314665.1 Spirochaetales bacterium
CCGTCGACACATGCTACCCGGTTCTCGCTCGGATCGTCTTCCCGACTTCTCAATCCGGGATCGGACACATGGAAAAAAAAGCAGAGATTGGGGTTGACAAGTCACATCATATCAGCAGGGTGCTGACAAAGTGATTGACCCCCTGCCAAAACGGCGTTTTCGGTTGAGCCTCTTGCCCCAATTTGGCTTGAGAGAACGCCGCTGCTGGCAGGTACCTTTGAGTTTGTCAGCACCCTGTTAGCCTCCCGGCAACCGGCGCCGATCAAGAAAAGCCGATACGCTAGAAGATGGAAACTGCAATCTATTTGACCACCGGGGTCTTGACGGTCATCTGGTCCGTTCTCGTCTACCGGTGGTGGGAAGGGTGGGCTCACCTCCGGGACGAAAGCGGCCTCCGGCTCTTTCTCATCGTCAGCCCCAGCAGCTACTTCCTGCTCATCGCGGTCTCAGGCTGGGCGGCGGTCGCGAATTTCCGGCTGGACCTCGTCGCGCTGGGGGCTCTCGACGTCCTCATCGTCTTGAGCGCCCTGTTTCTGATCGTGCTGGGCGGGACGCGGGCCATCGATCGGCGCAGCGCCTACATCGGGACGGTGCTCGTCTACAACCTGGCCGCGGCGTGCCTGGCGGGGGCGGCGCTCATCGTTCGCCGCTTCCCTCCCCTGATGGTCCGGCTCGCCTCCCTCGTGGGACAGTGGGACCGACTCGATTTCCTCTCGTTTTCCTGGTTCAATGCGGGCGAGACCAACAACCAGCTCGACTTGGTGCGACTGCTCAATCGCATCCTCATCGCCCTTCTTTCCTACGTACCGATTGCGATTCTTCGCGGGGTGAGCAACGCCCGGCAGCGCCGGGCCTTGCGGCGCGACGTCGACCTGCTCCATGCTCGCATTGAGCGTCTCGAGCAGCGTCTCGCGGGCAGGGAATCGGACGAGAAGCCGGTGCAGTCCCCCTGAGACGGGCCTCTCGGCGTAGTGAATTCAGAAAAGTTTGGTATAGAAAACGATAACTTTCGACCTCCGGAGCCCCTCGGTCTCCCGCGCGCCGATGTAAGTAGCCACTGGATAACAAGCTACGCTAATCCTCCGCCTGTCGGGCAGTTGGTACTGAACTTGCTAAATAGGAGTACAGTAGCGACGACTCGATAAGGTTGAGTGTGACCCAGAATGGACAAGATATCGGCATCAACGGTTGTTCGACCCGTACGGGTGCGAGGCTTCGAAGGTTTCTCCCGTGAGCTTCAGGTCGAGTTTTTCCGCAAGGGAATCCACATATTCATCGCGGTAGTCCCCTTTCTCGCGAGTCTGGACATCACCTTGACGATGGCGATCCTCGGCGCCGGGACGATTATCTATACCTACGCCGAGCATCTGCGGATTCAGGGCCGGGAGATTGCGCTCATCTCCGCTATGACGAGCGCCGCCTCGCGTCCCCGCGACATGGGAAGGTTCGTCCTCGGGCCCGTGACGCTGGGGCTGGGCGCGATGATTGCCCTCCTTCTCTACCCCGAGCCGGCTGCCTCGGTTGCGATCTACGCCCTGGCCTTCGGCGACGGCTTCTCAAGCATTATCGGCAAGATGGTCGGACGGTGGCGCATCCCCCTCACGGGGGGAAAGACCCTCGCCGGAAGCGCGGCCTGCTTCAGCGCGGTCTTTCTCGTCGTCCTCCGGTTGACCGGCAAGCCCGCCGTCGCCGCCCTCCTCGGGGGAGCCGCGACGCTCCTCGAGGCGCTCCCAACCGGCGACCTCGACAACATCCTCCTGCCGGTCGGAACCGGCTTCCTCGCCAGCCAGCTCCTCGTTCACTGAGCGGGCTACTCCAGAAGCGGATTCTGCAGCCTCGAGCGCTCGTCCGCCGGAGGGCTCTCCCGCCAAGGGTAGGGCTCCCATTCGGGCGCGGCGTTCGGCTCGAGCCCTCGCAGCTCCGGCAGGCCCTGCAGCAGGGCGGAGTTCTGAAGCTTTCGAACGAGCTCCTCCTCGCGGGCGCTCTTGTAGGCCTGCAGGGTATCCAGACGCCGCGGCTCAGTTCCCGCGATGAACAGCTCGGAGATCACGTGCTGGGAGCTTGGGGAGGGCAGGAGCCCCGACTCCGCGTCCACCTTGACCCTGACGAGCCCGGTATCCGGCGGGGTGAACTGTCGCTTGGGGAGATCCTTGTGGATGGCCTGCATGTACTCGCCCCAGACCGGCCCGGCGGCAGTGGCGCCAGTCTGCGCGAGCCCGAGGGAAGAGCCGCGCTTGTCGAAGCCGAACCAGATTGCGGTCGTGCAGTAGGGTGAAAACCCGACCGTCCACGCATCCGACCAATTCTGGGTGGTCCCGGTCTTGCCCGCCATAGCCATGCCGCCGAAGTCGCCGAAGCGCTCGCGAAGGGCGGAGAGGGTGCCCCCGTCAAAGGTGCTCTCCAGCAGCGAGACCATGAGATAGGCCGCCTGAGGGCTCATGATCTGAAGCGAACGCCCCTTCCTCTTCTGCTCCGCGCGCAGCTCTTTTTCCGGCTCGAGGATAACGTTGCCGCGTCGATCCTGGATGTAGATGATCGCCACGGGCGTCACTTCGCGACCCTGATTGGCGAAGGCCGCGTAGGCCCGCGCCATGTTCACCGGCGCGACCGGCGTGACGCCGAGCCCGAGCGGATAGAGGCGGGGAAAGATCCGCTCGTTGTCGCGCTCCGCCTCCATGCCGAGCAGTCTCGAGATCCTGTCGATAGCCGAATCGAAGCCGATTCCCGAAAGAACCTGCAGGGAGGGAACGTTGATGGACTTCGCGAGGGCGCTGCGCAGGAGGACCGAGCCCGACCACTCACCCAGGAAGTTCGAGGGGGTGTAGGGCTCGCCGTCCTCGCCGAAAAAGACGATCGGTCCGTCGTAGATCCGGGTGGCAGGGGTGAACTTGCCGGAGGAGAGGGCCGCCGAGTAGTAGAGGGGCTTGATCGCGGAGCCGGGCTGGATGCGGGCGTCGATCGCCCGATTGAACTTGGACCTTTCCCAGCTGCTGCCCCCGAGCATGGCGAGAATCTCGCCAGTCGCGTTGTCGAGGGTGATGAGGGCGGCCTCGACGGTGGTCCGCTCGGCCTCGGCGCGCCGGTTGGCATTGGCCGCCCGGGCAACGCCCTCGAGCGGTGCGATCCCGAAGATCTGGGAGGTGATCTCCAGAACCGGGCTTACGGCGGTCAGGTAGGCCTCTTCGGTGGTCCGACGCCGACGGAGGCTCCGAGCCTGGTCGACGGCGGTGAGGTCGAAGCCGAGGGCGAGGAGACCGACGACCGGCGCGAGCTCGCGGTCCACCGCGGCGAGGCGCGTACCGGAGGCGCTCAGGTAGCTTGCGTTGATCGCCTTGAGGTTGCGCTCGACAATCCGTTGGGCGGCCCGCTGGTAGTCGAGGTCCAGTGTCGTGTGAACCGTGAGCCCGTCGCGAAAGTAGTCGAGCTTCCCGAACAGGGATCGCTCTAGCTCCTGGCGGACGTACTCCGAAAAGTGGGGCGCCTCGCTGGTGTTCTCGCTGAAGGCGGAGGCGTGCGCCGGGCGGGTGTAGTCGTAGGCGGTCCAGTAGTCCTCGAGGGAGCGGCTCACCTCTTGCTTGCTCGCGTAGCCGGCGCGGACCATCTTCTGGAGGATGTTCTGTTGGAGCCGCTTCGCGGCTTCCGGGTGGCGGAAGGGCGAATAGCGGGCCGGGCTTGCGGCTTGGATGACCAGCATCGCCGACTCCGCCAGGGTGATGGCACGCGCGGAGTGGCCAAAGTAGAACTGAGAGGCCGCCTCGACCCCGTGCGTCCCGCTACCGAAGAAGGTCTCGTTCATGTAGAGCTCAAGGATCTGCTTCTTGGAGAGGGTGCGCTCCAGTTGGAGCGCCCACCACAGCTCCTTGAGCTTCCGTTCGATCGTTCGATCGACGCGACTCGCGTAGAGGGTGCCGGCGAGCTGCTGGGTAATCGTGCTCCCCCCCGAGACGTAGCGCCCGGTCGTGATGTTCCAGGCAGCCCGGAGAAAACCGCGGACGCTGAAGCCGTGGTGGCGGAAGAAATGGGCATCCTCCCGGGTGATGAGCGCGTAGACCAGGTGTCGAGGGATCTCGTCGAGGGGAAGGATGTCGCGCTTCTCGTTGCCGAAGAGCTCCGTGATGAGCCGACCCCTGCGATCGAGGATCTGGGTCGGGGCGGCGAGGTTGTAGTCGCCCATCGAGGAGCCGAGCCTCACGTTGCGCGATTTCGCCGCGAAGAGGCCCAGCGCGACCCCCAGGATGAGAGCCGCGAGAACGCAGGTCGTCAGGAGAATCTCGAGAACGATCTTTCGTCTTCGGATTTCATCCATCAGGAATCATCATCGGTTCTGAGGATTCCCCTTGTCAACTCCAGAGGTAGATCGCGTGGGTCCGATTGCCGAAGACGATCGTGCCCGCCACCAGCAGGACCAGCCCGAGCGCGGCCGCCGGGCTCCAGGCAACGAAGAGCAGCAGGTCCTCGCCCACGATCGCCGCCGTGAGGCCGAGGGCCAGGATGAGGTAGTCCTTCGCCCGGCGCAGGTAGGCCGCCAGGAGGAAGTTCAAGACCGCGAACAGCTCGAGGGCAAGGAAGACGAAGAGGATCTGATCGCCGCCGCCGATTCGGTACATCAGGGTGGGAAGGAAGGTGGAGGAATCCACGGGGATGGAGAAGGCGAGGGCGAAGGCGACCAGCAGCGCGGTACCGAGCACCACCTCGAACTTCGGGTAGTCGATCCCCGTCGCGTAGAGCCCGGAGATGAAGAGACAGAAAACACCGAAGAAGCGGCTGAACTCCACCACCCGCGTGAGCACGGTGCCGTAGTAGGAGGGCTGGCTGCTCAGCTCGAGGAGCAGCGGTCCCGCCCGGAAGGCCTCGAAGGAGAGCGAGATGACGAAGAAGATGAAGAAGAACATCTCGGAGGAGACGGTCTTGCGAAAGAAGCGCTGCAGGGCAAGTCCGGCCCCCACCGAATAGACGACCATGGCCGCCAGGCGGCAGAGCGTCAGAATCGTTTGGCGGGTCATGGGGTTCTGCAGGAGCGCCGGGAGGCCTTGTCCATTCGCCCTCACGCGGTAAATCCCCCCGATCCCGACGGCAAAGGCGATCAGGAGCGCTACGCAGAAGAGCACCGATGCAAGAAGGACCCTGTTTCTCACGCTGACTGTCATCTCGAATCACCGCCATTTAAGGCTACTTTGCCAGAAAAATCTACAGTAATGTCGAAAACGAACGATACAGATAGGAGAGGAGCGTATGACAAAGCGGTCGGCACTAGTTGCTGTTCTTCTTTTTTGCGCGGGGCTGCTTTTTGCAGGAGATGTAGCGAATTTCGTGAACCTTGGCTTCTCGCCTGACTCGAAGTACTTCATGTTCGCTCAGTACGGGGTCACCCAAAACATGGTCGCCTACGCCGGCCTCTATGCCGTGGATGTGGCTCACGATCGCTTCGTGCCCGACGGAGAGAGGTCCGGGCGCTACCGCGGCGCGCTCGCCCCCGGGGAAGACGGCCGGGGCGAGCTCTACAATCTCCTCGCCTCGAGCGGCGCGCTCACGCGACGCTGCGAGATCAATCACCTCCTGATCGGTCGAGTGCTGTACCTGCTCCTCGACGGGCAGCAGCCGAAGGCGAAGCTCGAGTTTCGGGACTTCCAGACCGGGAACGACTACAGCGTCACCCTCAACCAGTTTGAATACACCGACAGCGGGGTGAGCTCCTCCTTCAGCATCGAGCTGAAGATTCACACGGCCAAGGGCAAGAATCTGCACTTCACGATCGGGCTTCCGGGCTACAGGCGACCGGGAGTCGAGAACTACCGCATTCGCCAGATCATCGCCGGCCCGAACAATCGCTCCCTGGTATTCGTCATCCAGAAGCAGGAGAAGGACAAGGACGGGGTGAACGTCCGCTACATGGTTGACACCCTTCTTCTTGATCCCTGAATCCTGTTTTGTTGACAGACCCCCGGTGGGAACTTAGAATGGGCTTCTTCCAGGGGGAGCAATGGCTGAAAAGATAACACCTCGCAGCATCGACTACTCGCAGTGGTATGTGGATATCGTTCTCAATGCGCGCCTCGCGGACTACGCCCCGGTCAAGGGGTGCATGGTCATCCGCCCGCGCGGCTACGCCCTGTGGGAGCGGATTCAGAGCGTCCTGGACGGGATGTTCAAGGAGACCGGCCACTCAAACGCCTACTTCCCGCTGCTCATCCCGGAAAGCTACCTGCGGCGTGAAGCCGAGCACGTGGAAGGCTTCTCCCCCGAGCTCGCCGTCGTCACGCACGCCGGCGGGGAGAAGCTGGAGGAGCCCCTCGTCGTTCGCCCCACTTCGGAAACAATCATCTGGAGCATGTACAAGAAGTGGATTCAGTCCTATCGGGATCTGCCTCTCCTCATCAACCAGTGGGCGAACGTCCTGCGCTGGGAAAAGCGCACCCGCCTCTTTCTGCGAACCACCGAGTTCCTGTGGCAAGAGGGTCACACGGCCCACGCGACCGCGGAGGAGGCTCGGGAGGAGACCCTGCGCATTCTCGAGCTCTACCGCCGTTTTGCCGAGGAGTATCTCGCCCTGCCCGTGCTCGCCGGTATCAAATCGGACTCGGAAAAGTTCGCGGGCGCCGTGAACACCTACGCCATCGAGGCGATGATGCAGGACCGGCGCGCCCTCCAGGCGGGCACCTCCCACTTCCTCGGTCAAAACTTCGCGAAGGCTTTCGACGTTACCTTTCAAACCGCCGCGGGAGGCCTCGACTACGTGTGGGCCTCCTCCTGGGGGGTCTCCACTCGCCTCGTGGGAGCGATCATCATGGCGCACTCCGACGACAAGGGCCTTCTGGTGCCTCCGGCCATCGCCCCGACCGAGATCGTCATCATCCCGATCTACAAGAACGAGACCAAGGAGCGGGTCCTCGAGTACGCCCGCACGCTCCACCGAAGCCTTCGCAGCTCATTCCGTGTCGAGCTCGACGATGACGATGCCAACTCTCCGGGCTGGAAGTTTTCGGAATGGGAGCTGCTGGGGGTTCCCCTGCGCGTCGAGATCGGACCGCGGGACATGGATGCGGGGAAGGTGACCATCGTTCGGCGGGACAGCGGAGCGAAGGAGGCCGTGGCGGTCGAGGGCGCAGCGCAGCGTGCGAAGGAGCTGCTCGCCGAGATCCAGAAGTCCATGTACGCGAAAGCGAAGGACTTCCGCGAGCGCAACACCTTCTCGGTCGCGAGCTACGCGGAGCTCAAGAAGATCTTCGAGGGCGATGGGGGCTTCGTGGAGGCGGGGTGGTGCGGCTCGGCGGAGTGCGAGGCGAAGATCAAAGAGGAAACCAAGGCGACCATCCGCGTCCTTCCCCTCTCCGGGGGCGACAAGGGCGCTGGGACCTGCATCCTCTGCGGGAGGGAGGCGGTCGTTCGCGGGACCTTTGCCCGCGCCTACTGATTTCCGATGCGGGAGAAACGACTCATCCGAGGGCTCCTCGCCGTGGGCGCGGCGCTCGCCCTCGGCGCTGCCCTGTTCTCCTGCGGGGCCGCGCGCGCTGCGGTGCCCTCCGCTTCGCCCCCCGAGGCGGCCCCGAGCGAGCCGGGAAGCTGGTACCTTCTCGAGGGGGACGGCCTTCGCGAGAGCGCGGGGCCCGCAGCGGCGGGCGTCCCGTTTCTGCCCTGGACCGTCCAGATGCGCGTCGCCGACTTCCTGCAGGTCGGAGGACGCCTCTTCGTGGCGGTCAACGCCCGCGGGCTCATCGCTCTTCCCGCTGATCCCTTGCGGGCCTCGCAGGCGCTCTATTTCGACGCTCGGGCGCTCTTTGCGGGGCGCACGATCAACGGGCTCTACGCCGAGGGAAAGGAGGTCGTGGTCGACCTCTATCGGAACACCCTCTTTGGCACTACGGCACCCGCTTCCCCTCCGGTTTCCCTCGTGAGGGTCGACCCCGCCGCCGGGAGGATCCTCGGCGCGGCCCTTCCCCTCACCGCCTCGGGCTGGGAGGCCGCCGACGTCGTTCGCCTGCCGGACGGGCGCTGGTCGATTGCGTGGAAGCGAACGACCGCGAGCCGCGTCGAGTTCCGCTACGAGCTCTATGCCCCGAGGAGCGGAACCGAGCGGCCGATAACCCGCGCCGCCTTTCTGAGCTCCTACGGCTACCGCGCTATCGACGAGGCCCCCCAGGCCCTGCGGCGGATCGACGCGCGCGCCCGCGAGCTCTTCGGCAAGGAGACGGTCATCGACTATCTCGTGAAAAGGCCCGATCTCACCTGGATTGCCCGCTACCGGTCGGGACCCGTGAAGAAGCTCTTTGCCGGAGAGGCGGACCTCGAGACCGTACCGGTGTTCCGCGAGGGCGGCGCCTTCTTTGCGCTCGTGGCGGGCAGGCTCATCCGCGCGGGGTCGGACCCTACGGAGCCCCGCGCCCTCCCCCTCCCGGCCCTCCCGGAGGGCTACGCCTACACCGATCTGTGGAGCGACGGAAGGACGCTCGTCGTCTCCTGGGAGCGCCAGCGCTTTACCGAGGTAGGCGCCGCGGGGCTCTACGTGCGGGCTCTTCCGCCGGTCTCTGCGGGCAAAGGCTCCCCGCCCGGGCGCGGCCATGAGCGATAATCGCCGTCGGATGTGATATAGTCAGTCCACGAGGAGGCACGAGGTGGCTTTCGGCGTCAGACGCCTTTGCTGTGCGGCCCTGCTGTTCGCTGCGTTCCTTGCCCCCGCCGGGGCCCTTACCGTGAAGGCCATCGAGGCGCGCGCCGGGCTGCTGTGGCTTGGGAACTCCTCGCGCGAAGGGGCGCCGAGCCCCCTGCTCGACACCATCGGCGTCGCCGTTCCGTTCGCGATTACCCCCGCCTTGAGCTTCGCCCCCGAGCTCGACATCACCGGCACCCAGTACCAGCTGCAGGTTTACTCCGACCCCACCCGAGCGGTTCCCACCGAGATCGAGTTTGCGAACTCGGTGTGGTACCTGGGGCTCCTTCTCGACCTGCCGCTTCGCTACAGCTTTCCGCTCTCGAAGCAGACCGCGATCGGCGTCGGAGTCTCGCCGGCCTTCATGCTGCGGATCCCCACGGTCTCCTGGGGCACCGGCGGTGCCGACGCTGGGGTGATGAGCGGCTACTTCTACAGCAAGCTGCGCTTCTTCTATCCGAGCGCGCAGGTCTTCTTCGACTGGCAGGTCCTCTCGGGGCTTGCGCTGGAGTTTCGCCTGCGCGGCTTTTTCCCCATCTTCCACCTTTGGGACGGCGAGGGGCTTCCCTTCTGGGATCAGATGATGATCGACGGGAACATAGGGTTCCGCTTCAGCCTTTAGCCCGAACCTTCCGAACGGCACCCCGCCCGAGGCGCTTCCTCGCGCCGCCCCTCGTCTGGGGCTACACGTAATCCTTCGTGTCGATCTCTTTCTGGACCTCTTCGTGGCGGGCGATCAGCAGCGAGATGAGGGCGGCCGACATCACGTCGACGAGGGTTCCGAAGCTGATGAGGATCGGGGCGATGGGCTTGAGGATGAGGAAGCCCTGCTCGAGCCCGCGCCCGTACATCCCGCAGATGACCGAGAGCGCCACGAAGCTTCCCGCCCCGGGCACGGAGCCGAGCAGGAAGGTGACGAGAAAGGAGAGACCGATTACCGCGAGCGCCTGGAAAACCGAGACTCCCAGGCTCGAATAGGATTTCAGGATGATCATGAACGAGACCGAGGTCACGAAGGCGGTCCCGATGCGGCCAAAGAGGACCGCAAAGGGAAAGGTCGTCGCGCCGATCTTTCGGGGAATGCCGTGGCTCTCCTTGCCTTGACGGATGAGAATCGAGAGGGAGAAGTAGGT
>DAHVAK010000096.1 GCA_027314665.1 Spirochaetales bacterium
TGCGGGCGCGGGCGCGCGGGGGCGCGTAGGCCTTCTCCTCCGGATACAGCACGGTCTCGCGCTTGGCGAAGGTGTGCTTGAATACCAACCATATTGTCCGCAGCAGGCTGAACATCCTTGCGGTGGGCTCCTTACCCTTTCACTGCCATGTAGATGATGGCCGTGACGACGATATTCGCGAGCGAGAGGGGCAGCACAAGCTTCCACCCGAACGCGAGCAGCTGATCATAGCGCGGACGCCCGAGGGAACCGCGGATCAGGATGAAGAGACAGATGAAGACGAAGGTCTTGATCAGAAACCAGAGAAGGGGCGGAAGCAAGGGGCCGAGCCACCCTCCGAAGAAGAGGGTCACCGTCATCGAGGAGATGAGGAAGACCCCGAGGTACTCCCCGACGTAGAACATCCCGAAGGAGAGGCCCGAATACTCGGTGTGATAGCCGGCGACGAGCTCGTTTTCCGCCTCCGGCAGGTCGAAGGGAATGCGGTGGGTCACCGCTAGCCCTCCGATGAAGAAGTTTATGAAACCGATGATCTGCGGAATGACGAACCAGATCTTGCGCTGGGCGTTCACGATGTCGACGACGCTGAAGGAGCCCGCAAGCATCACCACGCCCACCACGGAAAGCCCCATGAAGACCTCGTAGGAGAGCATCTGCACCATGGAGCGGATGCTCCCGAGCAGGGCGTACTTGCTGTTCGCCGACCATCCTCCGAGGATGATGCTGTAAACCCCGAGCGAGGTCATTCCGAGGAAGAAGAGCAGCCCCACGTTCAGCCGGCTCACCACGAACAGGGGCGAGAAGGGGACGATCGCAAAGGAAAGGAGAATGGTCGTGACGATGATCGCCGGCGCAATGACAAAGGCTACCTTGTCGGCGAAGGGGGGAACCCAGTTCTCCTTGAAAAAGATCTTCACCATGTCCGCCACGATCTGCAGGACGCCGAAGGGTCCCGCTCGGTTCGGCCCATAGCGATCCTGCCACAGGGCGAGGAGGCGCCGCTCGAGGATGATGGACCCGGCTGCGATGCTCAAGACCGCTACGAGGATGACGATAACCACCCAGAGCTGCATCGCCCTACACCCCCGCCCTTGCGAAGAGCCTTCCCCAGGTCGGAACCGCCGAGTAGCCCTCCATGTCAGGCAGGCCGTAGGGAATCGCGCAGACCCCCTCGGCCATCCCGGCCACGATCTTCACGGGGAGCTCCGTGCGCACCCTGTCGATCTCTAGCTCGATGCGCTGCCCCTCTGCCGCTCCGAGCTCCTCGGCCAGCTTCGGGCCAATCGCGACGTACCGGGCGGGGATCCGCTCGGCGACCGCAGGAGCAAAGGAGCTCGTCCGCTCGGAGCCGAAGACGTGGTGGTGCGGGACGACGAACAGCATTCCCGGCTCCGGGGGGAGCCATTCGGGAATCTCCTCGTAGAAGACCGGCTCCGCCTGCAGGACCGGCTCGAAGAGCCGCACCCCCGGATCCCCTCCCCGCAGCGCGCCATCCACCTCCTGCTCGAAGCGGGTCAGGGCCTGCACCGAGTTCCAGTGCGGGGCCCACAGGCGCGAGATGAGAGGGCTCGGGACTCGGGCGCGATCCGTCTCGCCCTCCATGCTGAAAGAGAGGGGGGCGTCGAGGTCGACGGGGGGCGTCGGCTCGTGAACGCTCAAGAAGGCGGTCGCAGCGGTTCTCCCGCTCGCCCGGTGGCTCTGGCGGGGGATCTTCAGACCCGGACGCGCATCGCGGGCAAGCGGCGCGATGCGCCGAATCGGCTCAAGGGCGGGGACCTGCTTGGAGATCGCCTCGATGACCGCATCGAGCGAGTCCCACTCGATCGTGCCGTCGTAGTGGGGGTTTGCGATGAGGTTGAGCCACTTCCAGCTCGCCTGGATGATCTCATCCGGGTTCACCGCGGCGTAGAAGCGCTGGGCGCGCCCCTCGTTGTTCACGATTGTGCCGCTCGACTCATGCGAGGTCGCCGCCGGGAGCACCACCTCGGCGTTCTCGGTGGTGGGGTTGCGCAGGTAGTCGAGGACGATGGTGTGCTCGGCCTTCTCGAACAGCACCCGGAAGGAGTCGGGATCGAGGCGACGCGCGAGGTCGTTCTCCATGATGATGACCGTGTCGGCCTCCCCTCGCTCGACCTCGGCGACCGCCTGGTGGATTCCCATCCCTTCGTAGAGGGCTACCCCCGTGCTGTTCGACTCGGGGGTAATGAGGAAGAGCCCGACGTCCTTCTTGCCGACATCGCAGAGGGCGGCGGCGACGTTCGCCGCAGCTTTGAGCACCGCCTCGTTTCGCAGCGAGGTCCCCGCCACGATCACGGGGCGCGAGGCGAGCCCGAGGGACCCGGCGATGGTCTCGGCGAAGACGTGGATCCGCTCGTCGAGCCCCGGAACCTCCGGGGCGTTGTGCGGGCTCACCGCGTTGGCGATGGCGAATCCGAGCCGCGCTATCTCGTCGGGGGCGCCACGGAAGGAGCGCACCGCAATCTCATCGATGCTCACCGGATAGGGGGTGGCGACGAAGAGGGGCGCCTTCTTGCCCTGAACGGCCTCGCGCACCGCTCGGTCGTCCCAGGTGGGGATGTCGAGGGTCTCTCCGGCGACCAGCTCGGGGCGATTGCGCACGGTCTGGCGCAGCGAGAGCTCGACGAGCGGAGCGATGTTGCCGACATCCTCACCGAGGACCAGCACCACGTCGGCCTTTTCCACCTCGGCGAGGGACAGACACTTGGCCGGTCCGCGCTTTAGGATCTCCGCCGCGGTCTTCATGAGGAGATGATTGTGCTCCGACATCCCGTCGCAGAAGTTCTGCACCCCGACGAGGCTTCGCAGCGCGAAGTTCGACTCCAGGGAGGCGGTCGCCGAACCGATCCCGATGGTGCGCTTCGACTTGGCGAGCACCTCGCGGACATAGTCCACGGCCTGCCTCACCACGGCCCGCTTCGCTTCCGGGCTCGCGCCCGCCGGGCGCGGGCCGCCCCCTCGCTCGCGGAGAGCTCGAGCCCGCTGCCGGAGGGCGAGGCGCCCTCCGGAATGAGGTCGCGCCCTCCGACCCCGGGGAGCCTGATGCGCCTCGGGCTGTTCACGAAATCGTAGCCGTAGCGTCCGCGATCGCAGAGGAAGTAGCGGTTCACCTCGCTGTTGTAGCGATTGAGGATCCGGCGCACCTTTCCATAGCGCTCACCGACGATGGTGTTGCAGCCGAGCGAGCACTGCGTGCAGACCGACGGCGAGCTCTGAAGGTCCCACTTCCGCGTCGGGTGCTGCTTGAAGGTCTTGTCGGTAAACACCCCGGTCGGACAGAGCTCGACGAGGTTCCCGGAGAAGGGGCTCGCCAGGGCCCCCTCTTCGAAGCGTCCGAAGTAGACGTTGTCGTGGATCGAAAAGACGTTGAAGTCCCGTCCTCCCGCGTAGTCCCGGTAGAAGCGCACGCAGCGGTAGCACTCGATGCAGCGGTTCATCTCGTGATTCAGGAAGGGGCCCAGGTTCTGATTGAGATGCGTGCGCTTCTTGAATCGGCTTCGCCGGTAGGCGTGACCGGTGAGAACGGTCATGTCCTGGAGATGGCACTCCCCGCCCTCGTCGCAGATCGGGCAATCATGCGGGTGATTGAGCATGAGCATCTCGATCACCCCAGCCCGGAAGGCCTTCGCCTCCGGATCGTCGACCGAGCAGCGAAGCCCATCGGTCGCCGCGGTCATGCAGGACATCACGATGCGCCCGCGGGTGTCCCGCTCGTCCTTGAAGACCTTGACGGCGCACTGCCGGCAGGCTCCAGCCGAGTGCAGGGCCGGATGCCAGCAGAAGTAGGGCACATTGAAGCCGAGCGAGAGACAGGCGGCAAGGAGGTTCTGATCCTCCTTCACCTGGTAGGGAACATTGTCGACATAGATCGTGATCATCGCTATCTCCAGGGACACCGCTTCTCGCGAATATGGCGCTCGAAGTCCTCGCGGAAGTACTTCAGCGCGCTCTGCAGCGGCTCGACCGCTCCCGGGGCAAGCGCGCAGAAGGTCCTGCCCGGCGCGAGCGAACGGGTCTGCTCCTCGAGGATGGCGAGGTCGCCCTCCTCGCCCCGCTCGATGGCGCGCACGATGCGGACGCTCCACGGAAGCCCCTCGCGGCAGGGGGTGCACCAGCCGCAGGATTCGTGGGCGAAGAAGGAGAGGAGGTTCAGCACGAAGGCGACCGGACAGGTCTTGTCGTCGAGGACGATCATCGTGCCGGTTCCCATCCTGCTCCCCGCCTTCGGCACCGAGGCGAAGTCGAGAGGGGTATCCAGATGCTGACCGATCATGAAATCGGTGGAGGCCCCGCCGGGAAGGGCGCCGCGGAAGGCGTAGCCCGGGAGCATCCCTCCCGCGTGGACCTCGAGAAGCTCCCGCATCGGGGTGCCCATCGGTAGCTCCCACCATCCGGGATTCTTCACCCTGCCGCTGACCCCGTAGATCTTGGTTCCGGCGATCTCGGTCTTGCTCAAGGCCTTGTACCACTGCACTCCGTTCGCGACGATATGCGGAACGTTGCATACCGTTTCGACGTTGTCGACGACCGTAGGCATCCCGAAGAGCCCCGAAAGCTGCGGGAAGGGGGGCTTCGCGCGCGGAATGGCCCGCCTGCCCTCGAGCGAATTGAGGAGCGCCGTCTCCTCGCCGCAGATGTAGCGCCCTGCGCTCACGTGGATGTAGAGCTCGAGGCTGTAGCCGCTTCCGAGGATGTTCTTTCCGAGGTAGCCGGCGGCGTAGGCCTCGGAGATCGCCTTTGCGAGGCGCCGCTCGGCGAGGTCGTAGTCGGCCCGCAGAAAGATGTAGGCGATGTCCGCCTGCACAGCGTAGGAGCAGATGACGATCCCCTCGATGAGCTGATTCGGATCGCCCTCCATGAGGACGCGGTCCTTGAAGGTCCCCGGCTCCATCTCGTCGGCGTTTACGATGAAGTATTTCGGATGGGGGGCGTCGGCTCCCATGGGCACGAAGCTCCACTTGAGGCCCGTGAGAAAGCCCGCCCCTCCCCGGCCCATGAGCGTGGAGTCCTTGACCAGGTTGGTGATCTCTTCCGGCTTGTAGTCGGCGATCGCCTTCTTGAGAGCGCGGTAGCCGCCGTACTTTTCGTACTCCTTGAGCCCGAAGGGTTCCTGTCCGGGACGGATGTTTCGGGTGAGCGGTGTTTCCATGTACGTGCTATTCCTTGGCTCGAATCTCGTTCAAGATCTCTTCGATCCGCTCGTCCGAAAGCTTCTCGTAGAGCTCTCCGTCGACGAGCATGACCGGTGCCTTGTGGCAGGCTCCCAGACAGTCCACCGGAAGCAGGGTAAACATCCCGTCGGCGGAGGTTTCCCCGGCGCTCACCGCGAGCTTGCGGGCGAGCTTCTCCTTCACACTGTCGCTTCCCATCACCCAGCAGGAGATGCTATCGCAGACGTGGATCACGTGCTTGCCCACTGGCTTGCGGAAGATTCGATTGTATAAGGTGGCGACGCTGTCCACCTCGTCGCTCGTCATTCCGAGAAACTCGGCGACCTCCCTCACGGCCTCGTCGGAGATCCAGCCGCGGTGCTTCTGCACCACGCGCAGGGCCTCTATGACCCCCGAGCTTCTCGTGCGCGCATGCTCGATGTGGGTTTCGATCTCGGTCTGCTCGGCCTTGCTCAGCATCTCCTCCTCCAACCTACCTGTCGACGTCCGCTAGGACGAAATCGACGCTCCCGAGAAGAACAATCAGGTCCGGTATCATAATCCCGCGGCTTAAAGAGGGCACCATCTGCAGATGAGCGAAGGAGGGGGTGCGGATCCTCGTGCGATAGGAGTTGGTGCCGTCGTCGCTCACCAGGTAGTAGCTGTTCGCCCCCTTGGTCGCCTCGATGGGGAAGCAGGCCTCCCCGGCCGGCATCACCGGCCCCCAGGTGACGCCGAGGAAGTGGGTGATGAGGGTCTCGATATCCTTCATCGTCCGCTCTTTGCGCGGAGGGGTAGCGAGGGGATGATCCGATTTGTAGCTTCCCGCGGGCATGTTTTCCAGGCACTGCTTGACGATCCGCAGGCTCTGCCTGAGCTCCTCGGCCCGGACAAGGGCGCGATCATAGGAATCACCGGAATGGGCGGTCGGAATTTCGAACTCGAAGCGATCGTAGCCGGAGTAGGGACGAGCCTTGCGAAAGTCCCACTCGAAGCCCGTAGCGCGAAGGCCGGCCCCGGTTACCCCCCACTCGATCGCCTCGCTGGTCGTGTAGGGCCCCACCCCCTTGGTTCGCGCCTTGAAGATGCGGTTTCGGAGCACCGCCTTCTCGTATTCGACGAGGCGCTTGGGGAAGTAGTCGACGAACTCCTTTACCATCGCCTCCCAGCCCTTCGGCAGATCCTGCGCCACCCCGCCGATGCGGAACCAGCTCGGGTGCATCCGTCCGCCGGTAATCGCCTGCACGATCCGCAAGACCCGCTCACGGTCGTTGAACATGTAGAAGACCGGCGACATCATCCCGATGTCCTGGACGAAGGTGCCGTACCAGACCAGGTGGCTCGAGATGCGGAAGAGCTCGGCGAGCATCACGCGGATGACCTGGGCGCGCTCCGGAACCTCGATCCCGGCAAGCTTCTCCACCGCGAGGCAGTAGGCGAGGTTGTTCATCACCCCGCCGAGATAGTCGATGCGGTCGGTGTAGGGGATGAAGGTGTGCCAGCTCTGCCGCTCGCCCATCTTCTCCGCCCCCCGGTGATGAAAACCGATGTCGGGCACCGCATTGACGATCTCCTCCCCGTCGAGCTGGAGGATGATCCGCAAGAGGCCGTGGGTCCCCGGATGGTGCGGCCCCATGTTCAGGAACATGAAGTCGCTCTCCTCGCCGTGCTCCGCGAGGCCCCATTCCGCCGGATTGAAACGGAGGGCCTCCTGCTCGGCGATCTCCCTCGCGTCCGGCAGGGTAAACTGCCCCATCTCGGTCGCGCGGGCCGGGTGCTCCTTGCGAAGGGGGTGGCCGCTCCAGGTCATCGGCATGAGGATGCGCCGCAGGTGCGGGTGACCGTCGAAGCGAAGCCCGAAGAGATCCCACACCTCGCGCTCGTACCAGTTGGCGCTCGGGAAGACCGAGGTCGCCGAGGGGATCGAGGGGTAGTCGCCCGAGAGGGCCACCTTCAAGCGGATGTCGGCGTTGCGCTCGAAGGAGATGAGGTGGTAGACCACGGTAAAGTCGCTCGCCGGCTGCCCCTCGCGGTGGTCGCGGTGGCGCTCATCGATCGCGGTGAGATCGAAGAGCATCTTGTAGGGCGGGATCACCTCGTTCTTCAGGTAGGCGAGAACCGGCACGATCTGCTCGCGCGGAACCCACACGGTCGGCACGCCGTCCTGAGTATGCTGGATCGTGAAGGGGACGCCCGGGAACCTTCCTTTCAGGTCGTCGACGAGATTGATGGCGGTGGCGCTGTCAGACTTCATCGGGGCTCCGCAGGTACATGGCGCTGGTGCGCTCGGCTCGCTTCAGCTCCTTCTGGGAAGGTAGATCCGGCTTCTCGACCCCCTGAGGACCGATTACCCACGAGAGCGGACGGCGCTCCTTGCCGATGCTCTCCTGGAGCAGGGTGAGCCCCTCCAGGAAGGCATCCGGGCGCGGCGGGCAGCCCGGCACGTAGATGTCGACGGGGAGGAACTTGTCCACCCCCTGGACCACGCTGTAGATGTCGTACATTCCGCCTGAGTTCGCGCAGGAGCCCATGGAGATCACCCACCGGGGCTCCATCATCTGCTCGTAAAGCTGGCGCACGATCGGCGCGATCTTGATGAAGACCGTCCCCGCCACGATCATCATGTCCGCCTCGCGCGGGGTTCCGCGAATGACCTCGGCGCCGAAGCGGGAGAGGTCGTAGCGGCTGGTGAGCGAGGTGGCGAACTCCACGTAGCAGCAGGAAAGCCCGAAGTTGAAGGGCCAGACCGAATACTTCCGCGCCCACGCGAGAAGGTCCTGGAGCTTCGTGAGCGCGATGCTCTGCTTCAGGAGCTTGCCGGGATTGTTGT
Source organism: Spirochaetales bacterium (assembly GCA_027314665.1). Classification (GTDB taxonomy): domain Bacteria; phylum Spirochaetota; class Spirochaetia; order DAHUYW01; family DAHUYW01; genus DAHUYW01. The sequence goes on from DAHVAK010000096.1 coordinate 7,999, forward strand.
CCCTCGTCAGGGTGTAGCTCGTGCCTCCTGCGGTCTCGAGCCCTTCAGGTGAAAACGGATTGCCCTTGCGTGTCACGACTCTCTCCTCCGGTCCCGCGCCTTCTTCCCCCAGTCAAGGGCGCCCACCCTCCACAGATACAGCAGCACGAGGGCGAGCAGCCCGACAAAGACCACAATCTCGATGACCCCAGCCCAGCCCAGACGCTTGAAGGCGATCGCCCACGCGAAAATGAAGGCGGTCTCCAAATCGAAGATGAGGAAGACCACTGCGACAAGGTAGAACTGGATGTCGATCCGGATGCGCGCGGAGCCCGTCGATGCGACGCCCGACTCGTAGGGAAGATCCGTGGCCCGCTCGCGGTGGCGCTCGCCGAGAAAGCGGGGAAGGATCACCATCACGCCGACGATGACTAGGACAAAGAGAAGATAGACCGCGATAGCCCATACGGGAACCACGTACGCGTTTGCCTGTTCCATAACGATCAACGTCCTAACTAGTAACGGGGAGCCGCAATCATCCTGCGCATAAAACAGGCCAACGGGCCCTCCGTCGGTGTCCAACCTTTAGCTGCAGTCCCGGCGAATCGTCGCTTTGATATCGTTAGCAGGACAATGCGGTTTTCGTAGAAGGCACCACTTGCGGACCTCTGAGGTCTATCCCCAGATTGTCCGGGAACTAATCTTTATAAGATTCGTTAATTATGTCAAGCGACGGAGGGCGCACAATGCGCTATGATCCCCCGAAACTCTCATGCATGGAGGCAGTTCATGGTCGAGAAAAGCTGGGGCGAGCTGCTTCGCGAGCTCTCCCCCGAGTTGGACAATCAGAATCGCGGCGATCTCGAGCTCTTGGGCCGGAGCTCCGCCTTGAGCTCGCGCGAGAAGCTCTTGATCGCGATGGTCCTCGACGCGGCCGCCAACAAGCCAGCCGGAGCGCGAAGCTACGGCGAGAAGGCGGTCGAGGCCGGTGCGACGAAGGAGCAGATCCTCGAGGCGCTCACGGTCCTGCGGATGTTTGCGGGGCGTCCGGCCCTCGCCACGGGGTGCGAAGCGCTGCGGCAGTTCGAGAAATAGCGGATCGCCCGGCGGCCGCGTTCCCGAGCGGCTCCGGTCGGAGGACGTGAAGGGGGGACTGCCCTGGCTGGAGGCTCGCCTGCGCCTTGCCGCCTGCGCCTCGCCTCGATGGGAGCCTGCGGCCGCTCCCCCCGACTGCAGCAGCAAGGGGGAGAAGCGGGCTCCGAGGGTTTCCCACCCTCCTCAAGCGCTGCCGCGGTCGCTGCTCGGTCCCTACACCGTCGCCTCGCGCGCGGTCGGCCCTCGTCGACCCCCGAGGGCTCACCGCACATGCAGCAGGAATCTGCCGGGCTGCTCCCCGCTGGGCTCGACGCTCCAGCGGATCGAGGCGAGGCGCCCTGCGAAGCGCATGTCGTGGGTCACGAAAAGGAGCGAGGAGGGGCACGCCTTGAGCGCCTCCTCCAGACACAGGATCGAGGGCAGGTCCATGTGGTTGGTCGGCTCGTCGAGAAGGATGAGCTCCGAGCCCTCACCGAGGGCAAGCGCGAGGAGGAGCTTTCTCGCCTCGCCGGGGCTCGGTCGCGCGCTTTCGAGAAGGCGCTCGGGTTCGCTTCCGAGGCGCTTTACCGCCGAAAGGACCTCCCCGCGGCTCCGCGAGTCCAGCCCGGAAAGCCGCGACCGCAACGAGCCGAGAAGCTCTCTCGGGAGCTCCTGCGGGAGGTAGAGGACCGCATGCGCTCGCGCCGCCGCGGCGATCGCCCGGATCAGGGTGCTCTTGCCGGAGCCGTTCGGTCCGGTGAGGGCGATGCGGTCGCCCGGGCTCATAGAGAGCGCTGGGAGCGTGAGCTTCCGTCCTACGCCGAGAGGAATCTCACCGGCGTCGAGCCGGAAGAAGGAGTCGCGCCGCGCGGCTGCCCCCGCGATGGTGATCCCCAGGCGCTGGGCAGGCGGTGCGCCGGACTCGCTCAAGCGGGCCTCGGCGGCCGCGATCCGGCTCTCCATCTGACGGAGAAGCTTGCCGCCGACCGCGTCCTTTCCGCTTACCCGCGCCCGGCGCAGCTTGCCCCGCCCGTCGCTGTCCTTCGCAGAGAGCCCCCTGCCCGAAAGGCGAGCGTGCGCCGAGTCCGCCAGGGCGCGCCGGGCGCGCGCCTCGCGCCGCAGCCGGGCGAGCTCCTCCTTGGCCTGCTCATGCTCCCGGCGGGCGCTCTCGCCCTCGCGCTCGGCCTCGCGCAGCCCCGCGGACACCCCGCCGGGGCGCACGACGATTCCTCCCGCCTCGATGAAGATGCATCGCTCGCACAGCGCATCAAGCAGGTCGCGATCGTGGCTGATGAGGAGTCCAATCCCGAGGTAGCCGCGCAGCGCCCCTTGCACCCGCAAGGCCGCCTCCCGATCGAGATGATTCGTCGGCTCGTCGAGGGCGAGCAGGGCGGGATCGAGAAAGAGAGCCGAGGCGAGCTGGGCCCGCTTCCGCTCGCCGAAGCTCAAGGTGGCCCACCGGTAGGGCCAGTCCTCCTCAAGACCGAGGAGCCTGATGGTTCGATGCGCTTCCGCGCCCGGAGAACCGAGAAGCTCGACGAGCCCCGCCGGGAGCTCGCCGCTCTCCTGGGCGCAGTAGTAGCGGGGCTCGGGGGCTCGGAGGGAGCCCTGCTCCGGCGCGAGCTCGCCGGTGAGGAGCCGCGCCAGGGTGCTCTTGCCCGAGCCGTTGGCCCCGACTACACCGGTCCAGCCTGTCGGCAGCGTCAGGGAAAGCTCGCGAAAGAGGGGGGTGCGCTGTCGGCCATAGGAAAACCAGAGGTTGGAGAGGGTACAGAATAGGTCGGCCATGAGAAGCTCCTTTCAGTGCAATGTTCGCTGTTAGGAGGCTCTTTTCATGGGCTCCGGCTCCTTCCGTTTTCCGAGAAGAGATCACGCTCGCCGGATTTGGGCGAGCGAGGCAACGATAGCGCGCAGTTGCCCGGGCGTCAAGCGCGGCCTTCCGCGGCTACGGCGCCTCGGAAAGTGGGGGCGCTATCCCGCCTTCGGCGCGCTCCTGATTCCGGCAGGGAGATTCGCGCGCACGAAGCCTGCAAGCTCGCGTGCATCCCGCGCAGCGGCGCTGCCCCTTCGGGTGACGAGGGCGATGACCCGCTGCGGCGACCAGTGCGTGAAGCGACGGTATCGGATGAGGCTTCCGAGGGGGGCCGGAGTCGGAACCGCAAGCCGCGGCATCAGGGTATAGCCGATCCCGCTTGCCACCATTTGGCGGAGCATCTCGAGGCTCGTCCCGTGAAATCGCTCGCGCAGGGTCCGATCCTGGGCGGGGCAGACCGCGAGCGCCTGGTCGCGAAGACAGTGGCCGTCCTCCAGCAGGAGCATCTCGGCCGAGGAGAGCATTTCCGGCTTCACCATCCTCGCACGAGCGAGGCTGTGAACGGAGGGGACCGCCAGGAGAAAGGGCTCGGCAAAGAGCCGTTCAGCCGCGAAATCGCCCTCCGGAACGGGAAGGGAGGCAAGAACAGCGTCCAGACCGCCGAGCCGAAGCTGGGCGAGGAGCGGCAGGGTGAGCCCCTCGACGAGGATCAGCTCCAGCTTCGGGTAGCTCCTCCGCATGGGCGGCAGGAGGTGCGGGAGGAGATAGGCCCCGAGGGTAGCGATGACGCCGAGCCGGAAGGGTCCGGACAGGGGGCTCGCTGCCTCCGCGGCGATCCGCTCGAGGACCTTTGCCTCCGCAAGGACCCTCCGCGCCTGTTCGATGATTGCCTCTCCGCCCGCGGTCGCTCGGACGGTGCGTCCCGCCCGATCGAATATCGCCCTTCCGAGCGAGCGCTCGAGCTTGCGGACCTGCGCGCTTAAGGCCGGCTGGCTCACGTTGCAGCGGGCGGAGGCGCGACCGAAATGACGCTCCTCGGCCACCGCCACGATGTACTCAAGATTGCGAAGGGTGAGGTTCGAGATATCCATAAGCAAATTCTATCACAGGCTATCGAAAGATATATTTGATCTATAGAGCTTCGAGGCGGTACCCTCTGCGCAGGAGGAGCACATGAACAAATCAAAGAGACTCACGACGGCGGCCGGAAACCCGATCGCCGACAACCAGAACTCCCTTACGGCGGGGCCGCGCGGTCCGCTCCTGATGCAGGATTTTCACCTGCTCGAAAAGCTCGCCCACCAGAACCGCGAGCGAATCCCCGAGCGGGTCGTGCATGCGAAGGGCTCGGGCGCCTACGGGACGCTCACCATTACGCAAGACATCTCCCGCTACACGAAGGCGAAGCTCTTTTCCGCCGTCGGCAAGAAGACCGCCTGCATCGCGCGCTTCTCGACGGTTGCAGGGGAGCGGGGCGCCGCCGACGCGGAGCGGGACGTCCGCGGCTTCGCGCTGAAGTTCTTCACCGAAGAGGGCAATTGGGACATGGTGGGCAACAACACCCCCGTCTTCTTCGTGCGTGACCCGCTCAAGTTTCCCGACTTCATCCGCACACAGAAGCGCCATCCGAAGACAACCCTGCGCTCGGCCACCGCGATGTGGGACTTCTGGTCCCTCTCCCCCGAAAGCCTCCATCAGGTCACCATCCTCATGTCGGACCGAGGCCTTCCGCAAGGCTACCGCCACATGAACGGCTACGGAAGCCACACCTACAGCTTCATCAATTCCGCGAACGAGCGTTTCTGGGTCAAGTTCCACTTCAAGTCGCTGCAGGGCATCAAGAACTGGACGAATCGCGAGGCCGAAGCGATCGTCGCGAAGGACCGGGAGAGCGCGCAGCGCGATCTCTACGACGCCATCGAGAGGAAGGAGTTCCCCCGCTGGCGCTTCCAGGTCCAGGTGATGGAAGAGAAACGGGCCGAGGGGCTGTCCTTCAACCCCTTCGATCTGACGAAGATCTGGCCCCACAAGGACTTCCCCTTGATCGAGGTCGGCATCCTGGAGCTCAACCGAAATCCCGAGAACTACTTCGCCGACATCGAGCAGGCGGCCTTCGAGCCCTCCAATCTCGTGCCGGGCATCGGGGTCTCCCCTGACAAGATGCTCCAGGCCCGGGTCTTCTCCTACGCGGATGCCCACCGCTATCGTCTCGGGGTGAACTATGCCCATCTTCCCGTGAACCGCCCCCACTCTGAAGTGAGCACCTACCACCGCGACGGGATCATGCGCACCGATGACAATGGTGGCGCCTCGGTCAACTATGAGCCGAACTCCTTCGGTGGGCCGGTGCAGGACGAGGGGGTGAAGGAGCCGCCCTTGAGGATAACTGCGGATGCCGACCACTACGACCACCGCGCCGGCAATGAAGATTACACCCAGGCAGGCGATCTCTTCCGTCTCATGTCGGAAGACCAGAAGCGACAGCTTTTCGCCAACATCGCCGAATCGATGGAGGGAGTCCCCGAGGCGATCAAGCTGCGCCAGCTCGCGCACTTCCGGAAAGCCGATCCCGGCTACGGAGCCGGAGCCGAGGCGGCGTTCGGTATGGCGATCTCATGAGGGGGGCCGCCCGCCGCTTCGGACGGGCAAGCGTCCCTCAGCGGTAGCGCACCGCGTAGAGATCATCCTCGAGGGTTCGCGCTACCGAGCGCGCGGCCGAGTCGGCGAGCCGCTCGAAGCCTGCCTCCAGGGCGGGTGTGGAAAGCTCGGCAAGCGCCTCGGCGGTTACCACGTTGCCCACGATCGAGCCGAGTCCGAACATGACCGGGGTGGCGGGGTCGTTCACCTCGATCTCCCGACGCCAGACGATCTCCCTGCCTTCGGTGTGGTAGAGGGCGGCTACGAGCCGGACGCGGAGCATGACCGATCCGAGGGGCGAGGTGGCCCGAATGCCGTACTCGCGGATGTCGAAGTCGAGCAGGAAGTCCGCATCCCGGCGGTCGCGGACCTTGCGCGCGTCGAGAGCTTGGGCGCAGGAGGTGAGCCCGCGATCCAGAATGATGGAGGGCAGGTCGACCGCCCGAAGGGCCTCGTGCATCCGCCCTTCGGCGGCCTGCCCCTGGCCGGCGGCGGCGATGGTGCTGCCGATGCTCAACCACGTCAGAAGCGGGCTGCGGCGGTGAACCTCGACCCAGTAGCTTACCTGAACGCTCGGGTCAGGCGGAACGCGCATTGCACCCGCCACCGTCGCGTTTTCCACGTCGTACTCGTCGAGGTGATTGACCGTCGCACAGGAGGCGAGGGCGCGCGCCCCGGCGGCCGCGAGGCTCGCGAGCGCGGGCGCACGCCTCAGGAGAAGGGGGAGGAGACTTCGTAGCGATTTCATGCTACTACAACACTCCCAATCGCTCAGAATGTCACCCGTGCGGGTGCGCCTGTCGGTGTCGGCGGGCGAGAGGGCCCCGGTTGCCGCCTCCCGGCACCCCGGCGGGAGGACGCCGCCGCGGGAAAAGACTCCCGCCCGGCGGGCTACGCTGACCGCTCACGGACGGATTGTCCCCCTTCGGTCTCGGGAGCCTCTACCTGTCTCGGGCCATTCCTTCCAGCATCCAGTAGGGATAGGCTCTCGGCGGCCTGCTCAGCTCGTCGAGTCGAGAGACCTCTTCCGGCGCCATCTCCCAGTCGGCGGTCTTGAGGGTGTCGCCGAGCTGCTCGTTGGTCTTGGCGCCGATGATCACCGAGGTAACGCCGGGCTTCCGGAGAAGGAAGTTCAGGGCCGCCTGCGTGATGGTCGCCCGGTGATTGGATGCTATCCTTTCCAGCTCGTCGACGATGTCGAAGCCCTTCTCTTCATCGAACTGGAGGAACTGGTTTGCCGGGTCGCTCCTTCGCGCGCCTTGCGGACGCGGCCTGCCGCGCCGGTACTTTCCCGTGAGAAATCCGCCGCCGAGGGGACTCCACGGGAGAATCCCCAGTCCCTGGTCGAGCGAGAGAGGAACCAACTCGTTTTCCAGATCGCGCGCAATCAGCGAGTAGAAGGCCTGGAGGGTGACGAACCTCTCGAGGTTCTGCCGTTCGGAGATGGCGAGCGCCTTCATCAGCTGCCAGCCGGCGAAGTTCGAGGCGCCGATGTACCTCACCTTCCCGCCTCTCACCAGATCGTCGAGGGCCCGAAGCGTCTCTTCGAGCGGAGTCCGCGGATCGAAGCTGTGAACCTGATAGAGGTCGATGTAGTCGGTGCCGAGCCTCATCAAGCTCGCGTTGCAGGAATCGACAATGTGTCGGCGAGAAAGACCGACATCGTTCGGACCGGGGCCGGTCCTGCCTCTGACCTTGGTCGCGAGCACGATATCCTTCCGCTTCTTCCCCAGGGCCTTGCCGAGAATCTGTTCGGACAAGCCCTCGGAGTACACGTCCGCGGTGTCGAAGAAGTTGATGCCGCCATCGATCGCCATGCCCACCAACTCGTCGGCTTCCTTCTGCTGGACCTGGCCAATTCCCGTCCAGTATCCCTTCCCCCCGAACGTCATGGCTCCAAAACAGAGCTCAGAGACTCTCACGCCGCTGTTGCCGAGGAATCGTGTATTCATGGTTTGGCTCTTCTCTTCGCAATCTCCAGTCAACCTGTGGGGCGCGCGGGCCCCTTGTTCTTGCATGATAGTGGGAATTCTCTCGGTCGGCAACTCGAAGGTGCACGGCCTTCCCGAGAGTGGCCGAATCGAATCCTCGATGCTATGATCGGCGCATGGGCTCCGCGACGACCGATGGGAGGCCGAAGAATCCTGCTTCCGACGCCTACCTGTTGCGCCTGTCCTTGCTGATGATCCTAGTCCTGACTGCGGGAGCCGCCTGCTGGGGCGAGGCGCCCGTGCTCCCCGCGAAGGGCCTGCCCGCACCGCGCAACGAGATCGTCTTTCTCGGAGATTCCCTCACCTACGGACATGGACTCAGCCCCGACGAGGCCTTCCCCGCGGTCATCGGCTCCTACTGGGCGTCGCGCGGGATATCCCTTTCGGCGGTCAACGCCGGCGTCTCCGGCGATACCACCTCCGACGTCCTCGATCGGCTCGATCACGCGGTCGGAGCGCAAACCTATCTGGTCTTTCTCGAAATCGGCCCCAACGACGGCTTTGCCCACCGCGATACCGCGGCAATTTCGGTGAACCTTGCGCAGATCGTGAAGCGCCTGAAGGCTCGCGGGATTCGCGTCGCCCTGGCGCAGATGTGGCTTCCGATGGAGGCGCAATCTGACGAAGGCTACCGCGAACGCTTCGACGCGATCTACCCGCAGATCGGCAGACGATTCGACCTGCCGGTGATGCCGGCCTTCCTGCGAAGCCTCGTCTCTCGCCCCGCTCTGTGGCAGAGCGACGGCATGCATCCGACCGCCGAGGGCGATCGGCTCCTCGCCCGCGATATCCTCGCCTTTCTCAACCCTGCGTGGAGGCTCCCGCTCGCGCCCTGAGCGCCGCGCGCAAGGCGGCAGGCGTGATGCCGATGACCGCCTTGAACTCGCGGGTGAAGTGTGCCTGATCGGCGTAGCCGAGGGCGTACGCGATCTCGCAGAGCGGAAGTGCGGGACTGTCCGCGACGACTCCCTTGGCCCGCCGGGCGCGAAGGATGCGCGCAAGCTGCTTGGGCGCGTAGCCCACCTGCTGCCGAAAGAGACGCTCGAGGTGGCGGTCGCTTGCGTCGAGGCGCCGGGCAAGGCTCTCGACGCTCAGCGATGCGGCGCCCCCATTGATCTCCCGGAGGGCTGCGGCCGTGATCGGAGAAAGACGCGCGCGCGCGTGGCGCCCGGCGAGCCAGCGCTCGAGGATTGCCACCCATTCTTCGGCGCCCTTCGCCTCACCGACGCGGGCGTGCAGGACCCGAAGCTCGGCGGGAGCGCATGGCTCGTCGGAAAGGGAGGGGGTTCCGAAGAAGGGATAGGCTCCGCCGGGACGAAAGCGCACGCCAACCACGCGGAAGCTCCCGCCGAGGCGCATCACGGAGGGCGCGAGAAGCCTCGACCGCGTGGTGACGCCCTCCGGCAGCAGGCATCCGTCGATCTCCACCCCATCGCCGTAGCTCAAGGTGAAACCGCTTCCGCCGTCCGGGTGGAGGTAGCGGACCTCGTTCGTGGCCTTTCCTCGCGACTCCAGGGTCCAGTAGGCCTGCACGTAGGGGGCGAGCCGCGGGAGGGGGGAATAAAGGCGGAGGGGGAGCGCTCGGCAGTACATCGCGCCCCCAATATGCTCGTTTATGTCGGGTTTCTTCAAGACTCTCGGAACGCCCCGAAGTAGCTTTGCGGGAAGCAGACATAGAGAGATCGAAGGAGAGCTAAGGATGGAAGAACGACTCGACTGGATGCGGATCAATCCGGAGGCCTACAAGGGCTTCGCAGCGGCCGCAAGGAACACCGGCACGATCGACCGCAGACTCAAGAACCTGGTGGACGTGAGGGTCTCCCAGATCAACGGTTGCGCGTTCTGCCTCGACATGCACGCTCGGGAGGCGCGCGAGCTCGGTGAGACGCAGCAGCGTCTCGATTGCCTTGCGGGCTGGCGCGAGCTGCCGTCCTTTACCGACAGGGAGCGGGCCGCGCTCGAGTGGGCGGAAGCGCTCACGCGCATCGCGGAGACCCACGCTCCCGACGACGCCTACGCGCGGATGCGGGCTCATTTTAGCGAGCGGGAGATAGTCGACCTGACGGTTGCCATCGCCGTCATGAACGCTTGGAATCGAACCCAGATATCGATGAGGAGATCTCCGCCGCACGACTGATCCTCGGCGGCTCCGCCCGCCTTCGCGGTGGCGACACCTCGGCAGGGGATGGCGGTGGCGCGCCGCGGGGCATGCCGCTCTTGACCGCCTTCCCAGTCGCCCGCTGCGGCGGGGCTACGCGGTCTTGAAGCGGGTGATCTCGCGGTTCAGCGA
>DAHVAK010000034.1 GCA_027314665.1 Spirochaetales bacterium
AGCTCGTCGAGCGTCGCCGGCGCGCTCCTGCGCGGCGGCGATGCGGGAAGATCGAGGAGGTAGCCCGGCCTCTCCGTCGAAAGCGAAAGCACCTCCAGAAGCCCGCTCGCTCGGCGCGTGAGGGACTCGTACTTCTCCTCGTCGACGAAGAGCAGCCGCACCTCGGCAAGCTCGAGAAGCCCGGCGATCTCGGCGTCGGAGAGCTGATAGTCCACGGGCACGACGATCGCTCCGGCGGCAAGGACTGCAAGGTAGGCGATCGCCCACTCGGGAGAGTTCTTGCCCGTGACCGCAACTCGGTCCCCATGACGGATGCCCGCGGCGGCGAGGTGGTCGGCCACCCGCTCTACCCGATCCGCGGCCTGCGCAAAGGTGAAGGTGAGGTGGCCAGGCTCGAAGGAGGTGAAGCAGGGGCGGTCGGGAAAGCGCTCGCAGGTGATGGCGAAAAGCTCGCTTACCGTGGGCCACTCGCCCGAAAAGCGCCGACCGCGAAAGCCCTCAAGAAACTTCCATGGGGTCATGATTGCTCCTGTTGCGGTATAGCCGATTATAGCCGCCCGCTCTGTCCGCGGTCAATGCGAAGGAGCAGCCCCTTCAAGTAGAAGCTTTCGGGCATCGCGAGGTGCACGGGATGGTCGACGTTCTGCCGGAAGCGGGCAAGCTCGTAGGCGGAGGCGCCGGCCTTTCGGACCGCATCGGTCACCTTCGATCGGAAGATCTCTTCGCCCGCGTGGTGCGAGCAGCTGTAGGTGAAGAGGAGCCCCCCGTCGGCGAGGGCGGCGGCCGCGAGCCGGTTGAGGTTGAAGTAGCCCTGCAGCCCTTGGTAGTAGCTCTTGCGCGATTTGATGAACTTCGGGGGATCGACAAAAAGAACCTCGAAGCTCGCGGGCGGGGCCTCCGGAAGCCACTCGAGCACGTCGGCGCGCACCAGCCGGTAGCGCCCGCCCGGGAAACCGTTTGAAGCGAGGTTTCGCTCAAGCCCATCGAGCGCGCTTTCGGAAGAGTCGACGAAGGTGATGTGCTCGGCCCCGCGCGCGAGGGCAAGCATCCCGAAGAGCCCGCTGTAGCAGAAAAGGTCGCCGCCGCGCATCCCCGAGAAGCGCATCCCCTCGACGAAGTGGTAGGAGGGCACCTGATCGAGGAAGAGCCCGGTCTTCTGCGCCTCGCGGAAGTCGACCTCGATCGTGAGGCCGGCAAGGGTAACCGGGTAGCGGCGAGGGTCGAGCGTCGGATCGTCAAGGAGGAGCTCGTCCTCACCCGCCATCCCCTGGGCGAGCCGCTGCTCGACGTCGTTGCGAAGGAGGATCCCACGCGGGCGGTAGAGCTCGCGCAGCGCGTCGACGAGCAGCGGGCGCAGGCGCTCCGCTCCCGAGGTAAGGAGCTGAACCACGAAGAGCTCGCCGTAGCGATCCACGATGACCCCCGGAAGAAGGTCCGATTCGGAGAAGACCAACCGGTAGGAGCTCTCCCGAAGGAAGGGCTCGCGGCGCGCTTGGGCCGCGCGAAGCCTGCGGAGCAGGAGCTCGCGCTCAGGGGGGCGCTCTTCGCCGGGCCGCACGAACAGGCGCACGGCAATGAGGGAGCGCGGCTCGGCCGCGCCGAGCCCGAGCGGCATCTCCCCCGGGCCGAGGAGCTCGACCGGCTCCCCCGGGGCAAAGTCGCCGAGGCGATCGAGAACCTCGTTGGCGTAGACCCACAGCGAGCCAGTGGCGAGACGCCTCGCCGCCGAGGCCTTTACCCGCATCGCTCGAGGCAGCGGCAAGATTGGCTGCGTGTCGGCTTCCGTGTCGTTCATGGAGCCTTCACACTATACCGTTTACCTTGACTTTCGCCAGCCCGCAGGCGATAGTAGGGCGACCCGGAAGGGAGGTGAGATGGAGGGTTCTACAGATCGATTGTACCGCCTGCGCGTCCGCTCGTGGGCTTTCTACGACTGGGGGAACCACGCCTACATCACCACGACCTCCTCGACCTTCTTTCCTCCCTTCTTCGTCGCAATCGCTGCCCCCGCCTTCGTGGCTGCCGGGGTCGCCTACAGCCAGGCAAGCCTCGCGGTTCAAGCCGCGGCTCGGGATCACGCCTCCAACGTCTTCGCCTTCACGGTTTCGATCGCCCTCCTCATCTCGGCCGTTCTTGCCCCGATCATTGGCACCTACGCCGACATCACCGGGCGGAGAAAGCGCATCCTCATCCTCCTGACGGCGGTCGGATGCTTTTTCGCCTCGGCGATGTTCGGGCTCGAGACGGGGATGTGGCTCCTTGCCCTTCTCCTGTACGGGGTAACCCAGTTCGCGATGAATATCTCGCTCGGCCTCGCGAGCAGCCTCCTGCAGCACATCGCCCCGCCGGAGGACATGAATCGGGTCTCGAGCCTCGGCTACGCCTACGGCTACGTCGGAGGGGGAATCCTCCTTCTCCTGAACACCCTCCTCTTCCTCTTCGCGAAGCAGATCGGAATCTCGGGAAGCTTCGCGGTCCAGATTGCCTTCCTCACCGTCGGCGCGTGGTGGCTCCTATTCTCCATTCCGCTCATGATGAACGTCCCCGAGCCCGCTGCCACCCCCCTCGCCGGCAGCCGCGGGCGGCCTTTCGCCGATACCTTCGTCCGCATCGGCCACACCCTGCGGGATGTCCGGCGCTACCGAGAGCTCTTCAAGATGCTCATCGCCTTCTGGTTCTACATGGAGGGCATCGGGGCAATCATCCTCCTCGCGACCGCCTTCGGGGCGGCCCTCGGCCTGCAGACCGCGGTCCTCATCGGCACCCTTCTCATGACGCAGTTTGTGGCCTTTCCCTATGCCCTGATTTTCGGACGGATCCCGAACAAGGCCAACAGCCGCCGGGCAGTCTTCGTCGCGCTTCTCATCTGGACCGCAGTCAGCCTGCCTGCCATTGGAGCCTACGCCAACCTCACCGGGCGCCTCACTCTGCTCCTCACCTTCGCCGCGATCGCCGTCAGCCAGGCGGTGGGCGCCCTGTTCGCGCTCACCCTCGGGCGAAGGCTCTTCGCCCGCCTCGCGGACTGGCTGGACACCAAGCGGGCGATCATGCTCGGGCTCGTCATCTACGTGATCATTCCCATCTGGGGCTTTCTCATGAAGACCCAGGCCGAGTTCTTTCTCATCGGCTGGCTGGTCGGAACGGTCCAGGGGGGAACCCAGGCCCTGAGCCGGACGATTTACACCAAGCTCACCCCCAAGGCCAAATCGGGCGAGTTTTTCGGGCTCTACGGGCTTTCCGAGAAGTTCGCGGGCATCCTCGGTCCGCTCCTGTACGCCGTGGTTGGCGAGATCACCGGAAGCCCGCGGGCGAGCGTTCTGTCTATCTCGCTGTTTTTCGTCGTGGGGATCTTCCTGCTCTCGCGGGTCAACGTAGAGGAGGGCGCCAAGACCGCCGCGGACGAGGAGAGCCGAATAGCCTCGGAACGCCGCGCAGACTAGCCGTTTTTGGGGGTGCCGTGCAGACACCTTTCCTTTTTTCGCGTTTCTCTTTACTTTATGGGTGATGGGTGACGCATAGTATGGCAAACGAACCGCAAGAACCAAACAACAACGACAAGAAGCTGCCCGGCGGCTCGCCGCGCTTCGGTACAGGGCTCGGTGCGCTGGTGCTGGTGGCCTTGCTCATGATCGTTTTCGTATCGGGATTCGGAAGGCTCTTCCAGGGGTCGGTCGAAGAAATCTCCTATAGCGCTTTCAAAGCCCAGGTCGCCGTCGGCAACGTGCAGTCTGTCACGGTCGAAGGGGATAAGATCACCGGCACCCTCGGCAAGCCGATCGTCGGGAGTGCAGGCGCGGCGGGCTCCAAGTCCTTCCTGACCTATCTTCCCTCCTTCGGGGATCCCAATCTCCTTCAGGACCTCACCAAGAACGGGGTGGTGGTGCAAACGCGCCCCGAGAGTCAATTCTCGCTTCTCGGACTCCTGCTGAACGTGGTGCCCTTCATCCTCATTGGATGGTTTCTCTTCTGGATGTATCGCCGCACCCGCAGCCAGGGGGACAGCATCTTCTCGGTGGGACAGAACAAGGCGAAGCTCTACCGCAAGACCCGAGAGAGCGTGACCTTCAGCGACGTCGCAGGGATCGAGGGGGTCAAGAAGGAGCTGAGCGAGATCGTGGACTTCCTGCGCACCCCCGAGCGCTACCGCAAGCTCGGCGCCACCGTGCCGAAGGGGGTTCTCCTCGTCGGTCCTCCGGGGACCGGGAAGACCCTCCTCGCGCGCGCCCTCGCCGGAGAGGCCAACGTTCCCTTCTACAGCATCAGCGGCTCGGACTTCATGGAGATGTTCGTCGGCGTCGGGGCCTCGCGGGTTCGCAGCCTCTTTCGCGACGCGAAGGCCCACAGCCCGAGCATCATCTTCATCGACGAGCTTGATTCGATCGGACGCCACCGCGGCGCCGGACTCGGAGGCGGCCACGACGAGCGCGAGCAGACCCTGAACCAGATGCTTTCGGAGCTCGACGGCTTCGAGCAGAACGACAACACGATCGTGCTTGCGGCAACTAACCGGCCCGATATCCTCGATCCCGCGCTCTTGCGCCCCGGGCGCTTCGACCGGCGGGTGACGGTCGACCGGCCCACCCTCAAGGATCGCCTCGAGATCCTCAAGGTGCACGGGCGCAATAAGCCCTTGGAGACCGACGTCGACTTCGAGAAGATCGCCCAGGGTACCCCCGGCTTCACCGGCGCCGACCTGGAAAACCTCTTGAACGAGGCTGCCCTGCTCGCCGCCCGCAGGGGGATGAGCTCAATCGGCAACAAGGAGATCGACGACGCGCGCGACAAGCTCCTGCTTGGGCTCGAGCGCACGAACTTCGTCATGACCGACGAGGAGCGGAAGATCGTCTCCTACCATGAGGCCGGGCATGCGGTCGTGGCGGTCAATCTGACCACGACTGATCCGATCCACAAGGTCACGATTATCCCGCGCGACAACTCCATGGGCGTCACCGAGCAGCTTCCCGAGCACGACCAGCATCTCTACAGTCGCACCTACATTCTCGACCGCATCACGGTCATGCTTGGCGGGCGGGCCGCCGAGGATGCCTTCATCGGCGACATCACGAGCGGCGCCGAGAACGATCTCCGCGAGGCGACTCGCCTCGCCCGCAAGATGGTCCTCGATTGGGGCATGAGCAAGCGCCTCCACAACCTGGCTCTCGGCGATGAGCAGCACGACGTCTTCCTCGGGGCGGACATTTCCCGCAGACGAGAGTACAGCGAGCGCACCGCCCAGGAGGTCGACGACGAGATCAAGTCGATTCTCGACCGCGCATACGACAAGGCGGTTTCGATCCTGAAGGAGAAGAGCGCCGCCCTGAAGCGCGTCGCCGAGGCGCTCCTCGAAAAAGAGGAGCTCCAGGGCAAGGAGATCATGGCGCTCGTCGCAGCCGCCATCTGACCGCGCAGCTTCAAGAGAAACCGACGAGGCGCTGGACGAAGAGTCCGACCACCGCCACCGTCGCCCATACGATGAGGCCGACCAGTAGGGGACGGGCGCCCGCCTTGGCTATCCTCCTCAGGTCGGCGCTCATCCCTACCCCCGCCAGGGCCAACACGATCATGAAGCGCCCAGCGTCCACGAGCAGCCCGCTCACCCCCTTCGGAAAAGCGCCCACGGTGTTCAGCAGCGACATCAGCAGAAAACCCAGGATGAACCAGGGAAAGATGCGCCGAAGTGGGAAGGCCTTCCCATCGCCGGCGCTGCGGGCCGCGCGCTTGCGCAGCACCATGATGACCACGAGCGCGAGCGCCGTCGGGATGATCATCGTGGTGCGAGTCAGCTTGACGATCGTCGCGAAGTTGCCGGCCGCGGTCCCGTAGGCGTACCCGGCGGCGACCACGCTCGAGGTGTCGTTGATCGCCGTGCCGGCCCACATTCCGAAGGCCCGATCCGAAAAGCCGAAGAGCCTCCCGAGAAGGGGAAAGAGGATCACCGCCACGATGTTGAACATGAAGATCGTCGACATCGAGTAGGCGATCTCGATCTCCTCCGCCTCGATGATCGGAGAGACCGCGGCGATGGCCGAGCCTCCGCAGATGGCGGTGCCGATCCCGATGAGGGCGGTCATCCTGCGCGGGACCTTCAGGAGCCGCCCCGCCACGATGGCCGCAAGGAAGGAGGTAGTCAGGGTCGCAGCCATGATGGCGAGCGACTGGCTGCCGGTGCGCACGACCTGCGAGAGGCTCAAGTCCGAGCCCAGCAGGATGACCGCCCACTGCAGGACGCGCTTCGAGGTGAAGGCGACCCCGGGGGCAGCCCCCTCGGGCCACCCAACGATATTGCGGAGCAGGACGCCGATCACGATGCCGAAGATCGGCGCGCCGATTAGGGGAACGAGGCTGCCGAGGTAGACGGCGGCGATCGCCACGACTACCGCAAGCAAGACCCCGGGTATTGGCAGAACGATTTTTCGCATAGTGTGGAGGATGATACGGGCGAAGGCATCTAATGTCCAATTATAGTTTATTTGCAGATCATAATGCTGTGTTATAATTGTGCATGCACGACTTCAGACTCAAGAGTCTCCTAGAAACCGTCCGCCGGGGCAGCTTTTCGGCGGCCGCCGAGGCGCTGCACATCACGCAGCCTGCGGTCTCCCAGCACATCAAGGCCCTCGAAGAGAGCTACGGGGTGAAGCTCATCGCGAAGCGCAAGAATCGTCCCTTTGCGACTCAGGAGGGCCTGCGCCTGTTCCACCACGCCGAGAAGATCGAAGCCATCTACCAAGCGATCGAGCGCGATATGCGAAATGCAAACTCCGCCATCCGCATCTACGATGTCGGAGCGACGCTCACCGTCGGGGAATACATCCTTCCCAATCTCCTCGCGGAGTACCGCCGCCTTCACGCCGAGACCAGGATCCGCCTCGCGGTGCAGAACACCGCCCGCATCCTTGACCATCTCCACCACGGCCAGATCGTGCTCGGCATCGTCGAGGGACCGGTCGAAAAGGCGGGCCTGCGCGCTCAGCCCTTCGCGAAAGACGAGCTCATCGTCGTCGCGGCGCCCGACCATCCCATCGCGGCGCGGAGCGGGCGGCTTCCGCTCGCGGAGCTCCTTGCCGCGGAGCTCATCCTCAGGGAGCCAGGCTCCGGCACGCGGCTCGTCTTCGAGCGCTACCTCATGCGGCACGGCATCGATCCCCGTCTCGTCCATCCCTACATGGAGATCGAGAGCATCAACACGATCAAGTACCTTGTTCGCTCCCAGCTTGGGGTCGCGGTGATTTCCCGCCTGACCGTGCGCGAGGAGCTTCGGGAGGGAAGCCTCGTACACGTCCCGCTTGCCGGCTCGCCGATCGAGCGCGCGCTACGCTTCGTGTGGACCGATTCCGCCGACGAGCACTTTGTAGGGGATTTTGTCGGCTTTTGCCGCGCTCGCCTCGCAGCGGAGGCGGGATCGGCGTAAAATCGAAGGGGGGCGGCGCCAACGGCGACCGCCCCCATGCCTTCTGTCGGGCGGCAGATAGGATTACCGAGCGAACCCCCCTGGCGCTTCGCCGCCCTCCTTGGCGACCGGCGCCGGCTCGTCGCTGTGGCGCTTCGCCCAAGCCGAGGCGGGCTCGCTTGCGGCGATCTGGAGGTTGGAGCCGAGGATCGCCAGCACCTGGTCGCTTGAAAGCTCGCTGTGCGCGACCAGCTCGTCGGCCAGGCGCACGAGCTCCTCGTAGTGGGCGCGAAGGAGCTGCTCGACCCGTCCTTCAAGCTCCTTCCAGAACCGCAGTAGGATGGCGTCGTCCTTCCCTGCGCTGAGGTCCGTTCCGATCTCGTGGATCGGCGGCCCGAAGTAGCCGAGCAGGTAGAGATGGCGCAGGCTGCCGCGGATCTTCTGGAAGTCGCTGTAGGCCCCGGTCCAATCCTCGCCGAGCACGACGCGGGTGGCGAGGTGCCCCGCCATCCCGATCATGATGTCACCCACGATCCGCCTCAGGGGGTACACGTACATCTCAACCTCGTCGAGCGGGAGCATGAAGCCGAGGCTCTGGGCCCGAGCGATGATCGTGAGGTGGACGATGCGCTGATCGGGCAGGAGGTAGTGCTGGGCGACGGCGTGACCCGCCTCGTGGATCGCAATCTGCCGCCGCTGGTCCGGAGCCATCTCCTCGATGGGGTTCTCGATCCCGGTCCACTGTTGGAGGAAAGCGTGATCGATGTCGCGCTGCGATATCGCCTTGCGCCCATCGAACAGCGCGATGCGCACCGCATCCTTGGTGAGGGCTGCCATGATCTGCGCGGGGGTGGATTTCGCGGTGTTGGCGATGATCGCCTCGACGTTCACCGAGTCGTCATGCTTCACTGTCCGCAGGTAGCCCTCGATGATCTCCCGCCGCCCGGCTCGGTCGGGAAGACCCACCTGAATCATCTGATCGAATCGCCCGGGGCGCACCAGGGCGGGATCGAGGACATCCGGACGGTTGGTCGAGCCCATGAAGAGCACGTGCCACTTCCGCTTCGGCACCGGCTTTCGCGCCAGCTGCAGGAGCTTCGCCCTCGCGCGCTCCATCCAGGTGTTCGAGCCGATTCCGTCCATCTCGTAGAGCAGGCGGGTGAGCGCTCCCCCTCCCCCCATTCCCATCATCCCGCCCCCGCCCTGGCC
>DAHVAK010000118.1 GCA_027314665.1 Spirochaetales bacterium
TACCGCGTCCCGATCGGTCCGAACAGCGTCCGAGATGATGACCTCTCCGCCTTCCGCGGTGTTCTGGATTCGCGCGGCCATGTTCACGGCCTGACCGAAGTAGTCCAGGCGGTTGTTGAGATTGACCATGATGGTGCTGCCGGCGTGGAGCCCCACCTTGACCAGGATTTCGTTGCGCAGGTTTTCGCGTCGGTTGAACTCCCCGAAAGCCTCCTGAATGGCGACGGCGGCGGCGACACCCTCGGCAGACCTCTTGAAGGAGGCCATCACCGAATCGCCGATCGTCTTCACGATCACCCCGTCGTGCGCTTCGACCGTGCGAAAGAGAATGTCAAAGTGGTTCCTGACCATGCCGTAGGCGGCCGAGTCCCCGAGGCGGTCGTAGAGCGCGGTCGATCCCTTGATATCGGTGAACATGATGCATACCTGCCCGATGCGCAGGCTCTCGCGCAGCGATAGGGTCTCGCTCTCGAAGATCTGCCGGAAGAGGGGAACGTGCAGGCAATCCAGCCCTGAGACGTAGATTTCCGGAAGACGGATCTTCTTTTCCTTGTGGAGCGCGACGGTGATTCTCGTCTGCTCCTCGAGAAACCTCCTGCCCACCACGTAGAATCGGGCCGAGGGAGCGAAGGTCACCTCGACGTTGCGGTCCAGCTGGTTGCGGAAATCGACGTTGCAAAGCGGGCAGTGATCGACCGCGGTCGCCTCCTGGAGGTGAAGGTGGGTTCCCGCTACGGCGTTGCACTCCGTGCAATGGAAGTCCCAGTTCAGATCGAGCACCCCCTCGTGGACCAGCTGAATGCAGGTCATAAGAAGTGGCCCCCGCTCCGCCCCTATGAGGTCGGCTACCTTGAACGCGTTGATCCGATAGAGGTCGGCCTCCTTCGCGCGTTCAATCCAGGAGACCAGCTTCTCTCCAGGGTTGAGCTCCTGGTCTCCTCCCGTCACGATTCGCTCGACCTCGCGAGCAAGACTCTTCGTGCTCATTTCTGCCTCCCTGTCCTTTTGTCACTGGCCTGAATATAGCGGTAGACTATCACGAAAGTATCACGAAAGGTTCAAATCCCGCGGCCTCCGATCTGAGGGCTCCGTGACACTTTCGTGACGATTGCAGGGTAGAATTAGGAGATCATGAAGATTCAAAGAAGATCGTTCGCAGCTCAGCTGGTAGGCGTCCTGGCGATCGCTGCACTCCTTGTGCTCGCAGTGGTCTTTGTGCGCATGGGAACAGTCACGGCCGAGACTGTTCGCTCCGCATCGGGGCAGGCGGCCGCTTCCGGCCAGCCGGCCGCCCTCGGCGGCGCGGATTCTCCGCAAAGGGTCGGGCCGCACTTCGTGTTTCCCATCAGGCTCACCGACGCGCAATGGCGCGCGCGGCTCACTCGCGAGCAGTACTACATCCTCAGGGAGCGCGGTACCGAGGCCCCCTTCACCGGCAAGTACTGGAACAATCACGCCGACGGAACCTACTACTCCGCCGCGACCGGTCAGCCCCTCTTCAGCTCGAAGGACAAGTTTGACTCGGGCACCGGATGGCCGAGCTTCACCCGCCCGATCAGCCCCGACGCGGTCAAGCTGCGGATCGACGACAGCCTCGGCATGGAGCGCACGGAGGTGGTGGATTCCTTGAGCGGCTCCCATCTCGGCCACCTCTTCGACGACGGACCGCCCCCGACCGGCAAGCGCTACTGCATCGATTCGGCCGCCCTCATCTTCGTACCGACCGGGGGCAGGCCGCCCCGCGAGCTCTCGCCCCGGTAAAAAAAAGGAGGGCCTCCGCCGCTGTGACGCGGCAGAGGCCCTTCACGGTCGACTTTTTGGGATACACTCGGACTCGCTCGGCTGCTTTCGCCGGTGGGTTCGAGTGACCTCCCATCAATCACTATAGCCTCCCGGGAAGCGAAGTCAACGACAAAAAACGACCGCTGCGCTCTTCGAGCCGCTCTCTTTCGCCGCAGGGGGCGGATCCACGCTCGGAATGCGAGGCTTCTTCGGATCCGCCGCCTCGTTTACCCGCTATTTGACCAAAGGGGAGCGGGATTCAGCTCATCTCGGAGCCAATCTACCTGAATTCGATATACTTTCTGCGTTGATTTCCCGATTACCCGATTCGGAACCCGGTTTTGTCCAAGTTGTGCGCCTTTTTCCACCGAAATTCAGTGGAATGGCTGCCATCTCTCCTCTCTGACGCGATTAGCAGAGAGAATAGGGCTTGCGTCCGCGAATCCATCCACTTGTCCGCCTGTTTCTCCCATAAAATGACCACCTTCGCTTGACCAACCTTCAAAAACACACTACGTTTAGGAGAAACCTGAGTGCTTTGCTGTCACTCGAGGAGGAAACATGGGCAAGACACTGCGGACCGGCGCCGAGGTCCTCGTCGACACTATTCATCAACAGGGGGTGGAATACATCTTCGGATATCCGGGCGGCGCGGCAATTCCGATCTTCGACGCCCTGGTCGACTCTCCCATCAAGCTCATCCTGACCCGCCATGAGCAGGGGGCGACCCACATGGCCGACGGCTTTGCGCGCGCGAGCGGGAAGGCGGGGGTCGTTCTCGTCACCTCCGGCCCCGGTGCGACCAACACGATCACGGGCATCCTCACCGCTCACATGGACTCCTCGCCGATGGTAGTCATCACCGGTCAGCAGACGACCGGGAACCTCGGCCTGGACACCTTCCAGGAGGCCGACGTGTCCGGCATCTCCTATCCGGTGGTAAAGCACTCCTATCTCATCAAGGATGCGCGCGACATCCCTCGGATCGCTCGCGAGGCCTTCTACCTTGCACAGACCGGCAGACCCGGGCCCGTGCTCATCGACATGCCGAAGGACGTCTCCAGCGCCACGATCGATCCGAGCTCGGGGGAGGAGTTTCACCTGCCCGGCTACAAGATTCCCCAAGAGGGCGATCCCGATCTCATCGAGCGGGCAGCGGAGATGCTCTCGCGGGCCCGCCGTCCCCTGCTGCTGGTAGGGCATGGCGCGGTCATCTCGGGCGCCGAGCGCGCGGTCATCTTCCTTGCCGAGAAGCTCCAGATCCCGGTGACCAACACCCTGCTCGGCAAGGGCTGCTTTCCCGAGACTCACCCCTTGAGCGTCGGGATGCTCGGGATGCACGGCACCGCCTACGCGAACAAGGCGGTGCTCGACTGCGATCTGATCATGTCGATTGGCTCGCGCTGGGATGACCGGATCACCGGGAAGATCGAGGAGTTCTGCCCCGGCGCCCTAAAGATCCACGTTGACATCGATCCCTCCGAGATCAACAAGAGCATCGTGGTCGATGTCCCGATCGTTGGCGACGCTCGGCTCGTCATCGAAGCGATCTCCGCAATCGCCAAGCGCGGCGACACCTCCGATTGGATCGCCCAGATCGACCGCTGGAAGCGGCAGTTCCCCCTGAAGTACAAGAAAGAGGGCAAGGTCAAGGCGCAGCACGCGATCGACGAGATCTTTCGCCTCACCGAGGGCAAGGCGATCGTCACCGCGGACGTCGGCCAGCATCAGATGTGGGCGGCGCAGTTCTACAAGACCGACAGCCGCTTCCACTGGATCACCTCGGGCGGAGCCGGCACGATGGGCTTCGGCTTCCCGGCGGCCATTGGGGCGCAGCTCGCCCGACCGGACAAGACGGTCATCGCGATCGTCGGGGACGGAGGCTTCCAGATGACCCTCTCGGAGCTTGCCACCGCGGTCGTCAACAAGATCCCCGTGAAGGTGATTATCATCAACAACAACTACCTCGGCATGGTGCGCCAGTGGCAGTCCCTGTTCTACGAGAACCGCCTCTCCGGTGTCGACCTCGAGGGCAACCCCAACTTCGTGAAGCTCGCCGAGGCCTACGGCTGCAAGGCTTTTCGGATCCGCCGGAGCGCCGACGTCCGCCGGATTCTCCAGGCGGCCCTGGACTACTCGGACGGCCCCTGCGTCATCGACGTGGAGGTCGAGAAGGAGGACAACGTCTACCCGATGATTCCCGCGGGAGCGCCCTACCACCAGATGATTCTGGAGGCGCCCAAGAAGAAGCTGGCGAAGCCGGTGGGAAGCACCTGAGGAAAAAGAGGAGCTTGAAAGCGATGGCAGACAATGAATCGACAAACGCCCAGACGTCAGGCTTGAAGCGCCACACGATCTCCCTGTACGTGAGCAACAAGCCCGGCGTCCTCATCCGCATCTCGCTCGTTTTTGCGCGTCGAGGGTTCAACATCGACAGCCTCGTGGTTTCGGCGGCCAACGATCCGGCCTTTTCGCGGATGGTGATCGTCGCGACCGGCGAAGAGAAGACCTTCGATCAGATCTTGAAGCAGCTCGCCAAGCTCGTCGACGTCATCGACGCGCGGGACGCGACCAGAGAGGACGTCGTTCAGCGTGAGCTAGCCCTCGTGAAGATACGGGCCACCCCGGACACCCGCTCCGAGGTGCTTCAGGTGGCGAACGCCTTCAAGAGCGACGTCGTGGACATCGGAAAGAACACCATAACGATCATGACCACGGGCAAGTCCGCGAAGATGGACTCGATCAACAACGTGTTCGACAAGTACGGGGTCGTCGAAGTGGTCCGGTCGGGGAAGCTTCTCATCGGGCGCGGCGACACGGTGATCTGACTGACGCGATCAAGAAGACTGCGCGTCGGATCCCTTGTCTGAATCACTTTCCGAGCGGATAGCCTCGTCCTTCCGGTCAGGCTGCGGCCCCTCTTCGGGCCCGGACTGGCCTGCGGCTCCGCTGGGGGCGGGACCCGCACCCGGCGGAAAGCCGCCGCCGAACAGTCCCCGAAAGAGATCCTCCGCCTGCTTGCCCACCTCTTTGCCCGCGCTCTCCATCCGCTTGCCGATGTCCCGCAGGGTCGTCGCGAGCGGGTCCTGGGAGCGCTCCATCTGCTCCCGGTAGCTCCCCGCCGCCCGCTCGAAGGTCGAGCGAAGGTTCTCGGCTTCGCCCCTGCGCGGGTAGTCGCCAGAGAGGATCTTCGCATAGGCTCCGGAATCGTACCAACTCTTCAGCTCCGCCAGGCGCAGCACCGCGAAGGGATGAGATTCCTCGATGAGATTGAGCAGCTTGTGCACGCTGTCGATGACGTCGCCGCCTCGCTCGTACTCGGCAGCCTGGTTCAAGAACTCGTCGAGGCTCATTTCCTGGGGATAGGAGCCGCCCGCCACCTTCATCAGCAGCGCATAGGAGACCTGCGGGTCCTGCGTGGCGAGAAGCCCAGCTCGGTCGGCGCTCATCTCGCTGCGCCGGTCCCACTCCTTGAGCGCCGCGATGACCCCCGAGAGTGCGAGCTTTCCCACGGGAACCACCTCCGTGGAAACCTTGAGCAGGAGGTAAAGAAGCGTCTTGTACAGGACATGGCCGCTCAGGATATGCCCTATCTCGTGGGCAATCACCGCAAGCAGCTCCTCGTCCTCGAGCTGGCCGATGAGGGCGCTGTTGAGGCTGATGAAGGGGCGATTCACCCCGATCGCCCCCGCGTTCAGGAAGGGGTTCTGCGAGACGAAAAGCTCCGGGGGCTCGCGAAGATCGAGGAGCATGCAGGCCTCTTCCCTCAGCCGGTGGAGGCGGGGAAACTGCCGCTCGGTGACCCGCACGGAGGAGCCCAAGGCGATGAGGCGGAGGGATCTGTCGCTGGTCACGGTGAGGATGCGCTTCAGAATCTCGTCGAGGCCGGGAATCCGCTTCAGGGTCGAAAGCGCCGCGCTGTCCGCCGGGTGCTCCCAGGCGCGCGGGCTGATATCGGGAAGGCTCTTCTTTACCTGTTTCACACCTCAAGGATAGGATGGCCATGCTCACGTGTCCAGGCTTCGGGCCGAGGTGGTATATTCTCTCTTGGAAAGCCATGAAGCCCAGCATCCGCCGCTCGATCTTCTGCGTCGTTGCCGCCCTTCTTCTGCCCTCTCCGCTCGTCGCGCTGCCCGCACCCTCCCTCCCGCCTCCCGCGGATCGGGCCACAAGCGAATCGGCGAGCCCGATCAACTTTCACGAGCTTCTCCACTTCGCGCTCCTAAACGCCTCGGTCCGCTATGAGACCACTCAGGCGATCGAGTCCCAGTGGGGCCGGACCTACGACGACCTCTCGGTGGTTTGGATCCGAAAAACCAACAACCGCTACCTCGTGGGAACGATCCGCTCTCGGAGGGTGCAGGAGATTGCGGTGCGCGGGACGACGAACTTCCGCAACCTGCTCTACGACCTGCGCTTCCAGAAAGAGTACAATCCCCGGCTCGGCATTTGGGTGCATCACGGCTTCGAGCTCATGGCCCTCGCCCTCTATCGCAGCATCAAGCCCCTGCTTCACCGCGACTATGCCCTGCGCATATCCGGGCAGTCGCTCGGCGCCGCCGAGGCGCTCATCCTCGCTATGCTTCTCTCGAGGGACGGCTATCACGTGCAGAGGGTAATCACCTTCGGCCAGCCCAAGGTGACCGACGCGCAGGGAGCCGCGCGCTACCGCTCTCTTCCGCTCCTGCGCGTGGTCGACCAGAACGATCCGGTCGCCTACCTCCCTCCGGCGAACATGATCTACCGGAGCAACCCCTACGTGCAGTTCGGCGAGGAGGTGGACCTCTTGAGCGGCCCCTACTACGCGCTTCGCCGCGTCAGCGATAGCGCGAGCCCCATCCCCAACCGGCTCGTCGACAGCCTCACCCTTTCGGACCTCTCGACCCTGCTTCGGGAGCACAACATCCGCACCTACGTGCGAAGCCTCCGGGCGAAGCTCTCGCGGGCCATTCGCGTGCCCTACAGCGAGCGGGAAACCTACGTAGCTCCCCCCTATCGCTACTGATCGAAGGGTCAACGACGCTGCAAGCGGCTCCGGGAGATTGGAAGGGGCGACCCCGCGGCGCGGCGGGCTCGCGGCGCGCCATAGACGTAGGCTCACCGCCGGGAGTTCATGCCCTGGAAGACCTGGTCGAAGTTGGTCCGAGAGCCAGCGACGAGATTCGCCGCTGCGCCGACGGGGATCTCCACCCGGTCCTCGGCCATGCCCTGGAGGAGCGCCTTCGAAACCTCGTCGGGAGAGATCCCCCGATCCTCTTGGCCGCGCCTCGTCCGCGCTCCGCGGTCGAGATCGGTGTCGACCATCGGCGGGATCACCTCGAACACCATCACGCCCGTGGCCGAAAGCTGATGCCGCAGCGAGACCGAAAAGGAGTGCAGCGCGGCCTTCGTGGCGCAGTAGACCGGCATGATGGCGAGCGGGATGAATCCGAGCCCTGACGATACGTTGACGATAGCGGCGGGCTTGCGACGCATCAGATGGGGAACGAGGCGGGCGCTGAGATAGACGGGGGCCTCCAGATTGCTGCGAATCTCATTGTCGCCCTCCGCGAGCTCCGGAAGACCGCGGGTGAAGTTCACCATCCGCTGCATCCCCGCATTGTTGACGAGGATGTTCACCCCCGATGCGATCGCCCAGTCGGCGAGGCTCTCTCGCTCTTCCTCGTCCGTAATGTCGCACACCTTGACCTTCAGATTGGGGAGGCGCTGCTGAGCCTCGAAGAGCCGCGACTCCCTTCGCCCGCAGACCAGAACCTCATTGCCCTCCTTCATGAAGTCCCGGGCCATACTGAGCCCGATTCCCGTTCCACCTCCCGTGATGAGGATCGTATTTCCCGACGTTTTCATTGAACCTCCGCGTCCCGCTCTATTCCATTGAGCTTGCCGTGAGAATAATTTTATGTTAAAATTATTTCATTGTCAAATAGTATTGAGTCCGAGCGTGAGACGACGACGTGGAGGTCCACGGTGCCTGAGCAGAAGGAAGAGAGGAAGGGGCGCGAACCGAAACCCGCGGATGGCGCGAGCGAGACGAATCTTGAGACTGCCCGCCGCTTCCTCGAGCTGCTGGGCGCGATGAAGCGCTACGCGAGGGAGGAGCTTCCGCCCTTTCCGGAGCGGAGCATGAGCGAGGAAAAGTTCCGATCGCTCCTCGGTCTTCGATTGCTCGGGAGGAGCCCCCTCAAGGCGCTTGCGGCACACGACGGTCTGTCCGCCTCGGCGCAGTGCATCATGCTCGATAGGCTCGTCTCCGAGGGTTTCGCGCGGCGAGGCAGCGATCCCGACGACCGCCGCAGCGCCCTCTACGACCTCACCGACTCGGGTCTCGCGCTCTTGAATGCCGAGATCGCTCGGCGCACCGAGCTTCTGAGCTCGCGGCTCGATCGCCTCGGCGAAGGCGGCAAGCTGCGGTTTGCTCGAGCAATCGAAACGGTCATAGCGGGGGTGAGGAAGCTGCGGAGCCGATAGGGAAGCTCCGCGAAGACAATCCGCTCTTCGCTCTTAGTGAGGAAACATGAAGTCAACAATGAAGGCGGTTCAGGTGAGCGCCCGCGGAGGCGAGCTTGAGGTGGTCGAGCGAGAGATTCCCGAGCCTCAAGAGAGCCAGGTGCTGATACGAGTCGAGGCCTGCGGGATCTGTCACGGCGATGCCGCCGTGAAGCAGGGCTACTACCCCGGGATCACCTATCCCCGCATCCCGGGCCACGAGGTAGTTGGGACCATCGACGCCCTCGGCCGCAAGGTCGAGGGCTGGAAGATTGGACAGCGGGTCGGGGTTGGCTGGCACGGGGGCCACTGCTTCACCTGCTCCGCGTGCAAGAAGGGGCACTTCCACGCCTGCGAAAGCTCGATCGTCACCGGGATCTCGGCCGATGGCGGCTACGCTGAGTACATGGCCGCCCGAGTCGAAGCCCTGGTCCCCATCCCCGACTCGCTCGCGTCCGTGCAGGGTGCCCCGCTGCTGTGCGCGGGAAGGACGACCTTCGGCGCCCTCCAGAACAGCGGGGCACGCGCCGGAGAGCTCGTCGCCGTGCTCGGGCTCGGTGGGCTCGGGCATCTCGCCGTCCAGTACGCCGCGAAGCTCGGCTTCACCACGGTCGCGGTCTCCCGCGGCCGGGACAAGGAAGAGCTTGCGCTGCGCCTGGGGGCTCATGCCTACATCGATGCCGCCGAGGGCGGTCTGGCGGAGCGTCTTTCGCAAATGGGCGGAGCGCGGGTGATCCTCTGCACGGCGCCCAGCGGGAAGGCGATCTCCGAGGCGCTCGGCGGCCTCGGGCGCGGAGGCCAGGCGATTGTCGTCGCCGCCGCTGGCGACCCGATCGTCGTCCCGCCGGCTCTCCTTCTCGGGGGAGGCCGCTCCATCAAGGGCTCGGTGGAAGGCAACATCGAAGAGGCGATCGGCTTCAGCGTCATGTCAGGCGTTGCTCCGATGGTCGAGGTCTTCCCGCTCGAGCAGGCGGCGATCGCCTTCGAGAGGATGATGAGCGCGAAGGTCCGCTTCCGAGCAGTCCTGCAGACCGAGGCGGGATCCGCGCGCTGAGCAAGCGGCCAACACGGCGGACCAAGGGGGAGTGAGTATGGTAGATCTATCGACGGTAATCGAAAAACGGCAATCGACGCGCGGCCCCTTCGAAGCGAGACGCGCGATCCCGAAAGGGCACCTGAGGCGGATACTCGAGGCGGCGCGCTGGTCCCCTACGGCGCACAACATGCAGAACTACGAGGTGGTGGTGGTCGACGACCGAAAGCTGCTCGAGAGCATCGGTTCGATCCACGGCTCGGTCTCGGAGCGCTTCATCGAGGAGAATCTCGCGCAGCTGTCCTTCTCGGAGGATGAGCTTAGGAAAAGGAAGATCGGAATTCTCGGGACGATGTTTCCTCCCTCGTGGCGGACCCCCGGAGCAAGGCCGGCGACGGACGAGGATGCCCCTCCGCAGACTCGGCTGGTGGGATCGAGCGCCGCGCTGGTGATCGTGCTCTACGATCCCTCCCGAAGGGCTCCGGCCTCGGAGGGCGACTTTCTCGGCATCATGAGCCTCGGCTGCGTCATGCAGAACATGTGGCTCATGGCCCACTCCCTCGGCATCGCCTTTCAGATCCTCAGCGCCTTGAGCGAGAGGGAGGTCGAGAAGGAAGTGAAGAGGCTCCTTGCCGTCCCTGATCGCCTCAAGATCGCCTTCTCGGCTCGGCTGGGCTATCCGATCGCCCCCCAGCCTTACCTCCGCGTGCGCCGCGAGGTCGAGGATTTTGCGCACCACAATTCCTACGGCAATAAGGAGCTTCGCTGAAATGTCTCTCTTCCCGCTAAAATCGCATTCCTTCGCCGAGGCTCATAAGGGCATCGACTACAAGTGGATCGCCTTGAGCGTAACGACGATCGGCTCTCTCATGGCAGCTATCGATGCCACGATCGTGATCCTGGCCCTTCCGGACATGATGGTGGAGCTTCACTCGGATTTGGTCCAGATGATCTGGGTCATCATGGCCTATATCCTGGTCAGCACGGTCTTTCTCCTGACCTTCGGACGCGTCGCGGACATGTTCGGTCGGGTTCGCCTCTACAACGTGGGATTCATGATCTTCACCCTGGGGTCCGCGCTCTGCGGGCTGTCGCGGAGCGCGACCGAGCTCATCCTCTTTCGCGTCATCCAGGGTTCGGGCGGCGCGCTCATGATGGTCAACAGCCCCGCGATCATCACGGAGGTCTTCCCGCCCCACGAGCGCGGGCGGGCGCTCGGCATCAACAGCATTACCTGGGCGATCGGGGGAATCGCCGGGCCGCTCCTCGGGGGGTTGATCCTCTCCGCCGCCAACTGGCGCTGGATATTCTTCATCAACGTACCCATCGGAATCATCGGAACCGCCTGGGGTCTTCGCGCCCTGAAGGAGGTGTCGGTCCGAAATCGCAGCGAGAGGTTCGACTTCCTCGGAGCGGCGACCTTCAGCATCGCCCTGGTCTCGCTACTGTTTGCGCTGACGCTCGGAATCCAGTACAGCTGGACCTCCCTGCCGATCGTGTCGCTCTTTGCCCTGTTCGCGCTCATGATCGTAGTCTTCTTCGCCCGCGAGCGGCGTGCCGCCAACCCCGTGCTCGACCTCAGCCTCTTCTCGAACCGAGTCTACAATTTCTCGGTTCTGGCCGCGATGCTCCAGGCCCTCGCCGTCTTTGCCGTCAACTTCCCCGTCATCTTCTATCTTCAGGGTGTCCGAGGCTACAGTCCCCTCAACGCCGCGCTCCTGCTCATTCCGCTTTCGATCGTCAGCTCGGTAGTGGGCCCCTTGAGCGGGCGACTCTCGGACCGCATCGGCGCGCGCCTGCCGGCGACGGTCGGCCTGCTCGTGCAGGGCGGGGCGCTGCTCTGGTTCGTCGCCTGGCTTACCCCGACGACCCCGTACTGGGCGATCGCGGCGGGCCTCGTCCTCATGGGTCTGGGCGGCGGCCTGTTCTGGTCTCCGAACACGAGCGCCGCAATGAACGCCGCCCCCCGTCAGCGGCTGGGCATAGCCTCCGCGAGTCTCGCCACCCTTCGCCAGACGGGGATGGTGACGAGCTTCGCGCTCGCCTTGGCGGTCGCTGCCGGGAGCCTTCCCCGCCGCGTCATGATGCAGCTCTTCGTAGGAACCAACGTCCACCTCGGCTCGGCCACCATGCAGTCCTTCGTGGTCGGCATCAAGAGCACCTTCATCGTGTCGATCGCGCTGTGCGTCCTGGCCGCGGGCTTCTCGTACGTACGCGGCAAGGAAGACCGGCGAAGCTCGCTTTCATCCCCCGCGTGATTCACGGATTCGACGGACGCTGGGGAGCTCTTGCGCCTCTCGGCAGCCTGACCGGCGCCGAGGGCGATTTTCCTTGCACAGAGGGCCTGCCTCGTTTATGATAGCTGACAGATTTCAAAAGGTTTCAATGAAAGGATGGTTACCCATGAGTAGAAAGTCTTTTGATCGTCCGGCGGATGGCCCCGTCGCCGGGAGGGGATTCCCCCGACGCTCTCTGTCTCGGTTGGGGGGCGGCTATCGAACCATTTTCGCGCTCGTCGCTGCCGTGGCGCTCGTGGGCGCCCTCGCGGGCTGCAGCGGCAGCTCGGCGAACGGCGTGCCCAAGGAAATTACGGTCGGAACCCTCTACGCCGGGCAGGGAGCCTTCGCGGTCTCCAGCGTGCCCGAGTACCAGGGCCTCCAGTTCTGGGCCAGTCAGGTCAACAAGGACGGGGGCGTTATGGTCAAGGCCTACAACAAGAAGATCCCCGTGAAGGTCGTGGCCTACAACGACAACAGCTCCACCGCGACCGCAAGCACCCTGTACAACCAACTGATCACCCAGAACAAGGTCAACATCCTGGTCGCCGATTTCGGCTCGGTCTTGACCTCCGTGGCCGTTCCCATCGCCAAGGACAACAAGATGCTTCTCTTTGATCCGACGGGGACGGGAGCCAGCTTCTTCACGCCCGACAATTCCTACCTCGTGCTGACCTCGCTGCCCTCCTCGGCGATTTGGCCGACCAGCCTCTCCGGCTTCCTGCTCGACCAGAAGATCGCAAAGATCGCCGTCGTCTACTCCTCCAACGACTTCGATCAGTCCCAGGCCGAGACCCTCAAGAAGAACTTGGCGGCTCAGGGCGTCTCCCCGGTGTACTATCAGGCGGTGGCCACGGACACCAAGGACTACGGAGTCATCCTGCGGAACATCGCTGCCCTCAAGCCCGATGCGGTGCTCGAGTTCGGCTACGCCCCGAACGACATTGCGTTCCTCCAGGGGATCGAGAGCGGCGGCTACCACTTCAAGATGGTCTTCACGGTATTCTCCGGCCAGCAGCTTTCCATCATGGAGAAGGCCGTCGGCGAGAAGGGCCTGCAGAACACCTACACCTATCCGACCCCGCCCCTCTACGGCTTCAACAACGTCAACTACGGGCTGGGCATGAATGACTTCATCAAGACCTTCGAGGCGGCGAACAGCGTCGACAACGTGAACTTTCTCAACATCGCCGGATACAACGCGGGCCTGGTCATTCAGAAGGCCCTGGAAACCGCGGCCAGCCTCAAGCAGGAGAACCTCCGCGAGGCGGTCAGCAGCTTCTCGGGCAACCTGAACACCCTCGACGGCGCGTTCAAGATCGACCCATCGGACGGCGCTCAGGTCGGCGAGCTCCTCCCGGTCGCCCAGTTCCAGCTTGCAAGCGGCTCCCTGAAGCCGGTCATCGTCTATCCGTCCGACCTTTCCACGGGCAAGCCGATCTACCCGGCGAGCTGAAGGGTTATTGCTCCCTGACGGAGCTCGCGGGAGTCCCGGCGCGCGCTCGGGGCTCCCGTCCCGCAGGGCGCTGACACCCTCCTTGACCTGCCACATCTCGGAATAGGAAGGTCGCCTGCTATGTTGGCCTTTTCCCTTCTCGCCGGTGTTCTGTTCGGTCTCTTCTTCGCCCTCGTGGGCATGGGATTGAATCTCGTTTTCGGGGTCATGCGCATCGTGAACCTCGCCCACGGTGATTTCATGATGTTGGGCGCCTTCGGAGCCTTCTGGGTCTACCGACTCTTCGGCTGGAACCCCCTCATCACCGTTCCCGTTCAGGGCGTCGCCTTCGTGCTGGCGGGCATGGCCCTCTACTACCTGCTGGTGCCCCGGCTCGTGAAGCTCAAGGACTTCGAGATGATCTCCCTGGTTCTCTTCTTCGGACTCTCGCAGGTGGTCGAAGCCCTGGCCGTGATGGCCTTCGGCGACAACCCCCGCTCCATCTACGAGCCCGTGTTCGGAAAGGCGCCGGTGCACCTTCTGGGTCAGACCTTCCCAGTCGCCTGGGCGGTGAGCGCCCTCGTGAGCCTCGTCCTCATCGCCTTGGTCTACCTCTATCTCTACCGCACGCGGATCGGCTACGCCACGCGGGCGGTCATGGCAAGCCGCGACGAGGCCGCCGCGAGCGGGGTCAACGTCAACCTGATCTCCTCGCTTGCCTTCGGGGTGGGTTTGCTCCTTGCTTCCGCGGCCGGGATGCTCAGCCTCTTCATGCTGGGCTCTGTGAGCCCGAACTTCGGCAGCGAGATCACCGTCACCGCCTTTGCCGTGGTGGTCCTCGGCGGGCTGGGCGATCCCCTCGGAACCCTCCTCGGCGGGCTTCTCTACGGCATCGCCCTCATGGTCATGGAGAGCTACCTGCCCTCCTGGGCGAACGTGCTGCCCTATGTTCTGCTGGTGGCGACCCTGCTTCTGCGCCCGGGCGGCATCCTGGGAAAGGAGGTTCGCCATGTCTAGGCGGCTGCCCGATCTGGGGCTGATTCTCCTCATCCCCGCTCTCTTCGCCCTGGCGCCCTTCGCCTACAACAACCAGCTCCTGCTCTTCAACGCGATGGTGTATCTCGCCCTCGCCCAGGGCATCAACATCATCTACGGCTTCACCGGCTACCTCCCCTTCGGCTACGTGGGCCTTTTCGGCGCTGGGGCCTATGGGGCCTCGCTGGCGGTGCTCTACCTGCATGTCCCGGCCCTCGTGGCGGTGCTGGCCGGCGGTCTGACTGCCTTCATCCTGAGCCTGATTCTCTCGCCCCTGCTGCGCCTTTCGGGCCCCTATTTCGCCATCGCAACCTTGGCCTCCTCCGAGATCGTCTACTACGTCATCGCCAACCCTGGGCTCACCAAGGTCACGAAGGGGCCGTACGGGGTCAACCTCTCGGTCGCCTACAGCCCCGAGGCGAGCTACCTGACGATGGCGGTGATCACCGGGCTGGTTACGGGGGTTGTCCTCTATTTGAAGCGCTCCCACCTCGGTCTTTCCCTGAAGGCGGTGCGCGACGACCCGTTGAGCGCCGAGATGGCCGGAATCAACGTGGGGCGGCAGAGGATGCTCGCGTTGATCTGGAGCGCGCTCGTCGCCGGATTGACCGGAGCGACCTATGCGTGGCAGATCTCGGTCTTCTACCCGGACACGGTCTTCGATCCCAGCATTTCCATCTTCGCTATCGTCTTCTGCCTTTTCGGGGGGGCCGGCACGGTACTGGGACCCATCTTCGGGGTGGTGGCCCTCTACGGCGTCTACAACCTGATCGGAATCACCGAGCCTCAGTACTTCCAATTGATCTACGGGGTCCTCATCATGGTGCTGGTTCTCTTCCTGCCGCAAGGCATAGCCTCGCTGCTGAAGAGGGGAGGAAGGGATGTCCTCTGAGGCGCTTCTCTCGGCCCATTCCTTGAGCAAGAGCTTCGGCAGCCTCAAGGCCGTGGACGCAATCAGCCTCGAGCTTTCAGGCGGCGAGATCGTGGGACTGGTCGGACCCAATTGCTCCGGCAAGACCACCCTGGTCAACCTCGTCTCGGGGCTCTACCGCCCGGATCGAGGCGAGGTCCTCCTCGCCGGACGCCGCGTGACCGGCATGGCCCCGCACCAGCTCGCACGGCTCGGTCTGAACCGCACCTTCCAGGTTCCCAAGCCCTTTCACACCCTCACCGTGCACGAAAACGCGCGCCTGGCCGCCTTCTACACCCGGCAGAGCCCGGAGCGTGCCGAAGAGGCCTTGGAGTTCGTCGGTCTCACCCCGCTGGCGGAGCGCCCGGCAGGAAGCCTCAACGTGGGTCAGCAGAAGCTGCTCGACTTGGCGCGCTCCCTGGCCACGGCTCCGCGCGTCCTTCTCGTGGATGAGCTCGCCGCAGGGCTTGGACCGAGGGAGCTCGAGCTGGTGGCCGAAAAGCTGCTCACCCTCGCGGGCTCGGGCTTGGGTCTCGTGGTGGTCGAGCACCTCCTCGCCTTCCTGAACCAGCTCACCTCCCGCGTTCTGGTCATGAATGCCGGGATGAAGATCTACGAGGGCAAGCTCTCCGCCGCCGTGGAAGATCGCCAGGTGGTTGAAGTTTTTTTGGGGGGATAGCGAGGTGCAGACAGTTCTCGAGGTCGAGGGCCTTGCGGGCGGCTATGGCCCGATGCAGGTGCTCTGGGATGTCGCCGTGAAGGTGGGGGAGAGCGAGACCGTCGTGCTCTTGGGGCCCAACGGGGCCGGGAAGACGACCCTTCTCAAGAGCCTGGTGGGCCTCCAGCCACTGCGAGGGGGCGAGGTCGCCTTTCGTGGCGAGCGCATCGAGCGCCTTCGCACCGATCAGAGGATTCGTCTCGGCATCTCTTTCATGACCGAGATGGGGGTCTTCACCAACCTCTCGGTCGAGGAGAACCTCTTCCTTGGAGGCTACCACCAGCCCCCCGAGACTACGAAGGCGCGAGCCGAGGAGTTCCTGCGCCTCTTCCCGGACCTCGCCGCGCAGCGCCGTCATCACGCCGGGGCTCTCTCGGGCGGACAGCGCAAGATGCTGGGGGTCGCCAAGGCCCTCGTGGCCAACCCCCGCCTCGTCATTATGGACGAGCCCTCCTCCGGGCTGTCGCCCCGCTTCGTGGGTGAGGTCGTGAAGATGCTGGCCCGCTTTCGCACCGAAGGGACGAGCTTTCTCATCGCCGAGCAGAACGTCAAGTTTCTCGAGATCGCGGACCGCGTCTACGTCCTTGACGGCGGCAGGATCGGCTTTTCCGGCACCGTGGAGGAGCTGCGGCAAAACGAGGCCATCCGCGAGGCCTATTTCGGCCTGAAGGGACACTAGCAGGGTGCCGACAACGTGATTAACCCGCTGCCAAAACGCGTTTTTGGGTTGAGCCTCTTGCCCCAATTTGGTTCGAGAAAACGCCGTTTTGGCAGGTACCTTTGAGTTTGTCAGCACCCTGCTGAAGCGCGATTCCGCGATTCGGGCTTGCCGCCGGCCTCCTTCTCCCCTATCGCCCCTCCGCCCCGTTGCGCTGGGCCTCAACCACGGCAAGCGCGGTCATGTTGACGATCTCCCGCACCGCGGAGCCAAGCTGCAGGATGTGCACCGGGCGTGCCATCCCCATGAGCACGGGGCCAATGATCTCGGCGCCGCCGATCTCGTGAAGCAGCTTGTAGGCGATGTTGCCCGCCGAGAGATTCGGGAAGATCAGGGTGTTCACCCGCTTCGCGGTGAGCTCGCTAAAGGGGTAAGTTTCGGCGAGGAGCTCGGCGTCCAGCGCGATGTTCGCCTGCATCTCGCCGTCGATCGTGAGATGGGGATAGCGGCTCTTTGCGGCTTGCACCGCGTCCCTGCATCGATCCGATTCCTCAGCGCGGGTGGAGCCGAAGTTCGAGTATGACAGCACCGCGACGACCGGCTCCACATCGAAATAGCGCACGGTCCGGGCGGTCAGCCCGATGATGTCGACGAGATCCTCGGCGGAAGGGCTTACGTTGACCGTGGTGTCCGCACAGAAAAAGACTCCGCGAGGGGAGTTTACGATGTACATCCCTGCAACCCTCCGCACGCCCCTCTGCGGTCCGATCACCTGGAGGGCGGGCCTGATGATCTTCGGGTACTCCTTGGTCATGCCCGAGATCAACGCGTCCACGCGCCCGGTCACCAGCATCGCACAGCCGAAGTAGTTGCGGTCGGTCATCGATCGACGCGCGTCGTAGAAGGTGACGCCCTTGCGTTGCCTCTTTTCGTATAGCACCCTCGCGTATTCGTTGAGCATGACCTCTTCCCTTGCAGGGTCGAGGATCTCGCAGCCGTCGAGCCCTTCGATCTGGTGGTCGGTGGCAAGCGCGCGGATCCGGTCCTTGTTTCCCAGAAGCACGGGCTCTGCAATTCCCTGGTCGCGCACGATCTGCGCAGCCTTGAGCACGTTGTAGGTGTCCGCCTCTGCAAAAACCACCCGCTTCGGCTCCTTGCGCGCGCGGTTCACGATTCCGGCCACCAGCTTCTGGCCGATTCCCACGCGGCTCAGGAGCTCCGCCTCGTAGAGCCTCCAATCCCCGATCGCCTTGCGCGCCGCTCCGGACTCCATCGCCGCGCGCGCCACCGCGGGAGCAACCGTCGTGAGCAGGCGCGAGTCCAACGGCTTCGGTATGAGATACTCGCGCCCGAAGCCGAGCTCGGTCCCCGCATAGGCGCGCGTCACGGCATCCGGCACGGGTTCCCGCGCGAGAGCGGCAAGGGCGTGCGCGGCCGCAAGCTTCATCTGCTCGTTGATCTCGCGGGCGCCCACGTCGAGCGCCCCGCGGAAGATGAAGGGGAAGCCGAGCACGTTGTTCACCTGGTTTGGACAATCGCTCCTTCCGGTCGCCACGATGGCATCCGGGCGGGCGCTCACCGCCACACCGTAGTCGATCTCGGGATCCGGATTCGCAAGCGCGAAGATCAGGGGATTCGGCGCCATCCGCGCAAGGTCCTCCGGCCGCACGATGCCTGCCACCGATAGCCCGACCAGGACGTCCGCTCCGACCAAGGCCTCGACGAGGGTCCGCAGGCTGCGATCGGTGGCGAAGGGCGCGCGAACGTCGCCCGGATCGACCTCCCCGGCGCGCACGACGCCCTCCCGGTCCACGAGGACGAGGTTCTCCCGCCGCGCGCCGAGGAGCAGGTAGAACTTCGCGCACGCGAGCGCGGCGGCCCCCGCCCCGAGGATCACGATCTGCGCATCCTCGATGCGCTTCTTCTGCAGGGTCAGCCCGTTCATGAGCCCCGCCCCGGAGATGATCGCCGTGCCGTGCTGGTCGTCATGCATGACCGGTATCGAACAGAGCCGCTTCAGCTCCTCTTCGATCCGGAAGCATTCGGGCGATCGGATGTCCTCGAGGTTGATGCCGCCGAAAGTCGGCTCCAGGGAGCGGACGATTTCGATGAACATCTCCGGATCGTCGCAATCCACCTCGAGGTCGAAGACGTCGATGCCCGCGAAGCGCTTGAACAGCACGCCCTTGCCCTCCATGACGGGTTTTGCCGCGTTGGGGCCTATCTTTCCGAGGCCGAGGACAGCCGAGCCGTTGGTCACCACCGCCACCAGGTTCCCCTTGGCGGTGTAGCGGTAGGCGGCATCCGGGTCCGCGGCGATGGCGCGGCAGGGCTCGGCAACACCCGGCGAATAGGCAAGGGCGAGATCGTATTGTGACGAGACCGGCTTCGTCGGGACTACCTCGATCTTCCCCGGTTTCCCCTCTTCATGGTAGCGAAGCGCCTCCTCCCGCGTGATGCGCAGGGGGCCGGAGCTTCGCCTCGGGCTGGCTCGTTCGCTTTCGCTCATACGGAGATAGATTAGCAGTCAAGTCAGGTAGTGACCAGTGAGGCCTCGGAGCCCCTATGCGGTCTTGAAGTGGGTGATCTCGCGGTTCAGCGACTCGCCGAGGTCGCCTAAGCGCTCGGCGATCGACAGGACGTTCGCCACCGCGTCGGAGATCTCCTTGATCCCGTGCGCGATCTCCCCCATCCCGCT
>DAHVAK010000125.1 GCA_027314665.1 Spirochaetales bacterium
AGGGTGTCGAAGCCGTTTCCCCAGTCGCTGAAGATGTTGCCTCCGACCGAGGCATGCTCGAAGTAGACCTGGAGGGCGGCAGCCTTCGCGATCTCGGGATCCGAGAGCGATGAGGGATCGAAGTTCGTGTGGTCGATCGTGCGCTCAGACGGGACGAACACGGCCGGCGGAGTGCTCGTCGGACAGCCGGAAAGAAGCACGAAAGGCGGAAACCAGAGCGCCAAAAAGCGCAGCCATCTCTTGCTCCCCATGCTTGCCTCCCCGTGGAAACGGAACGGCCTATGCCGCCTCCGCGAACCGATCCGAAAGCTCTCTTCGATCAGCAAGACGATTTGGTCGGACCGTGCAGTCTATCGGGACAGCGCCCGCGCGAGGGAACGCGCAAGCGCGATGAGTAGCGCTGCGAGGAAGGCTCCAGCGTAGTTGAGCAGTGCGTCGACAAGATTCCCATCTCGGTAGGGGACAAGACGCTGCAGGAGCTCGATGAGCGCGCCGTAGCTCCCGGAAGCGAGCGCGGACAAGAGCAGGGGCGCTGGCCAGCCGCGCAGCGTGGCAAAGAATCCGACGGCGAGCGAGAGGGCGAAATAGGCTCCGAGGTGCTTCGCTGCGCCGGAATTGAGGCCGTTGCCCATTCCCGGCATGATCGAGAAGAGGAGAATTGAGACAGCGATTGCGAGAGCGAAGAAGAGGCTGACGCCTTCTCTTTTCACAAGCAACCTCTCTTTTGGGCTGCAGAAAAAAGCAAGCTGCCGGGGCTGGTTCTTCGTTCTACGATCGATGGAGACTTCGGTGAAGCAGGCTGACAGGCGGGCGACCGAAAGCTTCGGTGATCCTCGTCCCGGGAATTATAGCATGCCGTTCGGTCTTTGGGACAAGTAAAGTGGTTTTTTTTAAAAGGGCACACATGGGAGCCGCCGGCCCCGAACAGGGGCGAACGTCCAGGAAGAGGCCCGCCCCGCCGCCTGAAGCCGAGCGAGGGAGTACGGTCGTCCTTGCGGACTCGGCGGGTATGGCGTATGCTTTGGGCTATGATGGACGCGCTGAGCATAGTGACGCTCGTCAATAACGACGAGCTGTATGCGCAGCTTACACGCTCCCTCGCAGGGCAGGGCGCGGGACTTTCCTTCCATTTTATCCCCATTCGCGCGGACGACCTCGGCTGGAATGCCGCCACGGCCCTCAATCACGGGCTCCAGCAGTCCGTTACGGACTGGGTGATCCTGGCCCACCAAGATGTGATCTTTCCACGCTCATGGGCCAGCCAGCTCGTAACGGCCCTGGAAGGGCTCCCGCTCGAGGCCGCGGTCGTCGGACTCGTCGGGATTCGACCCGACGGCAGCTTTGCCGGCCACATTCGAGATCCGCACGGACACTCGCGATGGCCGCCTCTTCCCTCGGGCGTGGTCTCGGTCGACGAGCACGTAATCGTCGTGCGGAGAGGGAGCGAGCTTCGCTTCGATGAGGCGAACCCCGGATTCCACTGCTACGGCACCGACATCTGTCTCACCGCTCGCAGGAGCGGTTTCGCTTGCGTCGTGGTCGACGCGCCGGTCGTCCACCTCTCGGGAGGGCGGATCGACCCAAGCTTTCAGTCCGCGGCGGAGTGGCTTCTCAACAAGTGGGGGCGGGAGTGCCGCGGCATCATTCCCACCTGTGCGAAGATCATTCATCGTGTGAGCCCCTGCAACCTTCTCCACGTGATCTCCATCCGGTCCAGGCGCCGCGCAAGCGAGAATTCCGTCCGGTCGGCCTGCACCTGCGGCAGGACGGACCTCCCCGGACCGACGGGGTGAGCAGCCCTTGTCCCCTTCGGCCTCCGTGTGGCAATCTCCGGTTGACTTTCGGGCGGTTTACTATTACAAATTATGTAATATAGGGCGAGGACTTACGCAACCGCCCTGATTCGGGAGGCAAGCAAGAATGAACACTGAAACAAAGGCCGAGAACATGATATCGATCTCCGATGGCGCGATTGCCGAGCTCAAGCGGCTCGACGTGAACAAGGAGGAGTTCCTCCGCATCACCCTGGTGCCCGGCGGATGCTCCGGCCTCTCCTATCAGATGGATACCGACACCGTGATCACCGCCTTCGACCAGGTGATCTTCGAGGACGACGCCCTTCGCGCGGTAACCGACAAAAACAGCCTCGACTATCTCAAGGGGTTGCACATCGACTTCTCCGACGACCTCATCGAGGTGGGCTTCCGCTTCGTGAATCCCAACGCGGTGCACTCCTGCGGCTGCGGTCACAGCTTTTCGATCGAATGAGCCTGAAAGAGGTCGACCTTACCGGCGGCGAGTCCGTCTACTGCATCAATCGCTCCCAGCTGAAGCGGGCCTTCGATCTCGTTCACGCCAACCCGGCAAGCGGGGCGAAGATCAACGCCCTGCTCGCGCAGGTCGAGCAGGATTTCGATCGAAACGAGCGCGCCGCCCTCTCCTTCATCCTCGTTGACCGCCTCCTCAAGAGCCGGGTAAAGTAGCGGCGGCCCCGGGCCTTCGCCCGGGCGCCGAAGCGCGTCCGTTTCCCACTGCGGGCGGGCCGCCCAAGCGAGGCACACCATGAGACTCCGCAGCCTTTGCATCGCCGCTGCCGCGCTCCTCTTCGCTGCGGCCTCACTCGCCGTTGCGCTTCCGGAGGCTCCCCGCGGGGTGAGCCCCCAGCGCCTCGCGAACCTTTCCCGCGGCATCAACCTCGACGACTACTTCACGACCTACGCCGATCCCCAGCACTTTCGATTTCGCCTGAAGGCGGCGGACTTCGCGCTCATCAAGCGGATGGGCTTCACCTTCTGCCGCCTGCCGATGGACCCTGCCTACTTCTTCGATGAAGCGCACCCCCAGAGGCTCCGAGCGGACATCGCCTACGTCGACGAGGCCGTGAGAATGATCCTCGCCGCCGGGCTCTCGGTCATCGTCGATCCCATCCATGCCGCCTTGAGCGAGCCCGCCTTCGACCAGGGGCTGTCGACCGACCCTCGCTTCGTAGAGAAGATCGCGCTCTACTGGCAGGCGATCGCCCGCCGCTATGCCTCCCTCGACCCCAACCGCGTCTTCTTCGAGATTATGAATGAGCCGCATGCCTCCGCCTACCACCGCGTCACCCCCGCCTGGTGGCCGCCGGTCCAGGAGCGCCTCGCGCGCGCCATTCGTGCGGTCGCCCCGCGGAATACCCTCATCGCCACCGGAGAGGAGTGGGGCAGCATCGACGGTCTTCTCGCCATTCGGCCCCTCCCCGACCCTGACGTCGTCTACAGCTTCCATTTCTACGACCCGCTCACCTTCACGCACCAGGGGGCAAGCTGGACCGGCAAGGCGCGCTCCGAGCTGTCGGATATCCCCTATCCCTCGAGCCCGCAGGAGGTGCGCGCGGCCATTGCCAAGCTGGCCGACCCACGTGCGCGCTCTCTGGTGAGCGAGTACGGAAAACAGCAGTGGAACATCGAGCGGATTCGCGAGCGGATCGACCGCGCGGTCTTGTGGGCGCACCGGTGGGGCGTCCCGCTCCTGTGCGGGGAGTTCGGGGTGTACAAGAGGGTCGCCCCGCCTGCGGCGCGCGACCGCTGGATCCACGACGTCCGCTCGGTCCTCGAGGAGAACCACATCGGATGGGCCATGTGGGACTACGACGCGGGATTCGGAATCGTGAGCTACGCCTATCCCGCCCAGAGGTCCGGAAGAATCCTCGACGAGCAGACCCTGCGGGCGCTCGGCCTGCCCTCGGTGCATCCTTCTTCGATCGAGTCCCCGATCAGGCGCTTCGACGAGCGCCGCAGCGACGCCCTCGTCCTCCCGATCGCGTGGTGGGGCCCCCTCTGGACTCGCGATCGAAACGGCGGCAGCCTCACAATCGAGTCCGCTACCGGTCCATCGGAGCCCACCACCCGCGCTACCCCGCCCCTTCCCGCCCCGGTGCCGGACGTGGTTGCTCGGGTCGACCACTCGGGAGGCCGAGACTGGGCCCTTGGCCCCCGTCTCCGGCTAACGGTTCACCCCGGCGAACGCCTGCGTCTCACGGCTTGGGCGTGGGTCGAGGGGAAAGGGGACTGCACGCTTCAGGCCGTGGCCTACAATGCGGCCGGCAAGGTGGTCAATTGGGGGCTCGGCTCGGCCTCGCCTCGGCTGCGAGGGGGGTGGGAGCTCCTCGACTCCGAGATCCTCGTTCCCCCGGGGGTGACGAGGATCGAGCCGCGATGGTCCGGGCTCGGGGCAGCGGTGATGTGGCTCACCGGGATGCGGCTGGCGCGAGAGTAGGGCTTTCAGGCGAGCCGCTCCTGCACCGCCTCCCAAAAAACGCGGATGTGCGCCGATGCGAGCCGCCGCCGCGCCACGCAGGCCCCCACGGTGTAGGGCTCGAGCCCGGGAGCGACCTCCACGACCCGGACGGACAGCGCGGGCCCCTTCGCCACCACCAGCTCCGGCACCACCCCCACCCCGCACCCGAGCCCGACCATCGCAAGGATCGCCTCGTTTCCCGATACCTGCGCGTAGATCCGCGGAGCGATCCCCCGAGCCCGAAACCAGGAGTCCACCCGCTTTCTCGCGAGCCCTCGCTCGGAAAGGACCATCGGGACCTCCGCCCAGGGGATCGGGTGCCTCTCCACGAGACCTGCGACCGCGCAGGGAAAGCTCGGAGCGATGAAGACCAGGGGTGTTTGCACGATCGTGCGGAAGTCCATCCCCTCGACGAGGCTGTCCGGACGGGCGGCCACCGCGACATCGGCCTCCCCGTCTTGGATCCGTTGGACCGCAAGGGCCTCGTCGCCGGTCTGGAGCTTGAGGTGAATCTCAGGGTAGGCCTGGCGGAAGCGCGCGATGATATCCGGCAGGATGCTGTAGCAGGCGGTCACCGAGCAGTAGAGGCTGATCTCCCCCTTCAGGGTCCCGCCCTCCTCTTCGAGGGCCTCGCGAACCCCTGCGAGGCGATCGAGCATCTCGACGGCGTAGTCGCGCATGAGCGCCCCGGCGGGGGTGAGTTGGACGCTTCGGTTGTTCCGGATGAAGAGGGGCTCGCCCACCTCCTCCTCCAGGCGCTTGATCTGGCGGCTCAAGGCCGAGGGACTGATGTTGCACTCGCGGCTCGTGCGGCTGAAGCTCAAGGAGCCCGCGAGATGGGTGAAGTTCTTCAGCGCGAAGGTATCCACGCCGGCCCGATCCTTGCCTAGGGGCTCAGGGCCGATGCCTCCGCGTAGGAGGCGGCGAGCTCTTCCTCGCTTGCGCCTCCGACCTTGAGGTCGCGCAGGAGGCCATCGGAAAGCGAGTAGATTACGGCATGCAGGGCGAGGGCGTGTCCTTGAGCCCAGGCCTGGCGGACGATGGTCGTCCGACTCACGTTCATGAGCTGCTCGATGACGTTCAACTCGGCAAGCCGATCCCATCGCTCCCGCTCGGTAGTCAATCGGGCGAGCTGACCCGCGTGGGTGCGCATGACGTCCTGAATGAATCGGAGCCAGTTGTCGATGAGGCCCAGCTCTCGATTCTCGAGGGCTGCACGCACCGCCCCGCAGCCGTAGTGGCCGCAGACGACGATATCCTTGACCTGAAGCACCCCAACGGCATAGTGGATGACCGAAAGACAATTGAGGTCCGAGTGGGCCGCTATGTTCCCGACGTTTCGATGGACGAAGATCTCCCCCGGCATGAGGTCGACGATTTGGGTCGCCGGCACCCGCGAATCCGAGCAGCCGATCCACAGATAGTCCGGCGATTGCTGGCCTTCCAGCTTTTCGAAGAAGCCGGGCTCCTCGGCTTCGACTCGCTTCGCCCAGGCGCGGTTGCCTTCAAAGAGCGCATCAATTCCACGCACTTCTCCTCCTCGGCGCTGTTGCGCGACTGGCAACACTGTATACCGAACAATGCACTTCCTGCAATGCTTTGGGCGTGGTATAGTAGACTCATCAGGAGGAGCATGATGAAGTTCGATTTCGATACGAAGGTCTTCAAGAAAGAGAAGGTGAAGATGGGGCCGAGCGACGAGCACATCGTCCGAGGGGGCCGCGATCTTTTCCCGCTCCTGCCGAAGGCTTTCGAGGGTGTGAAGCAGATCGCCGTCATCGGCTGGGGCTCGCAGGGACCGGCCCAGGCGCAGAACCTCAGGGATTCGCTCGAAGGGACCGGCATCCGCGTCAAGGTGGGACTGCGCAGGGGCTCATCCTCGTGGGGCGCCGCCGAGAAGGTCGGCTTCACGGAGAGCTCGGGCACCCTCGGCGAGATGATGAAGGTTATCGCCGAATCGGACATCATCCTCCTCCTCATTGCCGACGCCGCACTTGCGAAGATCTACAGAGAGGTCTTCAAGGCCATCCGACCGAAGGCGACCCTTGGGCTTTCCCACGGCTTCCTCGTCGGCTACCTGAAGACCGTCGGCGAGAGCTTCCCCAAGGAGATCAACGTCATCGGGGTCTGCCCCAAGGGGATGGGCCCCTCGGTGCGCCGTCTCTACGAGCAGGGCAAGACCGTGAACGGGGCGGGCATCAACTCGAGCTTCGCCGTCGAGCAGGACGTCACCGGAAAGGCGACGGATTACGCCCTCGGCTGGTCGGTGGCGATCGGCTCTCCCTTCACCTTCATGACCTCCCTCGAGATGGAGTACAAGTCGGACATCTTCGGGGAGCGCGGCATTCTCCTCGGCGCAGTCCATGGGATCGTCGAGGCCCTCTATCGCCGCTACACGAGCCAGGGGATGCGGCCGGAGGAGGCCTTCCTCGAATCGGTCGAGTCGCTCACCGGGCCCATCTCCAAGACCATTTCGAAGAAGGGAATCCGCGCGGTCTACGAATCGCTCGACGGCAAGGGCAAGGCCATCTTCGAGCAGGCGTACTGCGCCTCCTACCAACCCTGTCTCGAGATCCTCGCCGAGATCTACGATGAGGTTGCGAGCGGAAACGAGATCCGCTCGGTCGTCATGGCCGGCGAGCGCTTCGAGCGCTTTCCCATGGGCACGATCGACGACACCCCGATGTGGAAGACCGGGATCGCCGTGCGCGCGAAGCGCGTTGCGGAGAGGATCCCGCTCAATCCCTTCACCGCCGGAGTCTACATCGCATGCATGATGGCGCAGGTCGACCTTCTCATCGAGCGCGGCCACGTCTACTCGGAGGTCGCAAACGAATCGGTGATCGAGGCGGTCGATTCCCTTAACCCCTACATGGA
The DNA here is from genome assembly GCA_027314665.1 of Spirochaetales bacterium. Lineage (GTDB taxonomy): Bacteria > Spirochaetota > Spirochaetia > DAHUYW01 > DAHUYW01 > DAHUYW01. The sequence continues at coordinate 7,153 of DAHVAK010000125.1, forward strand.
CTACAAGGGGGTCGCCTACATGGTCGACAACTGCTCCACCACCGCGCGCCTCGGCTCGCGGAAATGGGCTCCCCGCTTCGACTACATCCTTAATCAAATGGCCTTTCCCGCCATTGATGAGGGCAAGGCGGTCGACCGGCAGCTCATCGATCGCTTCACGCACAACACCGTCCACGAGGCCCTCGCCGCAGCCGCAACCCTGCGCCCGAGCGTCGACATCGCGGTGAGGGGATAGCTGTCGGAGTCAACACCCAAGTCTCGCGCCGCGCGGGCCAAAGTCCCGAGCGGCGCCCGAGGGCACGTTTGTTGAGCAGGAGGGGCCGGCGGGAGCGCCGGCCCATGTCGTTCTATGGAACACACGGCAAATCGAGAGATCACGATTCTCGGCGTTTCGCGCGTGGCGCGCAGCATCGCCGCCGGGATGATCAGCGTCGCCTTTCCCTATTACATCCTCACGACACTCAAGTATGGAGCCTTCGTGATCGGCATGATCTATGTCGCCGCGACGATCGCCACCGCCGTCCTCGGGCTCTTCTTCGGAATTCTTACCGACCTCTGGGGAAGGAAGGGCTCGCTCGTCATCGCGAGCCTCCTCCTCCCCGTGAGCTCGCTCATGGTCTACTTCTCCGGAAGCCTTTGGGTGATCTTTCCGGCGGCGATGCTCGGGGGCTACTCGGCGACCGGCTCCCTCGCGGGGGGAGGGGTCGGAGGCGTCGTCGCGCCGATCCAGAATGCGGTCCTCACCGGACTCAGCTCAGAACGCGACCGCACGAAGGTCTTTTCGGTTCTCACCTTTCTTTCGGGGATCACCGCGGCGGTGGGCTCGCTCCTGTCGAGGCTCTTGGACGTACAGGAGATCTTTGCGGTCGCTACCGTCGTCTCTGCTCTCGGAGTCCTCGTCCTCGTCGCGCTCCACGCCCCGGCGCCCAGGGGGAAGATGAGCCGTCTGAACGCCCGGGTCACGATCGGCAAGTTCACCCTCACCGGAATCCTGAACGGCTTCTCCCAGGGGCTGGTCGTCCCCTTCCTCATCCCCTTCTTCGTGCTGATGTATCACCTCCCGAAGTCCGAGATGGCAATCTGGGCCTTCGCCGGCGGTCTGCTTGGCTCGGCTTCGCTTCTCGCCGCGCCCTATCTCGAGAGGAACCTCGGCTTCGTGAAGAGCATCATCTGGACCCGCGGTGCCGGCGCGCTCCTTTTCGTCATCTTTCCCCTTCTCCGATTCCTGCCGCTCTCCATCATCATCTACGTCATCGCCCCCTCCCTGCGGGTCATGGCTCTGCCGATCCAGCAAGCCGAGATGACGAAGCGGGTGGACGACGACGAGATCGGACGCGCTCTCGGGATCAATCAGGTGGCGCGGCTCGCGGCCTCCTCTACCGGCACGGGCCTAAGCGGCTTCTTGATGGATACCGCAGCCTTCGGGGTTCCCTTCTGGGCCTACGGGGTGGTGATGGTGGTCAACCTCTATCTCTACCTGCGGTTCTTTGGGGCGCGCAGCAAGCGCCCAAGCGAGGGCCCGATCCCCTCGGCGGAGTCCGACTGAGGCATACCGCAAAAAGGATCAATCCAGGTACGCCGGTACCCGCGGGCGGGCCCTTGTCGGACAGACGAGGCGGCTCCCCAACCGGACGGAAGACCCGCGGACAGGGGAAGCGCCCATCAGAGCCGCCGCCGGGGACAAGAGCGCCAACGGCAGGCTCGAGCGGAGCCAGCGCTACATTGCGTTGCTCATCTTGATCTGCGATTTCGGCGTGGTGATGATCCACCCGACGACGCTCACCGGCGTCGGATGCTTGAGGGTTGTGCCGGTGATCTTGCTTGCCGCATTCGCGTCGATCAGCTTCGCAGGATTGCTCGCTGTGGTCGCCCAGTAGACGCTGTCCTTGGTGATCATCGGATCGGTGACCGAATACATCACCGGCTTGTTGAACTTCTTGATGATCGCTCCCGTCTTTGCGTCGGTGACAAGATACGCGAAGTTGGCCACGACCTGCAGCTTCGGATCAACGACCCTCTCCCAGGCTGCGTTGGGCGCCGCGAGGAACGCGATCTTCACCGGGACCGTGAAGGCTCCGGCAGGAATATCAAAGGTAGCATACCCTGGGGCCGCTCCCTTCGCGTACTCGTCGGGAACGGTTACTGTCATGGCCTTGTCCGGCTGAACGGTTACGGACTTGAGAACATCAGGATAGCCGTACTTCTGCATTCCTGCGGCGGCTTCCGGCTTGGCGGTAGTAGTGCACCCCGCGAGGGCGAGCGCACCGATCAGGGGAAGAATGAGAAATCTCAACTTGGACATGGTTAGTTGACTCCTCGTAATCATGTACAAGACGAGACGAAGTTCGCCCCCGATTAGTTCCCGATAGACGAGGAGGCTCGCGAGACGCCCACGGCGCACCTCGCCTGCCTCGCCTCTCGTGCCCGTGCGGCGGGACTCCCCCGCAGACGACGCCTGCTGCCTTGTCGATCACCCGCGTCGCAGACGCGAGCGCCGGCTAAAGAGCGCGACCGCCCCAAGGATGATTGCCTCGCCGAGGAGAAAGAGCCCCCAGTTGAAGCGCGTCGGGACATACTCGGCGGAAAGGCGCACCAGGGTCTGCTCGGAGAGGCGGGTCAGCGGCAGCCCGCGGGTCTCGCGCAGCACGAAGATCGTCATGTCCCCGACGAACGAGGCGACCACGACGAAGGCGCCGACCACGAGCAGGCTCCACTCCGAGCGCGTGATCCCGGTCGACTCATCGATCGAATCGGCCCGCACGATGAGCAGCGACAGCACGATCATGGTGAAAGAGACGAGGATGGGCGCCGCGACCGGCCCCGACCAGGTTATGGGAATGAGAAAGAGAATGTCCCACGTGAGCAGGGATTGTGGCCAGCCGAGGATGATCTTGAGGAAGAGATAGTAGCAGAGATCCCATACGCCGAAGGCAAGGAGGAAGTAGGCGAAACGGGTCGCGAGGGAGCGCCCCGCAATCGTTCCGACCGTGAAGAGCATGACGACGGTGGCGGCCTCTCGAACCACCTCGACCCCGGCGAGCGAGGGGGTGAGCATCGACATCGGAAAACCGAAACCGTGGGGATAGAGAAGCGCCCGGAGGTAGACCACCACCGCGCTTTCGAGGTAGCCCATGGCCGCGGCATAGGTTGCCACCGCCAGGGTCCGCCGCACCGGAAGGTATCGCTGGTACATGGCAAAAGACTCCACCTTGCAGATCTTATCGCGAGACGCGGGAGGCTTCCAGAAGCCCCAAAGAGGCGGCTGGGAGCTCGAGCGCGGTCAGCCCTCTCGTCCGCCCTATCCTACCGCATCGGCGTGACGCTTCTTGAAGCGTTTGTAGTACCAGCGGCGCACGGCCTCAGCCCGCCGGTAGAGGGCGTAGGCGGAAGAAAGAAGGGGATAGTCCCACGAGCCGGGTCGATTCACGATCCTCCCCCCGAAGCCCGTCTTGAAGCGATACAGGCCGTACATCGGATCGGAGGGATCGTCGCGGAACGGGATCCCGAACAGGTCGTAGGACTCGCAGCCCTCGTGCTTCGCGAGCCGCATGGCCTCCCACTGAAGCAGGTAGGTCGCCATGAGGTTGCGGTTCGCGTTCGAGGAGGCCCCGTAGAGGTAGGTTGCGCGCCTTTCGTGGAGGGCGACGATGATTCCCGCGAGCAGCTCGCCGTTCAGTCGCGCAAGGAGCAGGCGGATATCCGGGCGCCACCGGGGCCCTTCGGGCGCCGGACGATCAATCTCCCACCATTCCCGCTTCTCTCCCCCTGCGCGCGGGCCGATCTTTCCCCGTGCCAAATCGAAGAGCCTCCGATAGTAGGAGAAGGGGTGAATCGCGATGCGGTCTCGAGCGGCGGTCTCCCGGTAGAGCTCATACCACGCCTCGAGGTCGGCGTCCGCTCCCTCGCTGACCGACACTCCATGCTTCTGAGCAAGGCGGACGTTGTAGCGGGTCTTCGACTTCATCCGGGCAAGCAGCGCCTCTTCGCTCGGACGCACGTCCACGACTACCGTGCTTGCCGGCTGGATGTCCATGGGCGCCTTGCGAAAGGGTGCCCCGAGCGCAGCGGGCGCCTTCCCCTCGCCCTCCACCCCCCAGGGCAGATCGTAGCGAATGAAAAGGCAGCCCTTGGGCAGATGCTCGACCAGCTGGGCGGAAAGCGACCTCAGGAAGTACTCGTTCCAGTTCGCCTGGGTGGTGGCGAGGGGCGCGTGGGGAAGGTAGCAGAGGCTAAGCCCTCCGGGAAGTCTCCGCGTCAGGGCAAGAAGCGGCACCCTCCCGTTCATGCGGAAGGCGAGCGGCGACCATCCGAAGAGGGACTTGAAATCGCCCCAGAACCCCGTCTGGAGCAAGACGTCGTGGCCGTCGATCTCCCGAAGGGAGACCGGCTCCAAGGCGCCGGGTCGAGAAGCAATGCTCATGGTGAAGGGCTCCCCGCTCCTAACCGACCTTGCCGTTCGCGACCTTGGCGGTCCGCACCGGGCGTCCGCCGGCTGCGATCAAGCCGTCTCCCACCATGAAGAGGTTGTTCTCCACCCGCAGGGGGATCTCGAAGAACTGGTCCACGGTGATCTCGCCAGGCTCCGTCGGGGAGTTGCCGCCGCTCGCTAGCCCGACCCGCTCGCCGGGACTCGCCTCATCGACGAAGAGCACCTCGACGACCCCTTCCGCTTCGGCGGCGAGGAGCATCCCCTGGCTCTCGATTCCGCGGAGCTTCGCCGGCGGTAGGTTGTGCACGAGGATGACGTTGTGCCCGAGCAGATCCTCGGGGGCATAGTAGGGCACGAGCCCCGAGACGATGGTCCGGGTCGATCCGCCAAGGTCGACTGTCTCGACGTAGAGCTTGTCGGCCGAGGGATGGCGCTCGATCGCGAGGATCTTCGCCACGCGGAGATCGATTCGCCGCTCGAACTCGCTCGGTAGGGCCGTGCTCCTAGCACGCTCGCGCTCTTCGCGCTCGCGCTGACTGCCTGCGAAGCGGCGGCGAAGCGCCTCGGTGTCCGCGTCCTCGAGGCGCTTGAAGAGGATCGCGGGCTCGGACATCCGATCGAGCCCCTCCCAACGGCCGAGGAGACCCCACGATCCTGAGGCCGGGGCAAAGTGATCGCGCTCCCCGGCGGCGCGCTCGGGCGGCGGCGCCCACTCGAGATTCAGGAACGAGGCGATCCGCTCGGCGGTTGCCGGGAGGTAGGGGCGGATGAGGATCGCCAGGTCGCGCACGAGGTAGGTCAGGTCGCGCAGGAGCCCCTGCGCCGCCTGAGGGTCGCTCTTGATCGTTCGCCACGGCTCGCCGTCCTGAAAGGCCTTGTTGCCGAAAGAGGAAAGGGCGAAGATCTCGTGAAAAGCATCCCGCAGCTCGGCGCGATCGAGAAGCTCGGTAATCGCCGCCTCTCTCCGCGCCACCTCCTCGCGGAAGACTGGGCTGCCCCCCGCCGACGGGACGTGGGCGCCGAGGGTTCGGTAGACGAAGGTGAGGGTGCGATTCACGAGGTTCGCGAGATTTCCGATGAGCTCGCTGTTCAGCTGCTCCTGGAAGCTCGCCCAGGTAAAGAACACGTCCGAACGCTCGGGCCTGTTGTAGAAGATGTAGAAGCGCCAGACGTCGGCGGGAATCCCGGTGTCGATCGCGTCATTGCCGAAGACGCCGATCCCCCGGCTCTTCGAGAACTGCCCCCCCTCGTAGTTGAGGTACTCGCTCGAGGACATGTGGTGGAGCATGGTCCAGCGCTCCCCGCTTCCCAGCAGCGAAGAAGGAAAGATCACCGTGTGGAAAGGGATGTTGTCCTTCCCGATGAACTGAAAGAGCCTCACCTCCTCGGGGTTGCGCCACCACTCCTCCCACTTTTCCGTGAGGGTCGCGGTGATCGAGATGTAGCCAATCGGGGCGTCGAACCAGACGTAGAAGACCTTGTCGCGAAAGCCGTCCTTCGGCACCGGGATCCCCCACTTCAGATCGCGGGTGATAGCGCGCTCGTGCAGGCCGTCGCGGATCCAGCTCTTCGTCATCTGGATGGCGTTGTGCGCCCACGCCCCCTCGACCGAGGCCCGGTCCATCCACGCCTCGAGCTTCGGGAGAATCGCAGGAAGATCGATATAGAGGTGGCGGGTCTCCCGCGGCACCGGAGTCGTTCCGCATACGCTGCAGCGGGGATCGATGAGCTGCGCCGGGTCCAGAAGCTTGCCGCAGTTTTCGCACTGATCGCCCCTCGCCTCGGCGTAGCCGCAATTCGGGCAGGTGCCTCGCACGAATCGATCGGCGAGGAAACGCTGATCCCGCTCGCAGAAAAGCTGGACCGAGCTCTTCTCGCGGATGTAGCCCTGCTCGTCGAGCCTCCGGAAGATCTCCTGAGTGATCTTGGTGTGCTCGGGGGTCGAGGTGCGCCCGAAC
>DAHVAK010000128.1 GCA_027314665.1 Spirochaetales bacterium
CTTCGGCTTCGGCGTCCGGGAGACCCCCGGGTCCTTCTTCGCCGATCCCGGGGTCGAGATTCTCAAGAACCCCATCCTGGGCGAGCACGGCCACATCGCCATCCAGACCGACTCGGTTCAGCGCGCGGTCGCCTACCTGAAACGGCGCGGCTTCGCGGTGCGACCGGAGACCGCCCGCCACGCGGGCGACCGCCTCACCTTCGTCTACCTGGAAAAAGAGGTTTCGGGCTTCGCGATCCATCTCATTCAGAGGTAGCAGCGCGCCGATCCCGTTGCGCCCGGTCCTCCCCTCTTCCAGCCTCTCCGACCACCCTTGTAAGAAAAAGGGCGGGAGTGCTTGCGATCGCGCCAGGAATCCCTAAACTTGGAGGGATACGCGAATCATTCGCGCAAGGGCGCCGCCCCGCCGCGCTTTCGAAGGCGATCGGCTTCACGCAGCCAAAGGAGGAACCATGAAGCCCCTTCCGAGACTGTTTCCTGCCGCCGCCGCGGCGCGCGCCGGCTGCGCGACCTTCGCCACATCGTCCGCGGCGGGGCGTACTTCGCCTCTGGCGCAGCGGCGGGACGCCGTGAAGGGTACGCCGGGGGAGCGCGCGCGCAGGAGCTCCCTGCTTCCCTGAAGCAGGCGATTCACCTACGGGGCGGGAGCGAAAGATGCTAACGGATTTGTCCAAGACCGCCGAAAACCGTCATGATTTCCAAGCGATGCAGGGCGACGGACAAAATGCCCAGCGTATCTGAGAGCAAGGGGAGCATCATGCTGAGATCATCCAAGCACGTTGGCTTGACCGCGACATCTCTCGCTGCGCTTGTCGCCATCCTCCTCGCGAGCTGTGCGACCCTCCCAACAGCCTCGACGGCGCGGACCTCAGGGGGAGCGAGTCGTTCGCCCGCGTCACCGCAAGGGGCCCGCGCAACCGCCGGCGAAGCGGCCTCCCTTACAGCGGCGCAGCTTCAGGCGGAGTTCTCCGGCGTTGGGCCCCACAAGAGTGCGGTGATCATCGGCACGAGGGACATCACCATCGCCGTCGACGGGCAGGGAAGAACGACCACGCGCTACCAGTTCATCTTCAAGGTGATGACCCCCGCGGGGGTCGACGACTGGTCGCAGATCAGCGTGGACTGGGAGCCCTGGCACGAGCTTCGACCCGAGATCGAGGCGCGGGTGCTCGAGCCCGACGGAAAGATCCTCCACCTCAACCCCGCCACCCTGATCGAAGGGAGCGCCGACGATCCCTCCTCCGAGACCTTCAGCGACAGCCGCCGGCTGCGAGGCCCGCTGCCCGGGATGCGGGTAGGCTCGATCGTCGATGAGGAGGTGACCGTCCGAGAGTTTCAGCCCGGGCTGCCGGGCGGGACCGGCGGCAACTTCTACCTCGATGCCGATGCCACCATTCTCACCGACCGTTTCGTCGTCGAGGTTCCCGCCTCGACGAGCTTCCGCTCCAAGGTCTACCTCGCGCCCAAGCTGAAGGCACAGATCACGCGGACGGCGGGAATGGTTCGCTACCTCTTCGAGGCGCATGATGTTCCCCCGGCAGCAAGGCCCGAGGAGTTTCTCCCCTACTCCAACCCCCACTGGCCACACGTCAGCTTTTCGACCGGCAAGGACTGGAACGCGCTCGCGGTCGCCTACAATCGCTACGTGGAGGCCGCGATTCACAGCACTAGCTTCGCCAAAGAGGCAGGCGAGCTGCGCGGAAAGGATCTCCAGGCGACCCTTCGGAACATCCAGGCGTGGATGAACGCCCGGGTGCGCTACACCGGTCTCTATTTCGGAAATCACTCGATCATTCCGACGAACCCGCGCGTCGTCCTCGCTCGGGGCTTCGGTGACTGCAAGGATAAGGCGGTCCTCATGGCGGCCATCCTTCGCGCCGACGGATGGGACGCGCACCTCGCGCTGCTGCTCGCGGACGAGGAGACGGATGCGGATCCGAGCCTGCCCACGCTCGGGCAATTCAACCATGCAATCATCTACATTCCGGGAACGAAGCCGACCTGGGTCGACGCCACCGAGGAGTACGCAGACCCCAGTGTCTTGCCGCTCATGGATCAAGGGCGCTACGCCCTAATCATCGATCCTTCGACGACCGGGCTGGTACGGATTCCCGTGTCGCCGGCGAAGCGCAACACGATCACCGACACGCGGGAGTTCTTCCTGACCGATTCCGGATTCACCGACGTCAAGGAGGAGCTCCGCTACACCGGCTCCGCGGAGGAGCAGGCCCGCGCCGACTACGACGGGACCACCCCCGCCGACGAGAGAAAGACCTGGAGCCGGTACGTCAACGCCGAGTATCGCTTCGGCGAGCTGAAGAGCCTAACCGCAGGCAACCCCCGCGATCTCTCGAAGCCCTTTGCGATCGACCTCGTCATCGGGAAGGCGGGTCGAGGCTACACCGGAAGGAGTCTCGCCCAAGCGGCGATCGCCACGGACTCGCTGTCTGATTGGCTCCCGGACATCTTGAGCGAGAGGGAGCGTGCTCCGCGGAAGGGGGATTTCATTTTCGCCCAGCCGATCGTCGAGACGATTCGCTACATCATCCATCCTCCGCTCGGATTCACCGCGGAACCCCTTCCCCGAGACGACGAGGAGCACCTCGGGACCATGAGCCTCTCGGTGAGCTATTCCCTCCTGGCCGACAAGGCAGTCGAGGCGGATCTGTCGCTCGACTCCGGCAATCGGCGCCTCACGCCGGCCGAGTTCGAGGCGACCAGGAAGGCCCTGACCGCCTACCTGAAGCGAGATCTTGTCATCATCAACTTCGATTTGGACGGCGCGACGCTGATGGCGCAAGGGAAGTATGGCAGGGCATTCGCGTCCTATCGCCGACTCATCGCGGCCGACCCACGAAGGCCGATCCAGCTCATCCGCTATTCGCGGGCCCTGCTCGAGGCGGGGCTGCAGGAGAAGGCACGTGCGGTAATCCGAGCCGCGGTCAAGGAGGCGCCGAAGAGCGCCGAGAGCTTCGTCACCCTCGGCTATGTCCTCGAGCATGACCGTGCCGGGCGCCTGCACGGTCCCTTCTACGATCGGACGGGAGCCATCGCCGCCTACCAGCGCGCGATCGAGCTCGATCCGTCCGATTCGGACTACAAGATCGACCTCGCGCATATCTACGAGCTCAATGCCGACGGGGTGCGCTACGGTCCCGGCTCGGACATGGCGAAGGCCGTCGCCCTTTTCGAACAGCTACGCAACACCGATTCGTGGAACCGGGAGCAACCTCACTACTGGAATGCCCTCCTTTGGGCTCGCGACTGGGCGAAGCTGCGGGAGGTCGCGCAGACCATTTCCTCGGATCAGAAGCGGGACTACTACCTCACGCTCTGCGACTTCTTTCAGCGAGGCCTCGACGCGGCGCTCGCCCGATCGGCCGCGATCTATCCCGACGAAACGCGGCGCACGGTTCTCGCTCAGGCGGCTCTGACGCTGCTCAAGCTCCGGAGGTATCCCGAGAGCAAGGAGCTCCTTCAGGTGGCCACGGACGGGATTCCCCGGCCAAAGGATACCAAGCTCCTGCTTGCGCTTCTCGCCAAGGCGAAGCGTGTCGATGCCTATCGCTTCGACGCCAATGATCCGGCGGGCCTCGTGCAGGGCTTCTTCGCGACGCTCCTGCGCACGGAGCCCGGCCATTTCTCGCGCCTGAAGTCGATGATGACGCCAACCCTCTTCGATCTCTCGACCGCGCCGGGAGCGAAGGGATCCTTCGACTACAACATCGCTTCGGTCCGCGATGAGGAGAGAAGCAGTGGGATTTTCGCCTCGGTCCTGCTCGACCTAGCCCTTCCCGCCTTGCGCCTGAAGGTCGCTGGAACCCCGGAAACCGGCTACCGCGTCAAGATCACGAGCGCGAAAGGCACCTTCGGCCTCGACCTGAACGCCTCGGATGTCTATCTGATCCGCACGGCGGGAGGCCTAAAGATGGCGGCAACCAGCGACGTTCCCGTATCCATAGGCGTGCAGGTTCTCGACTTCCTCCAGGAGGGCCGAACGTCCGCGGCCGATCAGTGGCTCGATTGGGCAATGGCGAGCGCGAAGAAGCCCGCCGAGAAGGGGGCCGACCCGCTTGCCGAGCCGCCCGCGCAGTGGTTCTGGGGCCCCAACCGGAAGAACGCGCTCCTCGCGGCAGCCTCCCTCCTTGCCTACGGTGAGGGAAGCTATGCCCGCCGCGCCTACGAGACGCTCCTGCAGGCCCGCTCCGGGACGAGCGGCATGGTTCGGGACCGCATCGACGAGGCGCTCGTCTCGGCGTATCTCAACTCCCCCGGCCGGGAGGGCGAGTCCCTTCCTTTCGCCGAGGAGCTCAACAGGGACCTGCCCAACTCGGACATCGCATTCGGCCTCTATCACGCAAGCCTCATAGCGGCGGGCAGGGGCACCGAGGCCGGGAAGCTCGATCGCGAGTGGCTCGCACGGCACCCGAAGGTCAAGAACGCGATGGTGCTCGCCGTGACCAACATCCCCGCCCAGCTTTCGCCCGCGCAGCTCGATTCGCTTCTCGAACAGCGGATCCACGATCACACCGTCACCTCTGTCGACTACAACGAGCGGGCCTGGGCCGCCCTTTTCTTCCCGCCGGTGCCGCAGAGGATGCTCGAGGAGGCCCGCAGGGCGGTGAGCCTCACCCACTCCAAGGATCGAGCGGAGCTCAACACCCTTGCCGCGCTCTATGCCGCCCGCGGCAACTGCCAGCAGGCCTACAAGACCCTCCTGAAGGATCTGAAGCTTTCGGGCCACTTGGCGATTCAGCCGGAGGACTGGTACGTGCTGGGGTTGATTGCCGAGCACTGCGGGGTGCCGCGGGCGGCGATCGCCTACTACAAGCGCGTCACCGACCCCCACCACGGTCTGCTTGATCCCGCGGGACCCTACGCCCTGGCGCAGGAGCGGCTCGCCGTCCTCGAAGGCGCCGCGAGGCGATAGCGCGCCGACTATGCCCCCGCCTCCTCGCCCGTCGGCGTGCTACTCCTCGATCACGCGCCTTTTCAGAAGGGGGGCGGCAAGGAAGCGAACGAGGATCTTGCGCCCGGTGAGCCAGGCGATGTGCTTCCCGTTCGCGTGGGAAGCGAGGATGCGCGGAACGAGGAAGGAGGCAACCGTCTCGGGCTTGTCCGCGAGGATGTTGAAGATCCTCTTCGTTCGCTGCCAGACGGCGGCATCCGAACGGTCGATCCGCCCCATCGTGAACTCCGTGATCATGATGCCGGGGCTCAAGGTCCCGACCGCCACCCCGGTCCCGCGCGCCTCCACGGCGAGGGCCGCCGCAAGGTAGCGCAGGGCCCTCTTAGCCGTCCCGTAGACCGACAGCCCCTTCATGATCCTCCCGTCGGAGCCGTGTCCCTCCATGAACCAGATGAATCCGGCGCCCTGTTCCGCCATGCCGCGCATCGCGACGCGCGCCCCGTAGAGCACCCCCAGGATGTCGGTCCGGGTGATATTCTCCATCTCCTCCGACTCGATCTCCCAGATGGGGAGCATCGCCTGGCCGACGCCCGCGTTGTTGATCCAGTGATCCACCCCCCCGAAGAGCTGCCGAGCCCGCTCCCACAGCCTCTCGACCTCCTCGAGCCTGCGCACGTCGCAGGCGATCCCTTCGATCCTTGCCGAAGGATACTTTTCCTTCAACGCGCGCACAGCCGCTTCCGTGGAGGCCTGACTGCTGCCCGACACCGCAACCGCGCAGCCCCGCGAGAGAAACTCATCGGCAAGCGCGAGCCCGAGCCCGCGCGACGAGCCGGTAATGACGATCCGTTGCTCTTTCATAGGATCGACCGCTACCATGACCGGATGCCTTTGTCAACGAAGCAGCCCTCGGCGCCGCGGAAGGGATCACGGCTCGCTTGCATTTTTCGCGGAATCGCCCTACTCTTAGGTAAGTCTTGGCCCGGACGCCGGACGGCCGGCACCACGTGTTCGCGGGCACCCCGGACCTGGACCATTTCCCCCCCCAAAAGGAGCAAGGTATGAAGAAGCTGCTGACAGCAACCGTGCTGTGCCTCTTCGCGTTTTCGGCAACCGCCCTCTTTGCGAAGGGTCAATCGGAGGCCGCCACCCCTCAGAGGCCTCTCATCGGAATCTCCAAGTTCGTTACTCACCCCGCGCTCGACGCCGTCGAGAAGGGGATTCAGGACGAGCTCAAGGCCGAAGGCATCGACGCAAGCTATGATCTGCAGAACGCAAACGCCGACGTCAACACCGCCGCTCAGATTGCAGACAAGTTCGAGTCGGAGCACGTGACCCTCGCGGTCGGGATCGCCACTCCAACCGCGCAGGCCCTCGTGAACAAGATCAAGAACATCCCAATCGTCTATTCCGCCGTGACCGATCCGGTCGGGGCGGGGCTGGTCTCCTCGACGACCCACGGGGGGGCGAACGTAACCGGAGTCTCCGACCTCACCCCGGTGAAGGAGCAGATCGAGCTGCTCATGAAGATAAAGCCGATCAAGCGCCTCGGCATGGTCTACACGAGCAGCGAGTCCAACGCGGTTGCGCTCGCGAAGCTGGCGAAGGCGGCGTGCAATCAGCTCGGGATCGAGTTCATCACCCAGACCGTATCCACCTCGGCGGAGGTGATGCAGGCCACCCAGGCGATCGTGGGAAGGGTCGACGGGATCTACGTCAGCACTGACAACACCGTCGTCTCCGCCCTGCCCTCGCTGCTCGACGTGGCGATGAAGGCAAAGGTGCCGGTGATGTCGGCCGATCCGAGCTCCGCCGCCTCCCTGCCCGTTCTCGCGGCATGGGGCTTCGACTACTACAAGCTGGGAAGGGCTACCGGCCGGATGATCGTCGAGATTCTCCACGGCAAGAAGACTTCCGAGATCCCGACCAAGTATATGACCGATCCCTCGGACGTCGATCTTCTTATCAACCTCGATGTGGCGAAAGAGCTGGGCCTTACCGTCCCCAAGAGCGTCATCGACTCGGCGAACGAGATCGTCCAAAACGGACAGCTGACGAAAAAGGGTCAGTAGCGCTCGTAGCGAGCCTCGCGAACCGCCGTCCGAACCCTCAAGGACTCGAGCGGCGGTCGCGGGGTTCTCCCTATGGCCGCCTCGAAGCGGTCCTTTCATGGGCGACGACTGACGGAAGCAAGCGGAGCGCGCACTCATGCTCATAATTCAGGGAATACTCACCGAAGGCTTCATCTACGGCATCATGGTTCTGGGAGTCTTCATTACCTTCCGGATCCTGGACTTCCCCGACCTCACCGTCGACGGCTCCTTTCCCCTCGGCGGCGCGGTGATGGCGACGCTCATCATCCACGGCTACAACCTCGAGCTCGCCCTGCTCATTTCCTTCGTCGCAGGCTTCCTCGCGGGGTGCGTCACCGCGCTCATCCACAACAAGCTCAAGGTGCCGAACCTTCTCGCTGGAATCCTCACGATGACCATGCTCTATTCGGTGAACATCCGCGTCCTACAGAATCGCGCGAACGTTCCCCTCCTGCGCGTGCACACGATTCTCACCGACGTCACCGGATGGACCAAGGGTGTGATGTCCTCCGATTGGTCGACGCTGATCTTCTTTGCGGTCGTCACCATCGCGATCATGCTGCTCCTCGACCTCTTTTTTCGCACCGACCTCGGTATCTCGTTGGGCGCACTGGGCAACAATGAACAATTGGTGGTCGCGACCGGGGTAAATCCGGAGACCCTGAAGCTGATCGGCGTCGGCCTTTCCAACGGGCTCGTGGCTGTCTCCGGGGCCTTTGCCGCCCAATATCAGGGATTCGCCGACATCAATCTCGGCCAGGGAATCGTGGTCTCCGGGCTAGCCTCGGTAATGATCGGGGAGTTCCTTCTCCGATCCAACCGAATTGGGATCCTCACCCTCCGCGCCCTCCTCGGATCCATCCTGTTTCGCGCGATCATGTACATCGGGCGCTTCTACGGCTACTATATCAACATGACTCCCAACGACCTGAAGCTGATCACCGGGCTTCTGATCATCGCATCGCTTGCGGTGACTCAGTTTCGCAAAATACGCTTCAAGGTGAAGGTATGATCCGCATCGAGAAGGCGACGGTCATCTTCAACCGCGGGACTCCGGACGAGAATGTCGCCCTTCGCAACCTCTCGCTCAGCGTCAAGGAGCACGACTTCATCACGATTATCGGAAGCAACGGGGCGGGCAAGACGACTCTCTTCAATCTGATAGCGGGAAGCGCACGACCGGAGCAGGGGCGCATCCACATCGGCGAGCGCGACGTGACGAGAGACCCCGAGTACAAGCGGGCGCGCTACATCGGGCGCATCTTTCAGAACCCTCTCCTCGGAACGGCCTCTCGGATGGCCCTCGAAGACAACATGATCATCGCGAGCCGCAAGGGCTTTAAGGGCCTGCGGTTCAGCCTGAACCGGGCAAAGCGCGAGTTCTTCAAAGAGCAGCTCTCGACCCTCCAGATGAACCTCGAGAGTCGGCTCAAGGACAACGCGGGCCTCCTCTCCGGAGGACAGCGGCAGGCGCTCACCCTGCTCATGATGGTCCTTGCCAAGCCGGCGCTGATACTCCTCGACGAGCACACCGCCGCCCTCGACCCGAAAAACGCGCAGGTGGTCCTCGATCTCACGACGCACTACATCAAGGAGTACCACCTCACCGCGATGATGGTAACCCACAACATGAGTCATGCGATCAAGTACGGCAATCGTCTCCTCATGATGGACAAGGGCGAGATCATCTACGATGTCGAGGGCGAGGAGAAGGAGAAGCTGACCGTTGAGAAGCTCGTCGAGCGTTTCCACCGGATCCGCCATGAAACCTTCGAGAACGACGAGGTCCTCCTCTCCAACGACGAGTAGCGCCGTCGGACGGCGCAGAGGCAAAGCGACGCGTCCCGCGGATGCCTCCCAGCCGGCCAGGGAGAAGCGGGTCGCCCCGATCCGGATCGCCTGGAAGGCCGCCCTCGCCTACCTCTTCGTTCTGTTCCTTGTCTACCTCGCCGGCTACTTCGTCTCCCGCATCTTCAGCTTCCTCTACCTCCTGCTGCTGTTCCTGCCGCTCCTCGAGCTCCTCCAGGTGCTGGCAACCCTCTTTCGCCTTCGCTTCTATCAGCACTTCGACAACGAGCATCCGGTCAAGGGAGAGACCATCGCCTATCGCCTCGCCCTCGCCAACGAGAGCCCCATCGCCTCGGCGGTGGTGAGCCTTCACTTCAAGACCGTCCATCCCGCCGTCGCCACAGAGCTGCATGACCTGCGCCGCTGCTTCGCGGGAAACGAGACCTACGAGGAGCGCTACGCGATCCGCTGCCCCTATCGCGGGATCTACACGGTGGGGCTTGAGTCGATCGCCATTCGCAGCCTCTCCGGCTGGATCGAGGTTCTCCGCCCCGCCTACCATCGCACCTTCTACGTCTACCCGCGGATCATCACGCTTACCCCGCCCTTCGTGGGAAGCCGCTCCGAAGCGACCAGCGGCCTCGTCTCCTCGGGCCTGCAGGTCGACCGCTCCCTCTTCGAGGGGCTCGTCGACTACCGAGCCGGTCTGCCGGTTCGCGACATTGCGTGGAGGAAGTACCTCTCCACCGGACTGCCCTTCCTCAAGGAGTACCGCCGCTCCTCGGAGCCCGGCATCACCATCTACCTCGACCTGCGCCGCCGGGAGGCGGTGAGCCCCTTGCTGCTGGAGCGGGAGGACTGTTCGGTGGAGGTCGTGGTCGCCCTCGTTCACTACTTCGTCCGCTCCGGAGTCCCGGTGACCGTACGGGCCCTCGCGCGCGACGTCTACACCTTCCACAGCGCGCGCGGCGAGCGCTTCGCGCAGTTCCACCACGAGACGATCAATCTCCTCTTCGGTTCCTTCCCCTCCCCGGTCGAGCTCTTCCGCTCCGATCGGCGCGCCGGCGCCGCTGCCGGATCGATCCTCTTCGTGACCCATCTTCCGGATCCCGATATCCTCGACCTGGTCCTGCCCGGCGAAATCCGACCGGTAGGCGCCATCGTCAACCTCCACGGCCTTCCGCCCGAAGCGCGGAGCCGCTATGACCCCTACTTCCACGCGATTCGCGAGCGGGGGGGAAGGCTCATCCTGGTCCAGGGCGCCGACACGATTCGGGAGGACATCGAAGGATGAGCAGGAAGGCCCTTGGGGTGCGGCTCCTCCTGTCCCTCGCGGTGAGCCTCCTTCCGTCGCTCGCGGCGGTAGCGCTCCTGCGCCCGCAGGGGCCGGAGGGAGCGATCTTGGTGTACTGCACGGCAGCCTATCTGCTTGCCGCCGCCCGCGCGATCGGGCTGCACCGGGATACTCCGGCGCGCGCCCTCGGGCCGAAGGGAGGCTCCTTCCGGCGGGCGACCGGCGCAGCGCTCGCCGCCTGGTTTGTCCTTGGCGCTCTGCTTGTCTTCGCCGGCCTCGACATCACCCCCGCCTCGACGGTCGTCGCCTGGCTCAAGGTGGCGCGGGAGGGGGGCGCCTCGGGGGTAATCTCCTACCTTTTCGCCGCGATCATCGCCCTCTTTTCGGCGCTCTCCGGAGCGCTCCTCCTGCTTCGAAGCGATCCCTTGCCGGTCCTGGCCGACAGCCTCGTCGTCGCCCTCTTCCTCGCCGGGGTGATTCTCGGGCGCTGGGAGCTTTCCCTCGCCTCCCTTGCCGCGGTGGGAGTCGCCTTCGGCTACCGCTCCCTGCGTGCGGCGGGAAGGGGCAGCAGGCGGCTGCTTCCGACGATCGAGGTGGTCGGGGCGGCTCTCGTCTTATCCGCGCTGTTCTATCCGCTCAAGCCTGCCAACCCGTTCTTCGAGGCCCCCTTCGCCCTCGATCTCCGCCCGCTCGTCGCGCGGCTCTTTCCCTCCTTTCCCTTCCTCTACGGGCTTCCCGGCTACGGCTACTCCTTCCCCGGCCAATCGATCGGCGGGCGTCCGGCGCTCACCAAGCGCCCCGTCTTCGAGGTTAGGGCGAAGCCCGGCGAGACCCTCTACCTTCGGACCGCGGTCTACGACAGCTATTCCGGGGAGGGTTGGGAGGCGAGCGGCGCTGCCGAGGAAGCAGGCAAGGCCGCCGCGCGAGAGCTTCGCATCGGCTCCTCCGCAGGGAGCGAGCGGCTCGGGGTTCCCGGCAGACCCGAGGCCCGGATCAAGCTCCTGGTCGACTTCTTTCCGGCCCTCCCCTCCACCCTCGAGACGACCGGCTTCGTCGTGGAGCAGGCCCCGCTTCCCTCGGAGGCTGCCTCTGTGTCGCCCGAGCGAGCCGGATACGCGACGGCAGGCGAGGGGCCGCTCGGCCCCCTCGCCCTATCCGAAGCGGGCCTGTCGACCGGCTTTCTCCTCGAGAGTCCCCTCCTCGCGGGAAGCGTCGTCACTGAGGAGCGGGGAGGCTCCTCTCCCTTCGGGCCCGACCTTCCCGACCTGCCCGATGATCTCGCCGTCGAGAAGCCTCCTCCCGCGCTCGTTGCGCTTGCCCACGCGCTCTCGCGCGACCGCAGCCGAGCGGAGACCCTCTCCGCAATTAAGCGCTACCTCGCCGAGCGCTGCACCTATTCCCTCGAGACCAGCAAGCCCCCACCGGGGGGGGATCTGGTGGCCAACTTCCTGTTCAAGACGCGGAAGGGCTACTGCGTCCAATTCGCATCCTCCTTCGTCGTGCTCGCTCGCCTCGCCGGGATTCCCACGCGCTACGTGACGGGCTTTCTCGTGAACCTCCCGCAAGACTCCCCGCAGACAATCGTCACCGGGATGAGCGCCCACGCCTGGGCCGAGTCCTGGCTGGACGGGCGATGGGTGACCGAAGAGGCAACCCCTCCCATGGAGCCCTCCGCCCTCGCGCAGCCCGATTACTGGCAGCGCTACAACCCGAGCGGAGACGCCTACACCCTCCGCCAGCTCGAGGCCGCCATGGCCGGAAGGATCGCCCCGCCTGAGCATCCGCCGCAGGCGCCGCAGGGCCTGCCCCTTCTGCTTCTCGCCATCCCCGGGGCCGCCGCGCTCCTCGCGGCAGCCGCCTTCGCGGGGCGCGCCCTCGTGCGGCTGCTTCAGCCGGCCCCCGTGAAGGCGGCGCGCGCGGTCCGGCAGCTCCTCGCGGTCTCGGCGCGGCGGGCCCTGCCGGACCCCGCGCGCCGGGGATGGCG
>DAHVAK010000134.1 GCA_027314665.1 Spirochaetales bacterium
CCACGCGGAGAGCAACTCCCTCTACAACACCCCGCCCGTCATCGCAGTCTACGCGATGAAGCTCGTCCTCGAATGGGCGAAGGAGCAGGGAGGGGTCCGCAAGCTCCAGGAGACAAACGAGCGCAAGGCATCCGCCCTCTACCAGGCGATCGATCAGAGCGGGGGGTTCTATCGCTGCCCGGTCGACGCGCGCTATCGCTCGCGGATGAATGTGGTCTTCCGCCTTCCGAGCGCGGAGCTTGAGAAGGAGTTTGTCGCCCGCACGACCCAAGAGGGAATGATCGGGCTAAAAGGGCACCGCAGCGTCGGCGGGATCCGGGCCTCCATCTACAACGCCATGTCCCTCGCGGGCGCCGAGAAGCTGGCCTCCTTCATGAAAGAGTTTGCCGCCGGACATCGGTAAGGGGGGTGGATGCGGATCGACGAGACGAACCTCAAGATCATCCGGCAGCTGCGAGACGGGCGGCGCTCGTTCAAGGAGATCGCCGACGAGATTGCGGTCGCCGAGAACACCGTGCGCTCGCGGGTCAACCGGATGACGGAAGAGGGGATTCTCGAGATCTGCGGTCTTGTCGACCCGGCGGCCGTCGAAGGCCACCGGGTCATCTTCGTGGGGGTACGCCTTGCGACCGTCGATCTCGTGCGCAAGGGAGAGGAGTTTTCGAAGCTCAAGGGAGTGATCTCGGCGGCGGTCGTCACGGGGCGCTACGACCTCATCCTGGAGGTCCTCATCAACGAGGAGTTCGGGCTCCTGGAGTTCTACACCCAGGAGGTTGCGAAGATCACGGAGGTTCAGTCGGTGGAGACCTTCGTCGTCTACAAGGGCTACAACCTGCGCGTGCCCTATCTGCTGTGAGGTACGCCGTGCGCACGCCCCTCTACGAGATCTATTCCTCCTATCCGGGAGTCAAGATGATCGACTTCGCCGGGTGGGAGATGCCGCTCAATTATTCTGCCGGCATCCTTGCCGAGCATCGCCGGGTGCGCGAGGCCGCCGGGCTTTTCGACGTGTCGCACATGGGGGAGCTCTTCTTTGAGGGTGAGGGAAGCGCCGAGGGCCTCGACTGGCTGGTCACCAACGACGTTCGGGGAATGGAGGTGGGCCAGGCGCTCTACAGCCCCATGTGCGCCCCGGACGGGGGCACCATCGATGACCTCATCATCTACCGCCTCGCCGTCGATCGCTTCATGGTGGTCGTGAACGCCGCAAACAGGGCGAAGGATCTTGCCTGGATGCGCGACGAGAGCCGGCCTGCGCGCGCGGCGGTCGAGCGGATCGCCGACCGATCGCAGGAGATCGCGCTCCTTGCCTTTCAGGGGCCGAAGGCCGAGGCCTGGCTGTCGGGTCTCACTGCAACCGATCTCGCCGAGATCCCCTCCTTCCGCTTTCGCGCCGGGGTGCTGCTCGCGGGCATCGAGGTGACCGTCGCGCGCACGGGCTACACCGGGGAGGACGGCTTCGAGCTGTTCGTCGCCGCGGATCGGGCTTCCGAATTGTGGCGAGCGATCCTCGCGGCGAGCGAGCCTCGCGGGGCACTGCCCTGCGGGCTGGCGGCGCGTGACTCGCTTCGCATCGAGGCGAGGCTGCCCCTCTACGGCCAGGAGCTTGACGCCTCGATCGGGCCGCTCGAGGCAGGCCTCGCGAGCTTCGTACGGCTCGAGAAGGGGGAGTTCTGCGGGCGGGAGGCGCTCCGCTCCCTGGCCGAAAGGGGGCTTCCCCGGGTGCTTCGGGGCTGCGAGATGATCGACCGGGGGGTTCCCCGCCACGGATACCCGGTCTACGCCGGGGGCGAAAAGATCGGCTTCGTGACGAGCGGGGAGCGCTCCCCGACCCTCGATACCTTCATCGGGCTTGTTCTCGTTTCGCGGGAGCGGTCGGGCATCGGAAGCGAGATCGAAATCGAGATTGGCGGCAAGCGCAAGCGCGCCCGCATTGTGAGAACGCCCTTCTACAGGAGGAGGCGAGCGGATAATGAGCAATCCAAGTGACCTACGCTACACCAAGGATCATGAATGGGTCCGGGTCGAAGGGAGCCGGGCTCGCGTCGGGATCACCGACCACGCCCAGGAGTCGCTCGGCGACGTCGTCTTCGTCGAGATCCCGGACGTGGGCGTCGAGGTGGCGCGCGGGGAGGAGGCGAGCACGGTCGAATCGGTAAAGGCCTCGTCGCCGATCTACGCCCCGCTCTCGGGGCGGATCGTCGAGGTGAACGAGAGCCTCGACAGGACCCCCGAGCTTCTCAACCAGAAGCCCTACGAGGCGTTTGTCTTCGTCATCGAGATGACCAATCCCCCGGAGCTCGCCGATCTTCTTTCGAGTGCCCAGTATGAGGCGCTGATCGCCGAAGGCGCGTAGGAGTCACCCGTCGATGAGCAATCCCTACCTGCCCCACAACGAAGGTGAAGTGGCCGAGATGCTGCGGACGATCGGCGTCCCGAGCATCGACGCGCTCTTCGCGGACATCCCCCGTTCGATTCGCGAACGTGGGGGCATCGACCTTCCGCCGGGGCTCTCGGAGTTCGAGGTCGAGCGCCGCCTGCGCGAGCTCTCGGAGGCCGACACCGTCGACAAGGTCTCCTTTCTTGGATGCGGCTGCTACGACCACATCGTGCCGGCGACCGTCGGACACATCATCGGACGCTCGGAGTTCTCCACCGCCTACACCCCCTATCAGGCGGAGCTCTCCCAGGGGCTTCTCCAGGCGATCTTCGAGTTTCAGACCATGATCTGCCAGCTCACCGGGCTTGAGGTCTCGAACGCCTCGCTCTACGACGGCGCTACCGCGGCGGCAGAGGCGTGCGCGATGGGCCTTGCCTCCCAGCGGGGAGCGCAGACCATCCTCTACTCCTCGACGCTCCATCCCTACACTCGGCGCCTGCTTGCCACCTATTTTGCGGACCGCGGGATCCGGCTCGTTGCGATCCCCGAAGAGGATGGGACCGTCCCCCTCGAGCGCCTTCGTCCTCTCCTTGACAAGAGCGTCGGGGCGGTCATCGTGCAGTCGCCCAACCTCTACGGCTATCTGGAGGACTACAGCGGCTTCGCCGAGGCGATCCACGAGGCGGGCGCGCTCTTCGTGCTCTCGGCGAACCCGATGAGCCTCGCACTCGTACGCTCCCCGGGAGAATGGGGGGCCGATGTCGCCGTGGGGGATACCCAGGTCTTCGGCTTTCCCCCAACCTTGGGCGGGGCGAATGCCGGTTACATCGCCGCCTCGGAGGCGCTCCTGCGCAAGATGCCTGGGCGCATCGTCGGTCAGACGGTCGACCGCGAGGGGGCTCGCGCCTTCGTTCTCACCCTGCAGGCGCGCGAGCAGCACATCCGTAGGGAGCGGGCGACTTCGAACATCTGCACCAATCAGGCCCTCATCGCCCTCGGGAACGCCGTCTATCTCGCGACGGTTGGCGAGGAGGGGTTGCGAGCGATGGGGGCGCTCAACCGGGAGAAATCCGGCTATCTCTGCGCCCGCTTGTCCGCTGAGCTGGGGCTTGCGCCCTATGCGGAGAGACCCTTCTTCAACGAGTTCACCCTCCGCCTGCCGCGTTCGGCGCGCGTGGTGCTCGCCCGCATGGAGCCGGCCGGGATTTTCGGCGGGGTGGCGCTCGATCGGCTGCGTCCAGGGAGCGATCCCCGCCTCCTCACGGTGGCAGTCACCGAGAAGCGGACGCGCTCGGAGCTCGACCGCTACGTCGCGGCCATGCAGGAGGCGCTTCGATGAGCGGCGCCGGCGATTTCCCGCTCCTGTTCGAGCGGTCGCGGGAGGGGAGGGTGGGCTACCGTTTTCCGCCGCCCGACACCGGAGTTGCCGGCGCCGTGCTGCCGGAGAGCCTTCGCCGAAAGGCGCCGATCGGCCTGCCTGCGCTCTCGGAGGTTGAGGTGGTGCGCCACTACGTCAATCTCTCTCGGCGCAGCTACGGCGTGGACCTCGGGTTCTATCCCCTCGGCTCCTGCACCATGAAGTACAACCCCAAGATCGAGGAGCAGGTCGCGCGCCTGCCCGGCTTCACCGCGGTTCACCCTCTGCAGCCGGAGGAGGGGCTGCAGGGGATCCTCGCCCTGCTGCACGAGCTCACGGCGAGGCTGTGCAGGATCACGGGCATGGATTGGGGCACCCTCCAGCCCTTCGCAGGGGCCCACGGGGAGTTCACCGGGATGAAGCTCTTCCGCGCCTACTTCGCGAAGCGCGGCGAGCAGGGGCGCACCAAGATCCTCGTTCCGGATTCCGCCCACGGCACGAATCCGGCATCGGCCCATCTCGCCGGCTTCGAGGTGGTGGAGCTGCGCTCAAGCAGCGCCGGGGTCGTTTCGCTCGATGAGATAGCGCCGCACCTCGATGAGCGCCTGGCCGGAATCATGCTCACCAACCCGAACACCCTCGGGCTCTTCGAGCCGGACATCCTCGAGATCTCGCGCCGGGTGCATGCCGCGGGTGGACTCCTCTACTACGACGGAGCCAACCTCAACGCCGTCATGGGCAAGGCCCGCCCCGGCGACATGGGCTTCGACGTCGTGCACCTCAACCTCCACAAGACCTTTGGCACTCCCCACGGCGGCGGCGGGCCGGGAGCCGGCCCGGTCCTCGTGACGGAGGCCCTGCGGCCCTTTCTCCCTGCGCCCGATATCGCCTCGCGCGAAGGCCGCTACCTTCTTGACTATGATCGTCCCGATTCGATCGGGCGCGTCTCGGGGTTCTACGGCAACATCGGGGTGCTGATCCGCGCCTACGCCTATCTCCTCGCCTTGGGCGCCGACGGGCTTTCGGCCGCCTCGGAGGGAGCCGTGCTGAACGCGAACTACCTCAGGGAGCGCCTCGCGGGGCTTTTGGAGCTGCCGTATCCCGGACTGTGCAAGCACGAGCTGGTCCTCTCCGCCCGACGCCTGAAGGACGAGTGCGGGGTGACGGCTCTCGACGTTGCCAAACGCCTTCTCGACTACGGGATCCATCCTCCCACGATCTACTTCCCCCTCGTGGTAAGCGAGGCTCTGATGATCGAGCCGACCGAGAGCGAGTCGAAGGAGGGGCTCGACGCCTTCGTCGAGATCATGGGTGAGATCGTGCGCGACGCGAGAGAGAACCCCTCCCTTCTGCGCGCGGCCCCCACCGCGACACCGGTGCGCCGGGTCGATGAGGTGCTCGCCGCGAGGCGTCCGATCGTTCGGTGGCGGCGGAATCCCTCCGAAACTTGACACGCCTGCCTGCCCGGCATAGGCTGTGCGACACACATGGATAGCGACAGATGAGCGATCTTTCTACAACTTTCATGGGACTGAGGCTGCGAAACCCCCTCGTTGTGGCGAGCTCGACCCTCACCGGCTCGGTGAAGAAGGTGGTCGCCTGCGAAAAGGCGGGCGCGGGCGCCGTGGTGCTGAAGTCGCTTTTCGAGGAGCAGATCCTCCAAGAGACCGACCGATTGGCGGCGAAGCTCGACACAACCGCTCATCCCGAGGCCCATGACCTGTTCAAAGGGATGGGATCGAGCTACTTCCTCGACGACTACCTGAAGCTCGTCGAGGACGTGAAGAAGCGCGTCCAGATCCCGATCATCGCGAGCGTGAACTGCGTCTCTCCCGGATCGTGGACAAGCTACGCCCGCAGGCTCGAAGGGGTGGGGGCCGACGCCCTCGAGCTCAATGTCTTCCTCCTGCCCTCCGACCCCCTCGTCAGCGCGCGGGAGATCGAGAAGAGCTACCTCGATATCGTGCGGCGAGTGCGAAAGTCGGTCGCGATTCCCGTCGCCGTGAAGCTGGGGCCCCATTTCACCGGTCTCGCCGCGATGACCGAGGAGCTGCGGAAGGCGGGTGCCAACGGGATCACCCTGTTCAATCGCTTCTACCGGCCGGAGATCGACATCGAGGCAGTGAAGGTCGTTCCCGCCAAGCTTTTTTCCAGCGACAAGGAGATGCCCTTCTCCCTGCAGTGGATCGCCCTCCTTTCCAGCGCAGTCGCCGTCGACTTTGCCGCCAACACCGGCATCCACGACTCCACGGGGGTCATCAAGCAGCTGCTTGCGGGCGCCAAGGTCGCCGAGCTGTGCACGACCCTGTTCGAGAATGGAATCGACTATCTCCAGACGATCCTTTCCGAGCTCTCCTCCTGGATGGATCGCCACGCCTTCGCGTCTCCTTCGGATTTTACGGGGCTTCTGAGCAAGGGACGAAGCGCGAACCCGGAGCTCTTCGAGCGGGGGCACTACATCCGCAGCCTCGTCGGGGTGAACTAGCAGGGTGCTGACAAAGTGATTGACCGCTGCCAAGAGGGGGTTTTCGGTTGAGCTTCTTGCCCCAAGTTGGTTCGAGAAAACGCCGTTTTGGCAGGCGCCTTTGAGTTTGTCAGCACCCTGCTAGCCTCTCGGGGCCGGAATCTTCATCTCGCCGAGTTCCAGGACTGTAACCCTTGGCCTCCTCGACCCTTTAACCTAGGGGGTGATAGCGCAAGCTCCGCCGTCAGGCTTGGTCGATAAGCGTACTTGAATTCGGGATTGTTTACTTTCGGCTAAAAACGGGTTAGAATTCACCTCCGAAGCAGGGGTGGGGGATATGAGTGACGAGTTCGACGACATCCGACCGTACAACGATGCCGAGCTTCCTTCGGTACTGGACCGAATATCACGAAACAAGTGGCTTGTCTCAGGCGCGCGGACTATCCTCTGGCCCCATTGCCCGAAGATCCTACACCCCTTCATCGATCCGATCGTCAAGGCCAATGTACGAAAGCGCCTGCTGTCGATGAAGACGGTCGATGAGTTCCAGCGGAAGCTCATCGTAGGCCAGATTCTCCAGAAGATCGTCGAAAAAACGACCGAGGGGCTCAGCACCTCCGGCACAGACCACCTCCGCCGCGACCAGTCCTACATCTACATCAGCAATCATCGTGATATTACCCTGGACTCCGCCCTGATCAACTACCTCCTGAGCCATGCCGATCTCAACATCGCTGAAATCGCTTTCGGCGACAATCTCCTGGTCAACGAGTTCGTCTCCGACCTTATTCGGGTCAACAAGGGAATCATCGTCCGCCGCAATCTTCCGCCGCGCGAGCAGATCAAGGCCTGGTATCAACTCTCCCGCTACATCTGGCAGACGACCCAAGCGGGCAACTCGGTTTGGATCGCTCAGAGGGAGGGGCGCGCCAAGGACGGAAACGACGAGACCAATCCCGCCATCGTCAAGATGCTCTACCTCTCCCAGCGGGAGAAGGGAGTGAGCTTCGCGGACTTCATGCGACAGGCCAATATCGTTCCGGTCTCGATCTCCTACGAGCTCGATCCGTGCGATCGCATGAAGGCGTGGGAGCTCTATCGGAAGAAGAAGCGCGGCTTCCACAAGAAGCGCAAGAACGAGGACCTCATCAGCATGTTCGCGGGGCTTACCGGCTTCAAGGGACGGGTACATATCGCCTTCGCCGAGCCGCTGCGCGGGGAGTTCGCCGACGAGAAGGAAGTGGCCCTTGCGATTGACCGAGACATCATTCGCCTCTATCGCCAGTGGCCGTCGAACTACATCGCCTACGATGCGGTCAATCAAACCACGCGCTTCCGCGACAAGTACAGCGTCAAGGAGATGATGCGCTTCGCGCGGCGCTTCCGCGGTCTCTCTGATCCGGTGAAAGCGCTCGCCTTCAACATCTACGCCAACTCCGTGAAGAAACAAGCGGGCTATTCCTCGTAGCGCCGCCCACATGGATTGATAACCTTGGAGCTCGCCTGCATGATCGTGCGGGAGGCCGAGCGCGCTCGGGATGCCGGAAAGTACCCGACGCTGCTCTGCGCTCCTCGCGGACGCCCCTTCCCGCGAGAGGGGGAAGCCCTCCTGTACCCGGGTTTTCGCATCGTTCGCATCAAGGGCATCACCCGTCTCGCGAACGAGCGCTACCTCGTCGCCGTGAAGGGCGCCCCCCGCTCGGCGGTCGATGCAACGCGGGTGCTCATCGCGGGAGGATCGGGAGTCTATCGCGGGCGGGTCGGCTACGGCATCGCCTCGGTGCGGATCCCTCCGGGGCGCTATCGCCTGCGCGGGGGGCTGTTCTTCGGATGCGAGCTGCCGGGAAGCGTTCGGGTGCGCTCGGCCGGGCGTGGCTACCGCATCGACGCCTCCGACGAGCTTCCGCTGGTGCCGGGCGGAAGGTATCAGCTTCATCCGCTGGAGCCCGGCTCCCACAGCTTCGGCGATCTGGTGCTGGTTCTCCCGGGGGAGGTCGCCGGGGCGGCGCGCGAGCGCCTGCTTCACGAGCTCGGTGAGCTCCCCTTCGATGTCGACCGCCTTCGGATCTACCGCATCGTGCTCTCCAGTCTCGGTTGGATCGTCCTCCCTGCGAGTTTCGAGGGGCGCAGAGCCCTGGGCGGGGTGGAGCTCCCGGGATCAATCGTCATTTCCGAGGGAGAGCTTGCCCACCTTTCCTCCCGCGTCCCGCGCATCGTTCGGGCCTTTGGCGGAGCCACCCCACTTGAGGTCTCGCGGGAGATCCAACTCGCCGAGGAGCTGATCGCCTCGGTTGCGGCCGAGCTTGTGCGCGCGGGAGTCCTGCGCTTGAGCAAGGGGGTGCTCCTGCCGCCGAACGGCGAGCTGCCGCTCTCCCCCTACGAGCGGCGCAGCGTTGAGGCCCTTCGGGAGGCAGCCTTGAAGGGGCGTCGGGTCGCGAGCGTGCACACGCAGGCCGAGCGGGCGCTTTTCGCCAAGCTCCGAAGGCTACAGCTCGTCGAGGAGATCGCCGGCAGCTACGTCGCGCGGGAGGCCGTCGACGAGGCCGAACAGCGCCTCCTCGGGCGAGGGGATTCCGTCCTCACGCTGGAAGAGGCGCGCGAGCTCCTCGGGTCGGGCTCTCCGCAGGCCCTCTTCCTCCTCGAGCGGTTGGAGCGCGGCGGCAAGCTCTCCCGCATGGGCGAGGGGTGGCAGCCGGCGAAGGGCCGCGAGGGGAAGCTCTAGTGGTCGCGCGGGAGGGGGGGGGAAGGAGGTCCCGTTGCGGCGTCCTTTCCACCGTGCTCGCGGCGGGCACCCTCGCGCTCCTCGCCGGATGTGCGAACAGCCCTCCCTCCGTCGTCGACACCTTCTGGCAGATGAACCTCGTTCGGAATCCCGGCAGCGGTCAGATCAGCGAGGCCTTGAGCTTTTTCGTAGATGTACGGGCCGACGGAGGGATCAAGGACCTCGACTCGATCTACCTGCTCTCGGACGCGCAGGAGCTCTACTGGCGACTCGATTCGTCGAACTGGGTGAAGAGCGAGCGCGACGGCCGGCTCTGGGTCGGCTCGAATCAGATCGAGATGAACGATCGCTCGCCGCTTCCCCGCGGCGTCTACCGCGTCATGGTCACTGCGCTGTCCGGCGAGCGCGCGGTGCGCACCTTCGACCTTTCCACCGGACCGCTGGACCCAGCGGGGGTGAGCTTTCCGAGGCTTGCGATCGGAGCGAGCGCCCTCGAGGTCTCAAGCGCCTTTGCTTCCACGACCGTGTGGGTCTACAATCGCGTTGGGGAGCTCATTGCCGCGAAGAGCGGCGTCCCTGGACGCTGGGCACTCGCTTCGCTCCTGACGACAAGCGTCCTGCAGGCCGAGGCGACCACCCTGGTTGTCTATGCCTACGACGAGAAGCTGGGCTGCGGGGTAATCTCGGGTCCGTACGCGTTCTAGGCCCCTTCCGAACCGGGCGCTAGGAGCTTCGTCGCGGGGAGCGGCTCTCGACCCGCTTTCGGCGTCGAAAGCGGGCCCGTACCGCCTCCCAGAGCCGCTGCCACTGGCTCTTGCCGTACTTGCGCGAGTAGTCGAGGACCGCCTCCTTCAGCGAGAAGTTGTTGCCGTACTTGCGCTTGAGGTCGTCCCAGTGCTGGATGAGCCAGAGATAGAGGTCCGCCTCGGTTCGCCCGGGGAAGCGCGAAAGGAGCTTCTCCTCTTCGATGAGATCGACGATGGGCCTGAACAGCTCGTTGTACCAGGACCTGCCGGCCTCGACGAAGGGTATCTCATCCTTGCGATTCAGATTCAGGTAGTACTTGTGGACGAGAATGTGGCGGAGGATCTCTTCGTAGCGCCCCGTTGCCGTGAAGTTGAGCTCGTCGGGGCTGAGGATCTTCCCAAGCTCCGACCGGTCGAATGCGGTCTTCTTCTCGTATTCGATGACCGCGCGCTTGAGGTCCTGGCGGGACATGCCGGGCTCGATGGCTATGTGCGAGCGTAGGGAGATGACCTCCGCGTCGATGTCTTCGCCTCCCTGCGCGCGGGCGACCGAGACCCGATGGTTGCCGTCGCGCACGAAGTACACTCCCCCGATCTCGTACAGGGTGATGGGCGGGAGGATGATGTCCTTCAGATGCGCCTTGTCGACGCTCTCCCACCGCCCGCGGATGTAGTCGTGCCGGGGCAAGAAGGTGTTGTCGAAATCCTTGTAGCGCCCCTCGCTTCCGACAATGAGGTCGATCGGAACGGTCTTCATTCCCACGTAGGACTCGCCCCGCGGCTTGAGGAGATCCCGCACATCCTGCAGCGACAGGAGCTCCTGCCGCTCCGGGGTGAGGATGTTCAGGATTCTCGAGAGGGTCTGCCGGCTGCGAGCCCGGTTGAAGTCCTCTCGAGCAAGATGGTCAATGTTGGGCTCGCCCATCGGGGGCCTCCGTGTCGATAACAACGTGCTCATAGGCATTCACGACCATCGTGCGCCCGTAGCGGGCGAACCTCGGGGCGTTGATGTCGTAGAGATGGACGTGTCCGTGTACCAGGAAGCTCGGTTTGAATGCCCTCATAAACCAGAGAAAGACCTTGAAGCCCCGGTGGGGGCGATCATCCCCATCCTGTATTCCCTGCGGAGAAGCGTGGGTGAGGAGAATGTCCACATACCTTCCATGGAAAATCCGATTGAAGATCAGCGCGGGGAGCAGCCGAAGTGCATTGAGGAACATTCCTGTCTCGGTGAACTGATTCTGTCCATCATTGTACTTCATACTACCACCAAGTCCCGCGATTATCAAGTTCCCGAACCGCAGAACCTTCCCTCCGACATAGGTCGCGCCGTAGCTTTGAAACTCGTGGGGGTGGAGAAAGCCGTCGTTCGCAAAGGTCTCTCGATATTCCCTTCGGTAGTCGCTTATGTTTGCGAGGTTGTGGTTTCCGAACACGAAGAACAGCGGCTTGTTGAGGGAGCTCACGATGAAGCTGTAGTAGTCGAGATCAAGGTCGCCCGCGCCCAAGACGAGGTCGACATCCCCGAATCGCGATTTCACCCTATCCGAGTAGACCAGCGTATCGCGCTCGTCCGAAATGCAGAGGATCTTCATCAACCCCTCCTCTCCCCGCGGCTCCGCCAAGGCAACACTGTACTTGCTCCCCCTTTCGAGGTACCATGGGACGTAGTGGGAAAAAGGGTCATGACCCGCATCCCCATGCCGAGGATGAGTATGAGGCGGAGGCCGTCGGCCTCCGCGACTCAGTAGAGATATTAGTGGTATTTGCGAAAGGTGTCAAACCCTTTTCGGTGAGATAGGCAATGAGAACGACTCCGCGGCTCCTCGCATGCATCTTCGCCCTCGTTGCGGCGAAGGCCTCTTGCGCGACGCTCCTCGAGCAGGGGATCGACGCCCTTCGCGCCAATGACGCCGCCGGAGCGAAGAGCGCCCTCCTCGGGGCCCTCAATCAGAATCCGCAGGACGAGCGGGTCTATCTGTATCTCGGGGTCGCCGACATGCAGCTCGGAGACTACAGCGGGGCGCTTGATGTCTTCAAGCAGGGGCTCACGATTTCGCAGCGCTATACCTCCGTCTTCTGTTTCGACATCGGAAACATCTACTTCATGCAGGGACAAAACACCCTCGCCGAGGGGATGTACTCCGAGGCCATTCGCAAGGATCCCAACTTCGCGGACGCCTATCTTAATCGGGCAAACGCGAGGATGCGCCTGAACTCCTACGACGGCGCCGCCGCCGACTACACGACCTATCTCGGGCTCGCGCCGAGCTCGCCACAGCGCGACAACATCGAGAAGATCCTTGCCCTTCTCACCCAGGCGAAGGAGCAAGCGCGCCAGGAACAGCTCGCGACGGAAAAGAAGAAGCAGGAAGCGGAGGCGCAGCAGAAGAGCCTTCTCAACGAGGTGATGCAGAGCTTGCAGAACGCCTCGTCGAAAACCACGAACCTACAGGCCGGAAACGCATCCATTCAGGACTCGAAACCGAAGCTTGGGCTCGACGACTAAGGCAGAGGATGGAAGGATAATGGACAGACGCGTTGTGATGATCGCGGGGGGCGCCCTTGCCCTGCTGCTCCTCGCAGGGGGAGGGATCTACGTCGGGACCACGGCCGCGCACGCTCACGCCGAGCGGCTTCGCGACAACACCCTCATCCTCGCCAAGCGCTACCTCGGCCAGGGGGAGTATCAGCGCGCCCTCGACCTGCTCGACCGGCTTCTCGTGCAGAATCCGAACGACGCGCAGGCCCAGAGCCTGGAGAACGAGGCCGTCAAGGCGATCAAGGGGCAGCAAGCAGGAAAGGTCGAGGAGGGCTCAGTCGCCGCGCAGCGCCTGAGCCAAGGCCTCGAGCAGCTCGGAAAGAGCCTCCAGCAGAGCGCCTCCCGTCCCCTCCAGGTCGTGCAGCCGATCCCGGCGAGCGCCCCTGCCGCCGCGAAGGAGAACGCGGCCGAGCTACAGCAGCGAGAGAAGGCGCAGAGGGTTCAGGCCCTCATCAATCAGGGGATCACGAAGATGAACTCAGGCGACTATGCCGGGGCGCGATCGAGCTTCCAGAGCGCCCTCGCGGTCGATCCCGACTCGGCGCTCGCCTTGGCCGAGCTCGGCGAAAGCTACGCCGAGGAGTCAAGCAGCCCGGGGAGCCTTTCGAAGGCGACCGACTACGCAAACCGGGCGGCGGCGAAGGCTCCGAATCTGTGGCTGCCTCACTACACCCTCGGCAAAGTCTATGAAGCGACAGGCTCCCTCGACAACGCGATCCGCGAGTATGGCACCGCGGCCCGGCTGAATCCAGAGAATCCGTTTCTCCCTTTTGAGCTCGGCAAGATCCAGTACCGAGCGGGGGAGTTCAGCGCCGCCCGGCAATCCTTCCAGACCGCCATCCACCTCGACCCGAAAAACGAAAAGGCCTACTATGACCTTGGGGCGACCTACCTCCAGCTGAACGACCAGTCGAGCGCCCTATCGGCCTACCGTGAGGCCACCTCGGTGAACCCGAGCTATGCCAACGCCTACTTTGCGGTGGGAGAGCTTGAGCGCACCTCCGGGAACTACGCCGGGGCCGAGTCGGCCTACCGAAAGGCGGTCGCCCTCGACGCCAGCAACGCCGCCTTCAATCGAGGGCTCGCAGTGTCGCTGTACTCCGAGGGGAAGTACCAGGATGCCGAAACCTACTTCCTGAACGCCCTAAGCCTCGAGCCGAACCGCGCGGAAAACAGCTACAACATGGCGCTCGACGAGCTGAAGCTCGGGAAGCCCAAGGCCGCTCTCCAATACGCCGAGGCCGCGGTGAAGCTTCAGCCTGACTCCGCTCCCGCCTTCTATACCCTGGGGCAGGTGAACGAGGGGATCAACAGCACCGACGCGGCGATCACGGCCTACGAGAAGGCGATCCAGCTCGACCCCAACTACCTGTCGCCGAAGATCAACCTCGGGGTCATCTACGACAACTCGGGGCTCTACGACAAGGCCCTCGCGAACCTCCTGGCCGCCTATCAGCTTGCGCCGAGCTCCATCGAGGTCAACAACGACCTGGGCAACGTCTATCTCCATTCGGGGCTCTTTGCCGAGGCGATCGATCACTACAAACGCGCCCTCGCGCAGAATCCGACGATGACCCTCGTGCGCTATCATCTCGCTCTGGCCTACGTGCAGAGCAAGCAGTACGACCTCGCCCAGACGGCCCTCGCGGAGGTGATCAAGCTCGATCCGCGCTTCTGGGATGCCTACTATCAGCTCGGCAACATCTACTACCAAGAGGGAAACAAGGAGAGCGCGAAGGCGATCTTTACGGCGCTCCTGCAGAAGAATCCGGGCTACGACAAGGCTGCCGACATCCAGAAGCTCCTCTCCAACGACTAGGCGGGCCGCGGCCTTCGGCGGGGCTCGGCCTCAGCCCCGGCCGACCAGGCGATAGAGCTCGTCGCGGCTGAGCTCGTACCAAATGGGACGCCCGTGGGGACAGCGGGCATTCTCGAGCCTGAAGGCCCCCGTAATGAGCTCGCGCGCGCTCAGGGCGTCGATCGCATCCCCCTCCTTTACGGCGGCCCGGCAAGCGATGGTGGCGTACAGCTCCTGCATGAGGTTGCCGGCGTCCCCCCGCGCGCTCTTCACGAACTCGATCACCTCCTCCGCAAGACCCTCGGCCGCTTCCGGAAGGGCAAGGAGCCGGAAGCGGCCCTCGCCGGCCGGCTCGAGGTCAATTCCAAGCCCGGCATAGGAGGCGCGGTTTCGCGCAAGGAGCGCCTCCTCGTCGGGATTGACCTCGAAGGTGAGGGGAAGGAGGAGCGGTTGAGCCCCGCCGTGCCGCGCGACGAGCCGATCGTAGAGCAGGCGCTCATGCGCGGCATGCTGATCGATGAGGAAGAGCCGCTCGCCGGTCTCGACGATGAGAAAGAGCCCGAAGAGTTGGCCATGGTAGCGAAGCCCTTCCTCCGGCGGCGGACCCTGCGCTTCTATCGCCTCCCGGATGGGCTTGAGCCCGCTCCAGTCGGCCAGCCCGTGCGCTCGGTCGGCGACGAACAGCGCGCCGCTTGGGCTGCCCGGATCGCGCGAGGAAGCGGGGTCGCTTCGCGCGGGGGCGGCGCCCGCTTGAGCGCCGCTCGCCTCGGCTGCAGGCGGGCGGTCGAAGGCGAGCGAAAAGCGTCCGGTCTCGGCCTTGATGAGCTCGACCACCGCATGGTGGATCTCGGGTAGGGAGCGGAAGCGCGCCTCGCGCTTGGCCGGGTGAATGTTGAAGTCGACCAGTCCAGGATCGACCGAGAGGAAGAGGAAGCCGACCGGATAGGTGCCGCCGGGAAAGAGCTCCGAGAAGCCGTACTCGATCGCCTGGACGAGGGCGAACTCGGAGATGCGGCGATTGTTCACGAAGGTCTGGATGTAGCGCCGGTCGCGCCGCGAAAGCGCGGGTCCCCCCGCAACGAGCGCGATTGAAAAGCCGGAACCTTCACCCGTGAAGAGGTGCAGGAGCTCTCGCGGCGCCGCCGCCGGATAGGCGCCCGCGACACGCTCGAGGAGTCCCTCCGCTGTAAAATCATCCGCCCGGGCAGCCGCCGCGTGAGCCGTCGCCGGCAGGAAGCTCTTCATCTCCCCGTCGACGAAGAAGCGAAGGGTCGCCCCCGGGAAGGGAAGGGCCTTGTCGAGGAAGATGGCCCTGCAGAGGGAGCTCTCAGCGGAGGGGTTTTTCAGGAAGCGGCGCCGCCCGGGGATGGCATAGAAGAGGTCGCCCGCCTCGACGACGGTCCCGGGGTTGCCCTTCGCCTCCTCAAGGGCGATGAGCTTGCCGCCCTCGACCGTGAGGCGGTGGGCCGGGCCTTCGAGCGCCGCGCGGCTCGTTATGGCGAGTCTCGCACAGGCGGCGACACTTGCAAGGGCCTCGCCGCGGAAGCCGAGACTCCGAACCACGGCAAGATCCTCCGCCGTCTCGATCTTGGAGGTCGCGTGGGGGAGGCAGCACAGCTCGAGGTCCTCGCGCGTCATGCCGCGTCCATTGTCGACGACGCGGATGGAGGCGATTCCCCCTCCGCTCACCGAGACTGCTATCTCGGAAGCGCCTGCATCGAGGGAGTTGTCGAGCAGCTCTCGGACTACGGAGGCGGGCCGGTCGATCACCTCGCCGGCCGCGATCTTTCGTGCGACGGACTCCGAGAGGAGGTGGATCCTCCTCCCGGAGCCCTCATTCTGTCCGCTCGTCACGCACCGCCTTGCGTCTAGAGGTGAAGGTTGGTCTGGAGGCTCACGACCGGGCGTACCTCCGGAAGCCCGGTGGACGAATCGATGACCGGCTGTCCGCTCGTTCCCTCGGTCAGCACCGAGGTGGAGACCAGCATGACGATGTCGAGGGCGGGGGCAACAGGATAGATCAGCTCGGCCTTGACCGTCGTGTTCGCATCGAAGAGGGTCAGCTTCTGCCCCGAGTTGTCCAGGAGCGTCGGCAGGAAGTCCGTTCGGTCGAAGGACAGCGAGCCGTGCAGGCCGAAGCCGGGGATGATCCCTCGGTGGAGCAAGAGGCTGAGATGGAGGTAGTCGTTGTTGAAGGCGAAGCCGCTCGTCGAGAAGGGCCAGAAGTAGCCAAGCTCGAAGCTTGCGAGCCTGCCGATCCTCATCCCCCCTTGTCCGTAGACTCCCATCGTCGTGGTGAGGTACTGCGGGTTGTTCTGATTGTTGAGGTAGCTTGCCAGTTGGGTCACGAGCAGACTGCGCGTGCGGTCGTAGGTGGTGTTGAACATGCCGATCTGGAAGGTTCCGGTGGAGTAGCGGAACTCGAAGCGCCAATCGAAGTTGGCGACGTTGCCGAGGATTCCGGCGGCAATCCCGTAGTTGCGCAGGCTGTTGTTGTACCAGACCGCCTCGTAGTAGGGCCCGCTTCCGATGCTCGAGCTGAGCGGGTCGCGGAAGTAGGGGATCATCCCACCCGCATTTGCGTAGGCCACGATCGAGAGGGGATCGGTCTTGATGATGGGTACGGTGAGGTCAGGTCCAAAGGTGATGAAGACCGGATCGCCGTCGGTGGCGAGCCCAGCGGAGGCAAGATCCGAGGCCGGGTTGAGATCGAGGATTGACGAGAGCCCGAAGGCGAGCCCGAAGCCGCTGATCGGGCGCACGAAGATGCGTCCGCCGTAAATCTCCGGGCTCGTCGTCAGGGTGCCTCCGACGAGATTACCGATGTTGGAGAGGTCGCTCGCGACGCCCTCGAAGCCACCGTGGGCAAAGTTGAATCCGAAGTTCAGCCCGATGCGCCGCACGGCCGGGAAGCTCTCGTCGTTGGCGTAGTGATACATGAGAACCCCCTCGCCGATGGACATGTCCCTGAGGTTTCCCACCTTGAGGTAGAAGGGGTCCAGGCGTCTTCCCCATTCCAGGTAGCGAATCTTGAGCATGAGGTCGGTGATCGCGTCGCCGACGCGCGCCCAGGTGTCGTTGCCGAACGAGGAACCCAAGCCGAAGTCCCACTCGTTGTTGCCGTTCGGATAGTACCAGTCGCTCGAATCGAAGAGGTTCTTCTGGTAGATGATGGGAAGGTAGAGGGCGAGCTGTAGCCTGCCAATGTCGAACTGAGGGGCAAGCACCGCCTTTGCATAGGTGGCCCCGTCGATGGTAATCGTTCCGATCTCCATCCCCAGGTGGTTGGCGAGAAAGCTCAGAAGGCCCCCCGAAGGCGCCGGGGCGGGCTCCTCCGGACGCGCGGGCTGCGGCGCGCTCGGTTGGGGCGGCGGGGTGGTTTCGGCAAGCTTCTGCTGAGCGATCTCCTCGGCTTTCACTTCCTCGAGGTGACCGGGCACCGTGGAGGGATTCAACCGCTCGAAGTTCATCCTCGTGAAGAGGGTGTCGATCTGGTCGGCGTTCATCCTCTCCGGTTGGAAGACCGGGGCATAGGTGTTTGCGAACATTCCGCTCCCCACCGCGACGCTGCGCCCGCTTTGGGTGTCGACGAAGCTGACCTTACCCGTGAGGACCCCAACCGCGTCGGTTTTGCCGGGGGAGACCTCGAGGGTGAAGTCGGTGCCGCGAACCCCGCAGACCGCGGTCGGGGTCTCGAAGGAATAGGCGTCGGCGCCCTGCGCCGAGCGCGCGGCGACCGCCCGGACGCTTCCGGCGAGCAAGGCGAAGTCGTTGGACTGCTGGCCGGAAAGACCCTGAAGGGTCTGGATCTTGAAGGTCGTGTTTGTCGCGATCTTGAGAATCGAGCCGTTGGGCTGAAGCTGGAGCTCGGCGGTGGAGCTCTGGGTCGTAATGGTGTCCCCGGG
This sequence comes from Spirochaetales bacterium, assembly GCA_027314665.1. GTDB lineage: Bacteria > Spirochaetota > Spirochaetia > DAHUYW01 > DAHUYW01 > DAHUYW01. The sequence goes on from DAHVAK010000134.1 coordinate 17,915, forward strand.
AGAGAGGGCCATGCCGTAGGTTACCGCGCCGAGCGAGTTGCCCTGCGCGTCTGCAACGCTAACCTGCGTCGGATCATCGAAGTATTGGAGAATTGCCGTCGGGACCGTCGCCTGGGCGAAGACTCCTATCGCGAGCGAAAGGAAGATCGCTCCGGTCAGTAGGATTCGTCTCGTCATGGTCTTCAACTCCTTGTGCGTCAGAAGAGGCTGATCGAGCTTCCCAGGCCCGAGGTTACCTGCCAGGGGGTCGTCCCGGGCGCCGCGTTCGGATTGTAGGTCAGGTTGTAGAACAGGGTGATGACCGCCGGGCCGGACTGGTAGTTGATTGAGGCTGCTATCACCGAGTTCGTCGGGTTGAAGAGGTCATCGCTGCTGTTCAGATCGCCAAAGCTTCGGACGATGAACTTCTCATAGCTCGCATCGAGGTAGAACCCCGGGATAACCCCGGGCTTGACCTCGAGGAGCGCCTTGAAGTGCGGGTACGCGGCGAGGCTCGTCGAGCCGGCGAGCGGGGCCCCAAAAGGCCCGTCCAGGCTCGCGTTGAAGATGACGCGGTCCGCGTCGAGCGAGAGGCCCAGCGAGGCGAGGTAGCCGACCATGCCCGGCTGGCTCACCGCCCCGGTCACGATCTGGTAGCGCTGGAGGCGAAAGGCGTCGTAGGTCGAATCGAAATAGGAGGGCACGAAGTTGTTGCCCAGGAAGCGGATCTGGGCCGTGTAGGTCATGATGCCGAACATCCGTCCCCTCACCCCTACCATCTCTCCGAAGCTCTGCGGCTCGCGCGCGATGCTGCCCATTGCGACCACCGAAAAGAGGGGGTTCGCGATGAGGGGGAGGGTCAGGTCGCCCCCGAGGATCGCAACCGGGTTCGGCGGGGTGGCGGCAAAGGGATACTGGGACTGACTGAGGAACTTGTAGGGGTTGCGGTCCACCGCTCCGGTCACCCCGAGCTGCAGGCCGCCCAAGATCGGCGTCTTCAGCCCCGCGAGAGGTCGGACGTAGACCTCGGCTCCCCCGAGGTCGAGGGTGGTCACGTCGTCGACGAAGCTTTGTATGCCGACGTAGGGGAAATGAAAGAGCCGTCCGTCGAGGTCGAAGTTGAAGCCGAAGAAGCGCTGATCGGGAAGAAAGAGGGTGTTCGTGTAGCCGTTCACGATGAAGCCGTTGCCGAGCGTGCTGGAGTCGAGCTCGCCGAATTGCAGGTAGAGCGGATCCCCTTTTGCGCCCCAGCTCAGGTAGCGGATCTTCGGGAGGTACAGCGAGAGGATGCTCTGCGCGGTCACCGGGCTCGGAATCCAGTCCTGCGGTCGGACGTAGATCGCCTGATTGGTGGGGTTGCCGTAAATGTCGGTCCCCTGGTTGAAGCGAGAGTGGAGGATGATGTCCAGCCCCATGCCGAACTTCCCTATCCGTATCGTGGGAGCAAGGGTCAGCATCTGGTAGGTCACCGGGAAGGTTCCGCCTCCCGCTTGGGTAGGATCATTGAGCGTCTCCGCCCCGATCCCCAGGCTCATGCCTGCCGTGAAGGCGCTTGCGCCGGGGGCGGGCGTCGTCGGCGAGCCGGAGGCGGGCGCGGTGGTTTGGGCCGCGAGCGAGACCGCGGTCAAAAGGAGGATGCACGATCCGAGGAAACGATGGGAGATCTTCATACGTACTCCTTCGCCCTGTAAGTATATATCTCAAGCCCCAATAAAAACAATTCTCTCCACTTTCAGAAGGTGAGGGTACCCTCGATGGCGGCCTGCACCCCGAACAGCAGGCGCGTGTCGCTATCCGAGAGCTTGTTCTCCTGGAAGCCGAGTCCGGCGGTCGCCTGGAGCTTGCCCCGTTGGGGAAAGATGAGGGCGGTCTGGTGGCTCAGGGTGATGCCGAGGGAGTTCTGGAGCACGTCAGGCTCGCTTTTGACCTCGACCGACTCGGTGTGCTCAAAATACATCCCCTTCTGGAACGACCGGGGAACGACGGGGACGTGGAAGCCCGCGAGGGGGATGACCCGCCAGGTGAAGGCGGTGGTCAGGTCCTCGGCGACGCTCTGAATCGCCCCCCAGTTGATCGTGAGGCGGTTCTGAAAGGACAGAAGACTCATGTTGGCGCCGTAGAACGAGAAGAGGTGCTGGATCTGGGCGGAGCCCAGGGGCGCGGAGGTGCCCACGGGGGTGCTCTCACGGACGTCGACCGTGGTGGCGAACTCGTCGGTGTTGTAGAAGGGGAAGATGGGATAGACCCCCTGTCTGCCGAAGAGGTTGAGAACGTCGGTGCGCTCGGTGACCTCCCAGTTCGCCGTATCGGTCACGCCGTCGGCCTCCCGGTCCATGGTGCGTCCATAGGAAACGAGAAGGTAGGTGGGGACAATGAGGTCGGCGAGCGAGGAGGTGGAGCCGCGGCTCAGCTGAAGGGATAGGGTCGGGGCGTAGGTCGCACCGAGGAATCCCTCGCTTTGGGTCGTGAATTGCGTGAGGGCGCTCGGGCTGAACAGCTCCGCGATCGGGATTCCCTCGTAGAGAATCGGGGAGGCGGCGAGGCTTGCTCCGTAGGTCCGCAGGTCGTCGCCGAAGTTCTGGTTGTCTGCCGCCTGGGCGGAGGTGGTCAGGGTGCGCGTGTAGGCCGGCACGATCTGCCAGGCGAGAAGGGGCTGGCTTCCGAGCGAGATTGGAAACGAAAGGGTGACGCTGGTCGAGTTTGCCTGGTAGCGGACGTTCGTCACGGTGCTGTCGTAGTTGATCTGGGACTTCAGGTCGACGCCGACCGGATTCTTGCTGTAGGCGACCTCGGAGGTGAGGATTCCGGTCCGCTCGGCGAGGGGATTGCTCAAGGGAGCGAGAAGCCCGAAACCCTGGCTCCAGTTCACAAAGTACTGATCCGAATAGGGGGTGAACGTCGGGAGATTGTCGCCGAGCTGACCCGCGAGGCTCAGCGAAAAGGGAGAGGGCAAGCGCGAGGCGAGGGAGCTGCTCCAGGACTGATCGAGCCCGCCGCCTAGGGTGACCGCGCCGCCCGAAAGACTGGCCGTGAGCACCGAGGGCAGCGAGAGGGAGGCGGAGTCGCTTCGCGAAAAGCTCATGGCTTGGGAGCCGCTGCCGACGCTCGATCCGGCCACCGCCGAGGTCGTCGAAGCGGCGGAGCCGCCCGAGGTGGTGGTGGTCGAGACCAGGGCCCCGCTCGAGGCTCCCGAGCTTGCGACGCTCTGGTTGTAGGTGTCGGAGAGGGTGAGGGGACCGATCGGGATGCGCAGGGCGTGGGAGGCGGACACGGTCGTGTAGACCGGGCTCCAGGAGTAGCCAAAGGCGGCCTGGAGGTTTCCGAAGGGCAGGTCGCCGCCGATCGAGGTGAGGGTGGACGCAGTCGCCACCCCGGGGTTCTCTGCGAAGCCGCTTGCAAAGTTGGAGCCGTAGGCCGAGGCCGCTTCGTGCACCGTGAGGTTGCTCACGATCGGATGGCCGGCGAGCGAGAGGAGCGTCCCCTGCTTCGCGTAACTGAGGTTGACGTCGCCGCCGAGGCTCGCCGAGATGATTGCAGTTTCGAAATGGACCTCGTCCAGGTAGAGGGTACCGTCGAGCGATCCGGTTTGCGTGAGGGTGAAGGTGGTGAGCTGCCCGGCCCCGCTGTCGACGGTAACGCTCGGCGAGCCGACCGAGGCTCCCCCGTCGACGGTGATCGTCTTGGCAATGAGGTCGACCGAGTACTTGTGCCATCCGTTCGTCACCCCCGTTTGGAAGGAGAGGTGGATCCCCTGCCCGGAGCTGTCGACGAGGTTCATCTGCAGGGTGGCGCCGCCGCTCGCCAGGTCGTGCACGTAGAGGTAGAAGGCCAGGGTCCGATAGAGCCCGGAAGAGACCGGCGGCGGGTAGCCCGTGAGGGTGAAGCTCGTGGCCGTGGTCCAGGGCGAGGGATAGGGCCCACCCCATTGAACCCGGAGGACCTTGTTGATCTGGCCGCTCGGGTGGAAGATCGTGTTCACCTCCGGATAGCGGTCGGTCAGCTGCTGGCCGACCGGCTGCGGATCGCTGGTCTCGGTCGCCGTCGTGATGTCGGTCGCTGTAGTGGAGGGGCTCGTCACGGCGTGAAAGGGCGAGCCCGCAAAGGTGGGGCTCGAGACGAGCAGCCGTCCGCTCGCGGCGGTTCCGCCCGTGTCGACCAGGATGACCCGCACCGAGCGGGCCGCGGTGAGCCTTGCCCGATCGCCCGGGGGGATCGGGATGTCGATCGACTGCCAGCCGGCGCCGGGGCTGATCGCGCTCGCCGGAATCTGGTAGGTGAGGACGAGGCTCCCGTTCTCCGCATCGAGCAGCCCGTTGCCGTCGAGGTCGTCGGAGGCGAGGTTGAGCCCGTTGGTGGTCGAGGGGTTGGCCGTGGAGGTCGTCGTCGTTGAGCTGAAGCTCGAGGTGCTCGTACCTGTGGCTCCGGCATAGAGAATCATCCCGTTTTGGTGAAAGGGGAAAAGATTGTCCGCCGTCGAGGAGGCTCGCTCGATGATTCCGCTCCCGTCGAGGTCCTCGCTGATCGAGCCGAGCTGGACGTAGGCCGTAATGGTGCCCGAGGACCCGGCGAGGCCCTGGACCGCGAAGGTGAGATCGGTCACTCCGCTCAAGTCCTGGGGTGCGTTGGGAAGCGGGATCTGCGCCCCTACCCAGGGGCTCGAGGTGCTCATCACGTAGTCCATGACCATGACCACCCCGTAGGTGGAATCCCATGCCGGGTAGGGGCCGATCCGCGAGCCGTTGACGTACGAGTAGATCTGGTTCGAGGGCGGGGTAAAGTCGACCCCCTCGAGGGTAGCCCCTCCGACGCTGTAGGAGTTCAAGTCCTTGTAAAGCAGGTCGCCGCGGTTTGCGAGCGAGAGACCGGTGAAGGGGTTGGGGCCAGCTGCACCGCCCGGGCCCGCGCTCAAGACCTCGTTCACGTCGGAGGATGGCAGGCTCGAGGGGAAGAGGTTGCCCTCGGTGAGGGTAAGGGTCTGCCCGCTCTCCTCCATCCCGAAGAGCCTGAAGATTCCGGTCGTGTCGGGGCTCGAAAGCGAGACCCCCGCTCGGATCCGCGCGGTGAGCTCCTTCGTGTGGTAGGTGAGGCCGACCCCGGTGAGCAGGGCGCCGGTGTTGGTGCCCTGCTCGGTGGTGTAGCGCTGCGAGAGCAGCGACCAGCGCAGGCCGGTCCCGAGGTCGAGGTTGAGGCTCGGCGTGAGGGCGAAGTCCGCCCCCATCCCGAAGAGGATGTTGCCTCCCCCGCCCTGTGGATTGGCGGTCTGATAGGTCACGACGATGAGATCGTTCGCGGCAATCGGCGTGGTAAAGGTGAGCAGCCCCGTGTCGTAGTTGACCGTGAAGCGGCCCTCGGAGGTTCCGTTTCGCAGCACCGTGACCGAACCCGGCAGGACGTTCGGGTCGAGCTGGTAGCCGGCCACCGGGGAGAGGATCTGGACGAGAAGCTCGTTGTTCGTGTCCGGGGCGGCCCGTCCGGGGCCCGCGGAATAGATGTCGGGGTCCACCCCTGCCAACGGAAAGCGCGCCGCCACCGAGCGCGGGTCGGGGGCCGCCTGGCCGCCGCCGCTCGGCTGGATCCCGAGGATCGTCGCCGTCTGTCCGGTCGGGCTCACGGACACGAACAGGGAGCTTCCGGAGTCGCCGCCCTTCGCCACGAGCGAGGCGCGCACCTGCGGGGCGATCGCGGGGATGGTCTGGCCCACCGTGTAGGTGTTGTCGGCCTCGAAGGGCGAGAAGACTCCCGGCTGGCTGATGAGAAGCCCCGTCACGCCGTTCACGGTCACCTGGAGGGTCGCCATGTCGAAGCCGCCGCTCGAGGCCGGATAGCCGGGCAGCGGATAGCTCGACATACCGGAGCCGGTGAAGCTGAAGTTCGCCGGCGTCCCGTTTGGGTTGATGCTCCCGTCGGAGTTCGTCGGAACGAGAGCGCCCTGCCCGAGCGAGGTGGAGCCTACCGCAGCTCCGTTTACCGTGTAGTAGACCACCGCGCGCCCGACGAGAGGCTTCAGGAAGAAGACGTAGCCTCCCGAGGCGGAGATGACCGCATCGGAAGCGGTCGCGGGGCGGTAGTAGTGGCCGTCGCTTCCCCGCAGGGTCCCGGTCCCATCCTCGATGTAGACCTGAAGGTTGGAGACGTTCGCGTCCGGCAGGTAGAAGAAGCGCCCGTTGATATAGGAACCGGGGTTGATGCGCTGCTCGAGGAGCTGGGAGCTTCCAATGAAGGTCTTGGACTTGAAATTGGAGGGCTCGTAGCGGACCATGGCCTCATAGCGAGCGCGGTCGGTCTTGAAGAGGACCGAGGCCCCGATCGAGTTGCGAGGGGCCGCCGGGAAGCTCACGAAGTTGTAGGGGGAGATATTGACGTCGGTGTTGCCGATGCGCACCTTCTGGAGGAACTCTCCGGGCTTGCCGTTGTAGCCCAGGAGGAAGGTGTTGAGGTCGAGCGGCAGGGTCGACTGCAGATTCGTCTGTTGGAGCGCGGGACTGATGAAGGAGGCCCGCAGGAAGTAGCGGTCGAAGAGCACCACCGAAGCGGTGAGGTTCGGCACCTGTTGGAAGACGACCCCCGGCTGAAGGCCGGGGAAGGAGGCGGGGTAGATCCCCGGGGTCAGCGCGCCGGGGCCGAGGTCCAGGCCCCATCCCAGCGACCCGGAAAGCTGAGCGTCCCAGCTCCCCGAGACGAGGAGGTTGACGTTGGGGTTCCCGAGCTGGGTCGAGAAGATCGATGGGGCCGCTTCGGTCCCGGGAAGCGGGAGCTCCTGAGCGGCGATCGGGAAGCCCGGAAGCAGGATTGCAAAACACCATGGCAGGACTTTCCGCAACGTCACCTTCAATTCCTAAGGCGATGGCTTTTCTTTGTCCGATCGTTGGTATAGTATTGGGCAATCAGCGCGATGTAAACAGCGATCGCTGCGCGCGCCCTGCAGAGAGAAGAGAGCCTTGGTAGTATCCATGATCCAATTTATCATCGAGCTCCCCGGCATCGAATCCATCAAGGACAAGCGGAGGGTGGTTCAGTCTCTCAAGGAGAAGCTGCAGCGGCGCTATAGGTTGTCCGTTTCCGAGGTGGACCTGCAGGACTCCTTTTCCTTCGCGCAGATCGGCGCAGCCTTCGTGTCGAACTCCCGACAATTCGGCGAGTCCGTGCTTCAGAAGGCGATCAGCTTCGTGGAGGAGCAGGTTCCCGGTCGCCTCCACGACATACAGATTCACTCCGAGATCTACTAGCAGGTTGCTGACAAGCTCATGGGTACCTGCCAAGACGGCGTTCTCTCGAGCCCATCTGGGGCAAGAAGCTCAACCGAAAACGTCGTTTTGGCAGCGGATCGATCACTTTGTCAGCAGCCTGCTATCACGCGACCGTCGGAACCAGCGATTCGGTCCTCAAACGGCTACTCGCGCGAGTCTTCTTCCTCCTCGCGCGGGAAGAGAATGAGGTCGGCCGTCCTGTAGGCCTCTTGATAGTGGAGCTTGCCCGTGAAGGTCGCCTCAGAGGCAAGCGCAACCTTGATGAAGTGGTGAAACTCCTCGTAGCGCGGATCGACGATGGAGAGCTCGAAGTCGAACGAACGCGTCGCTCCGACCTCACCCGCTTTGATCGGGTAGGGTAAGAAATAGAAGCTTCCTGCGGTGTGCTCGCTCAAGGGATAGGGGTTCTGCCAATTGGCATCGAGCATCCGCACCAGCTTGCCTTCCGCGCGAAGGCTGACCGTCAGATCGCTCAACGGCTCGAAGGTGCCGCCGTTCAGGACCTTTCCCTCGATGACCGGGAAGTTGAACAGGGGGCCCTCGGGCAGATCGGCGACCTCGGTCCGGTCGTGGGCGAACTGCGGCCGGCGGGTAGCCGACACGGTCTGAATGCCCTTGTTGACGAGGCCGACGAGGTCGGCGGTGGTCTGCAGCTGATCCTGATAGTCGGAGAAGCGGTGGGCGAGGCCGCGACTCGATACGGTGTACTGCGGATTCAAGCGGTTGAGCACAAAGCACATCACGTCGAGACGACATTGGAAGCAGGTGCAGAAGCCCTGGCTCCGCTCGCGCGACTCCTCGTCGAAGATCTCGTTGACCGTCTCGGAGACGACGTCTTCGAGCAGATTATGCAGCTTCATCCCGCCGCCTCCGCCTTAGGCCCCTGTCCGGAGAAATCGCGGGCGGGAGCCGTCATTCCTTTTCAATCTCTATCAGCTCCTTGAGAGCCTCGACGCATTCCTGGAAGTCCCGGAGGGTTTCCCGGAGGCTGTAGTAGTTCAGACCGGCGAAATAGACCTTTGTGAAGACCGAGAAGCTGAAGTCTCCAGCCTCTTCCTTCTGCAGATTGATGTAGCATCCGTACTCGTAGCAAACCTTCAGCATCTCTTCGATCTTATCGCGGATGAGGGTCGCAAGCTTCGAGGAAAAGCTGAAGGTGTAGGCAATTTCCAGAAACTTGTTGTCGCTGTCGATATAGAAGCCGCCCTGAAAGGAGTCTCCTTGCTCGAAGCTCGCTGCGTAGGTCTCCTCCTGCCGCTCCCCCTCAAAAAGCTCGTAGCCGAGCTCCTTGAAGAGCACGCGAACTCGTCGAATCCTCTCTTTCATCAGTTTCGAGTACTTCATACGGTCTCGTTTACCCTCCCAGTAATGTAGATCAGAAAGAGGTCCGATTCAAGAACGCTCCCCCGGGCGCCGCTATCCCTCTACGAGAAGAGTCTGCGGGTCGGCGACCGCCGCGAGCGCCCGCTGAGGGCCGATGACGCGAAGCTTGCGCAGGGAGCGGGTGAAGCCTTCCACAACCGGCGCGGAAAAGACGGAATCGGTTTCCGCTGTTCCCACGGAGCCCCGGGACGTGACGACGGGGATGCTCACTTCGAAGGCAACAGGCTCAGGGATATCGATGATGACGTTCTCCGCGGGGATCGGCTGCGAGAGCCGCGCGGAAAGGCGGCGGGCAATTGCCTCTTCGACCCTTGTCCGTTCGTCGAGGTCGAGAAGCCGTGCATGGAGGGGGTCTTCGGCTCGGAAGGGCTCTTCGTGGATCTGCTTGAAAAGATCGCGATCTGCAACTCGTCGCGCAAGGGCGGAGCCCGGATGGCGCACCGCCGCCAGACGCTCGAAGAACTCCGTGTCGTCGAGGCCATACAGATCATCGGGGCGCAGCGCTCCGGAGCGCAGGGAGAGGTAGACGGCCTTCTTGATCATCGCGGTCGCGATCCGCACGGTCTTGTGCCAGTACACGTTCCGGTACATCAAGTACTTGGCGAAAAGGACGTGCTCCACCGCCGTGAGCCCTTGGGCGTCGACCGCGATCCCGTCGGTGGGATGCGGCCGCATCCGCGAGATGACGAAGTCGGTGTCCTGAACCCCGTAGGGCACCCCGCAGAAGTAGGCGTCGCGGTTGAGATAGTCGAGCTTGTCGGGGTCGAGAACCCCGGAAAGGATGTTGCGGAAGAAGGAGAGCTCCCGGGATCGGCCCCGTTCGGGAAGGCGGCGGTCCACGATCGCAGCTACCAGCGCCGGCTCCACCCCCAGCTCGGATCGCAGGAGGGAATCGAGGGGATCACGCGTCAGGATCTCGGCGGTAAGGCTCTCGTGTTCCTTCAGGGGCAGCTCCTTCAGGGAATGAACAAAGGGAAAGTGGCCGAGGTCGTGAAGGAGGGCCGCGCAGAGGAAGGCCTTGACCCCCTCGAGGGTGAGGTCCAGCCCCGTGGCGTGGGGTAGGATGGCGATCATGATGCGGCGCGCAAGGTGCAGGACCCCAAGGCTGTGACTGAAGCGGGTGTGGGTTGCTCCGGGGTAGACCAGGTAGGCTGCGCCAAGCTGCCGAATGCGCGAGAGCTTCTGAAAGGGCGCAGCCCCGATGATCCGCATTAACGGGGGAGAGAGGGAGATGTTGTGCCACAGCGGATCGCGAATGGGCTCGGTGTACTCTTCGTGAAGATGCTTGAGAATGCTGGACGTGCTGCTCATCTGGCCGCCTCTCCCGTGCGGCATAACCTTCGGCTAATTCACCGCTATTTATAGACGCGCCCCCCCCCTCGTGTCCATACTGCCGACCCTTTACACTGGACTGTTCATCTGATATCACAGAGAGAGCTTATGACGAAGAACCGAGTGGGGGCGCTCTTGATCGTCTTGCTCTTCGTGGGGTGCGTGCGGCATCATGAGCGATCGGCGGCGTCACCGGGCGGAAAGGTGCCGGAAGCAAGCCTCCCCGCCGGAAGCGAGCAACCCCCGCCTGCGGCGCCCTCCTCGCCGGGCCGCTTCGCGCCGGCGGCGCAGAGCGCTTCCTCCCTGACGCTGCACCCGGTTCCGCCCGCCGGACGGCCTCCCGCCGGCCAGACCTCCGCCGCCTCGCTGCCGGGAACCCAGGGGCTCCTCGCGCTCACCGCCGAGTCGCCGGTCTATCCCACCGAGTATGAGATCGGGCCGCTCCAGCCCTTCCCCTCCGGGGATCCTGCCAAGGACGCCATCTATGATCTCGCCGAAAAGTTCACGGGCGGGCTTGCCAAGGGAAAGATCGACGCTGCCCTCTTGAGTCCGAGATGGCGCGACACCCTCGAGCGCTTCCTCAGCTATCCGAAGGAGCACGAGACCCTCCCCGAATCGATGCGTATCGGACTGATAACGGTTCAGGGCGGCTCGGCGACGGCCCCGGTGCGCTTTGCCCGCGGTTCGGGCCGCACGCGCGGCACGCTCTATTTTGATGAGGTGGACGGAAAGTGGTACCTCTCCGACATCCAGACGGATTTCGGAAGGCTTTCGCATCCCTTCGTGCGCAGCGAGCCCTACGAACCGACGAGCTGGCAGTGGCTGCTTACCAAATAGGAGTGGCGCTTTGGGAACGGGGGTGAGCCGAATCGAGCAGGAGTTCATTCTCGCCTCAGTCCAGGAGAAGGCGATCCCGGTCCAAGTGCACGGAACCCGTCAAGAAGCGACCGGACGCATCGATTCGGTCAGCGCGGACGAGGTGGTCATCGCGCTGGATGCCCCCATCAAGACCGGCCGCGAAGAGCGGCTTCGGGTCTTCTTCTCCTACTTTGGCCACGTCATGACCTTCCTTGCCCGGGTGCGCTCGATGGACGACAAGCGCCTGGTCGTGAGCTATCCGAGAGGGGTCTACAAGAACCTTCAGCGCAAGTACGAGCGGGTGCCTCCCCCTACAGGGGTCCGCGTCTACTTCGTCCTTGAAAACGAGCGGGTGGAGCTCAACTTTCCCAAGAGCGAGGAGTACAACCCCGCCGATAAGCCTCAGTATTCCGACAAATTCGATCCCGCGAGCCTCGGTAGGCTGGTCGCGACCTTTCGGGAATCGGTCTCGACGCGCTGCAGCGAGAGCCGCATCACGATGTTTCGCGACCGGGCTCCGAGCGGCTTCGAGGAAGAGATCATGACGCGAACGGGCCGAATGGTCGTCATCCCCTCCTCGGATGCCGTTCTCTCGGAGCTCGAGCGGCGAATGGCCGATCGCGTCGTGAGTCGGGCGGCGCTGGTGCGCGAACGCGCCGAAGCCGGTCTCGATCTCGGGGGGCGGAGCTTCGCGGCGATCCAGCAGGAGAAGCGGGGGAAAGGGATCCTTTCCGAGCTCTACTGCCCCATCCTCTTTCACCAGTACGTCGTCGGCTGCATCTATCTCGTGTGCACCGAGCGCGCAATGGATCTCGACGCGGAGCTGGTCGAGTATGTCCACCAGTTCTCCGAGGTGCTCGACTATTCACTTTCGATCAACAACTATTTTCAGGGCGCGGAGACGGTCACCGAGCGATTCGATGCCGAGATCGTCAACCTGAGCGCTTCGGGAGTCCTGTTCACCCATGATGCCCCCTCCCTAAAGGAGAAGCTCGTGACCTACGCCGACCTTCCCCTCGTGCTCGAGATCGGCGAGCGCAAGATCTCGCTGCAGTCGCGCATCATGCGGAAATACGAGGACGCCACGACCTGCTACTATGGAGTGCAGTTTCTCGACGTGAAACCGGAGGATTTCCGTTTTCTCTTCGATTTCGTGTACGGGAAAAAGTTCACCAAGGAGGACAGCGAGCTGTGGGAGGGAGGCGCCGCGCCTCCGCCCATCACGCTGTAGGGGGAGCATGGTCTATCTTCTGGTCGAGACAAGCGGTCAGCAGCAGCTCGCGAAGCTCCGTGCGGGCTTTCTGGAGGCGCTTGTCGAAAACCTGAATGGACTGGTGAGTTACTTTGGCGGAACGAGGCTCTCGATGGAGCGGGGAACAATGCTCTTCGGACTTGCGGCATCCCGCGCGGAAGGGGAGCCGCTCAGTGAGCTCCTCTACCGGGTGTACGACCTGCTGAACAGGAATCGCAGCGAGCTTTCCGGCTTCACGGCGATCGGCGAGGAGTTTGCGGAAGAGCCCGAGGGGGCCGTCCTTCGCCACCTATCCGCCGAGATTTGGCGCTCGGCGCAGAGCGACGGGCTGTGGATCGGGCCGCGGGTCCGCGAGCGGATGGAGAGTGCGCTCGCCCTGCGCGGGGAAGGCCAGTTCCAGGAGGTGATCGGTCGCTCCGCCGAGGGGGATTTCGCCGCCCGTTGGAAGGGCGATTTCCTCGCCCGCCCCGCCGTGGTCGACTCGCTGGTATCGGCGATCTCCCCCTTCCTCCAGTCGCCGAGCGGACCCTGCTGGATTCGGGTATGGGGGCCGCCGCTGGTCGGCAAGGGCCATAACCTCGACCTGGCGCTTCAGCAGGCCTGCGGGGGGACCACGGAATGGCTTCGCCTCTCCGTCCCCGGGCCCGGACTGCCGTTCGAGCAACCCTTTCTCTCCGGGCTTCGCGCAGATCTCCTGGAGCAGGTGCCCGAGTACCTGAGTCGGGCGGAGCTCGCCGTCTGGGAGGAGAAGCGCGGGATCTTCTCCTTCGTCTGCCCCGACCATGCGTTCGAGGATCTCCACACCGCCTATGCGCACTACCTCCTCGCCTATCGAAGGCTCATGGAGCGCCGCCTGCTTCCACCGGTCGTGATCTTCGAGGGGCTGCACGACTATCAGCCGGCGGCTCATGAGCTGATCGCCCGCCTCATCCGCACGCTCGCAGGCCCGGCCCCCCTCGTTGCCATCGGGATTCTGGATTGCGAGGCCATGCCGCCGCCCCTCGCGGAGATTCCGATCGTCGACGCCCCGGTGGGAGCCGTCGGGCCCGAAGAGCTCCGGGCCTTGCTCAGGGGGAATCCTCGCGCCGGAGGGCGACCCGATGAGGATACCGAGGAGATCCTCGCGCGGACCGAGGGCAGGACCCTCTTCGTCCATCACCTCCTGTCGCTCGGGGATTGGCAAGCCGTGCGAGGCGAGGAGATCTCCTTTGCCCTGGCGAATGAGCTGGACAGCGCAAGTCGGCTCATCCTCTTTCTTCTCTACCGAGTCGCCGGAATTCTCGGCCAGGCCGAGATTATCCGCTTTCTGTCGAGCGAGGAGATCGTGCAGGAGGTCGTCAAGAGCTCTCTGGCCCGGCTGAGGGATCTCGGCTTCATCGCCGAGCACTCGCTTGCCGTGCGGACCCCGGAGGCCGCCGAGCGCATCGCCGCGGAGTTCGCGCCCCGCGGCTTCGAGGCGAGATTCGCCGACTGGTGCTATCGACTCTGGAGGAAGGGAGAGTTGCGCGCAGGGCTCCCGCTGGTCGCCTTCCTCGGCAGGTTCGGCAGATTTGACCAGACCGTGGAGCTCTTCTTCCACGTGGCGACTCGCCTTCTCGATCGCGGGGAGGTCGACGAAGTGCTCTCCTGGATCGAGCAGGCCGAGCTTTTCCCGAGGCCGCTCTCCCCGGAGGAGGCGCGCACGCGCGACCTGCAGTTCGCGCTCATCGCGCTGCGCGCTTCGGTGCTTCTCCAGGAGCGCGAGCAAGCGGAGCTGCATATCACCCGGATCAAAGAGCTTACCTCCGACTCCGTTTGGGAGGGCGGGCTGCTGGAGCTTGCCGCGAGCCAGCATCATTTTGCCGCCGGCGAAACGCGCGCCGCCCTCGACTCTGCCAAGCGAGCTCTCATCGCGAGCCAGCGCATCGAGGCTCCCTTCCTCGAATACCGCGCCAACATCGAGGTGGGTCTCGCCATGCTTGCCACGGCCCGCTTCAAGGAGGCGCAGGACTACTTTGCGATCGCTCGCGGCGGTCCGGCCACCGACGCCGGCACCTACGACCTCCTTCGCTGCCAGGGGCTCGAAGGGGTGGCCCATTTCCTAGACGGGAACCTTTCGAAGGCGATTCGGATGGCCGAGGAGGCAAAGGGGGGGGCGGTTGCCGCCTGCCGACGGGAATGGCAGCGGTTTCTCATCCTCCTGCGGGGACGCTGCTACTTTGCCGTCGGCTCCTACGAAAAGGCGGGAGAGCTCTTCCATGCGGGGTCCGCCTTCTGCCGCATCTACCCCGATGTCTCCGCGGCAAAGGTGTTCGCCGCCTGGGCGGGGAGGGCCGCCCTCTACGCAGGCGCCCGCACGACCCTTCGAACCTTCGAGAGCCTCGAGCCTAATCCTGAGGTTCTCTTTTTCATGGGGGAGGCTTGCCTCGAGGCGGGCGACTGGGAAAGGGCGGCGATCCTCTTCGATCGGGCGCTCGAGCTGTTGAGCGATCTGCCCTTCCGCTATCAACCGAGTGAGGTCCTCTCCTGGATCGACGCCTTTGCCTCGATCGAGGATCTTGCCTTTCGCAGTCCGAACGGCACCGGCGTCCTCTATCAGCTCGTACGCGCCGCGCGCGCCTACGCGAGAAGCCGCCTCGGTCACGCTGAGGAGTCGGCTGCGGAGCTCATGCGGATTGTTCGCGAGGAGAAGCTGTCCGATCTCGACCCCAACCTTCCCTACTATCACTTTCTGCACAGCCTTGTTCTTCCTGAAGGGCAGGGCGAGGAGGCGGTAATCCGGCTCACGGCCTTGAGCAAGGCTCTCAAGCATGTCCAGGAGCAGTCGACGCGGATCGACGAAGTGAAGAAGCGTCAGTCCTTCCTGCAGAACAACCGCTGGAACGCGCGCGTTCTCGCCGACGCTCACCGCTTCAAGCTGTTGTAGGGAGGCTTATCTTGACAGAGGGGTGGGGCCCCGGTATAGTTCCCTCGCTAAAGCAGCACGGTGGCGTAGCTCAGGTGGTAGAGCAAGCGGCTCATATCCGCTCGGTCAGGGGTTCAAGTCCCTTCGCCACTAGTTCGGTCCCCACGATGGAGAGGCGATGTTTTCGTTTCTGATCAAGAAATCCTTTTTTGATGTCTGGGACAATCTCATTGCCGTATTGCTCATCAATCTTGGTTTCGTTCTGATCGGCGGCGGGGCGCTCTATCTGTTCTATGCCCTTAGCTTCAACATGACGCTTGCGATCATCGCAGGCGCCCTCGGGATTCTCCTCATCAACCTCTATCTCGCAACTGCCTCTTTTGCGGCCCGTGACATCGCAAACTACACCACGCCGCCCTTTCGGGATCTCGGCGGGTACTTCAAGGAGACATGGAAGTCCGCGGTGGGGCTGGCGGTGGTGACGATCGTTCAGCTCGCGGTCTTGTTTGTCGCCATGCCCTTCTATCTGCAAATCGGCGGGTTGTTGGGAATGGCTGCGGTCGCGCTGATCTTCTGGGCGAGCGTCATCTGGTGGCTGGCAAGTCAATACTACTACGCCGTGCGCGCCCGCCTGGACTCGAAGGTCGGGAAGCTCTTCAAGAAGTCCTTCATCCTCCTGTTCGACAACACCCTTTTCACGATCGGGCTTGGGATCGGGACGATCCTGATTCTAGCGGTTTCGGTCTTCACCGCCTTTCTCATCCCGGGCGTCACGAGCGTGCTCGTTTGGTACCAGGACGCCCTGAAGCTTCGATTGTACAAGTACGACTACCTCGAAAAAAACCCGGGAGCCAACCGCCGACAGGTTCCCTGGGAGACCCTGCTCATCGACGACCGCGAGCGGGTCGGGCATCGCACCTTCCGCGGGATGATCTTTCCCTGGAAGGAATAAGCCCTCCTGTCTCAAAAACTCTAGCTCCCTCAGAAAGAAAAGCCGCCCGTGTGCGGGCGGCTCTTCTTCGTGCGATCCGATCTGAAGGGGTCAGGCCCCTTGTAGCGGCGAGCTTCTACTTGAGGAGCTCCTGGGCCTTGTTGACCATCCTATCAACCTGATCCCGGGACAGCAGCACATCGGCGAGCCCATCGCGGTACACCGCGTAGAAATCGCGGTTGTAGGGAACCATGAACTCCCGATAGGTGCCCGCCCCTTTGTTGAGATGGAAGGTCACGGTGACCGTCGGGTGCAGCGGAATGGACGGATCCGGATTGGGGGAGTCGGCAAGCAGCCCGATGACGTCCTGGTAGAAGTCTTTGAAGATCGTTCCCTTCAGCTCCTTGCCGTTCAGGAAGTAGGTGTCGGTGGTCGGGATCTTGCCCTTCGCATCCGGCTTCGCATTCTTCTCCGGCGTCCTCACGATCTTGGCCTCATAGCCGCCCGAGGGGGTCGTGATGGTGAAGCTGTCGACGTTGTCGATGTTCGGGATTAGGAGGAACTTGTCCTCCAGCTGGAAGGGGGTAACGTCGAGAACCGACTCGATGTCGGAGCGGTTGACCGTGAAGACCGTGGGCTGGCCTGCAAGCTTGGCGTAGACGGTCCCGTCGGGAAGCGAGTTTCCGATCAGCAGATCGATGGACTGGCCCTTGCGATCCTTCAGCTCGTACGAGGCCACAGGCGGAGCCAGGCCGTACTCGGCGAGATTGGTGGGCCGATCATTGATGAACTTCTGAATCTGGAAGTAGGCCGGGTAGGTCTGAAACATCTTGGAGAAGGCGGTCGAATCGACCGGGCGCGCTACGGGGAAGGGCTTGGTCATCTCCATGTCTGCAAAGGAGACGAAAGCAAGCGGGTCGTCCTTTGGGATTGGAACGATCCGGATGGTGCGCCCCCTCTCCGTGAGACTCACGTAGGTGAGACTCTTGGTGTCGACGTTCGGGAGCGTCTTGTTCCGCAGGGAATCGAGGCTGGAAAGCAGGGAATGGGCGGTGTAGGAGTTCACGGCATAGAGCGCCTTGTCGCCCTCCTTCATGAAGTAATAGGAGGTGCCGTCGGGAGTCTTGTTGCCGATGAGGTAGCGCACCTTTGTCCCGTTGTCGAGGGTAGCCTCGGCCGTGCCCACGGGCGGGGCCAGCCCGAATTGCGCGAGATCGGTCGGGTCGGACTCGATCTTGCGGTCCGCGTACAGGGAGCTAAAGGCGTCCGCGACGCCCGAGAGCGAGGATTGATCCCAATCGATCGGGTAGGGGTACTCGATGCTCCACTTCTTGTCCTTCTGCCTGAGATGAATCGTTACGTCCCCGTGCTTGAGGGTAATGGCGGCGAGCTTGTCGCGGTCGATCTTCGAGAGCTGAACCGTCTGGGTCGCGGGCGCCGCCGATTTCTTCGGCAGCGCCTTCACGACGATGAATCCAACGATGAGCACAACGACGACCGCGCCGCCCACGAGGAGGGTGCGCGAGCGTTTCACAGGTGCCTCCTGCGCAGCCAGGTGGCGATTCCGATCCCGAGAATGATGGCCGGGATGAGGATGATGACGATTCCCATGTAGAGATAGATCAGGAGCTGCGACATCTGGAGCGGCAGCTGGAACAGACTCTTCGAGGGAATGTTGATCGAGGTCGGCTGGCTGCTCACCCAATTGAGCGCGTTCAGGAAAAACTCGACGTTGCCCTTGATCGTTCCGAAGGGGAAGACCGGTCCGAGAAAGCTCCCGTTGCCCACGACGACGAGCCGGAAGCCCTTGTCAGGGGTGTTGGTCTGCTGCTCGATCGAAACGGCGAGATCGACCGGTCCTCTGATGTCGCTCGCGAGGCGGTTGGGATTGCTGTTGCTCACGTCGACGCGGATGAAGGAGCTCTTGCTCGTAGTAAGGAGCGGATCGATTTTGAGATCCCGACGCTTCACCACGAGGGTTTTGATGCCGACCGAATCCTGCAGGATCATCGAGAGGTTATTGCTCTCGAGGGGCTTGAGAATCTCGCTCTTGCCGTAGCTTGGGATGATGGTCAAGGGACTGTTGACGAAGTGGCTCCGGTCCTCCTCCACGACAAAGCCGTCCTGGAGCCCGACCCCGAAGCTCGATAGGAGATCGTCGAAGTTTGGAAGCGCCTCGGGAAGGGGTTTGTTCAGGTAGTCGAAGAAGAACATCACCCTTCCGTGACGATTCTCGATGTAGGAGAGGAGCTTGTTCTCCTCATCCTTGGTGATGTCGAACTTCGGCGAGATGACCACGACCGCGGCAGCGTCCTTGGGGACCTCAGGGGCGGACAGAAGATTAAGAGAGGCGGTCTGGTAGTTATCCCGGTTGAGGGTGCTCGTGAGCTGAAGGTCGAGCAGACTCTTTTCGCCATGCCCGGTGAGCTCGTAGATCTTGGGCTCGAGTCCCGAGCTCACGTAGGCGATGGCACCGGTCACCTTCTGCTCCATTGTGAATCCGAGAACCTGAGGCTGACCCTGCTGGGTGTAGCTGATGTCATAGAGGTCGTAGGGGCTCAAGGTCCGCGTGTAGTTGCCGCTCGTGATGATGAGGCTCCCTGCGGGAATCCCCTTGTTGCTCTTGTCGTATTTTGCGATCAGGCCAGGATTTCTGTCCGGATCGACGTACTCGACATGCAGCTTGTTCGAAAGGATCTGGTACTTCTGCAGGACGTCGACTACCGACTGGTTCTGCTGTCCGGGGCGATAGAGGGCGTAGATGGTAACCGGATTCTTCAGCCCCTTCACGAGGTTTACGGTTTCCTTCGAAAGGGAGTAGAGCTTGTTGTGCGTCATGTCGAGCTCGGCCGGAATCTGCTGGACAAGGAGGTTGAGCACGACAAGCGCGACGAGCGCAATGAGGGTGACGACGGCTGCGTATCCGCCGTAGCGAACTTTCTTGTTCTTGAAGATATCGAGGATGTTGTTGTTCATTCGTTTCCCCTTAGCTCCATCGCCGTTTTTCGATGAGTCGAACCGTCAAGAAGAGGAAGAACCCGCTGAAGCTGAGGTAGTAGACGACCGAGTCGAGCCTGAGCAGTCCACGCGTGAAGTTCTGATATCTCTTCAGAAGCGAGAACCACCCGAGCACCTTTCCGATGAATCCGAGGAAGATCCCGTTGTCCAGGATTGCAAGGAGTGCGATCACTATGGCGAGAAGAAGCAGGACTGCGCCCCCGAGGTAGGTATTCTTGGTCGAGAAGTAGATCCATGCCGCGACTGCGAGCGCGATGACTCCCGCAAAGATGATCCCCGAGGTTGGGTCGGTGGGGACGCCCGATTGAATGGCGTCCATGATCCATGCGAGCAGCAGGGCGCTGAAGGTCACTATCGCCGCGATGACCTGGTTTTCGGTGGTGGCCGAGACGAACAGCCCGACCGAAATGAACGAGCATCCGACGAGGAAGAAGCCGATGTAGCCTCCCACGGTCTGCCAGGTATCGAGGTCGCCGTAGATCGCGACCAGAATTGCGTAGAAGACGGTGATGACCATGGTGATGAAGAACACAATGAGGGCGGCAAGGTATTTGCCGAGCACGATCTCGACTATCCGAACGGGGCTCGTGAGGAGGAGCTGATCCGTGCGCATACGCATCTCGTCGGTGAAAAGCCGCATGGTGAGCACCGGCACCGCCAACAGGAACATGAAGAGGATGCTCCCGAGGAACCCGGTGTACTGAGAGCTCAGGGTTATGAGATTTCCGAATGCGAAGAGGACCCCCCCAACAAGCAGGAAGAGGCTCATGAAGATGTAGCCAATCGGCGAAAGAAAATAGGCGCGAAGCTCACGTTTCAGGATCGCTAGCATTTACGCGGTTACCTCCTGTTCGGTTGTGGTCAGCTGGAGGAAGATGTCTTCGAGGGACAGGTCCATTGGGCGCATCAAGAGAATAGGCAGGTTGGCCTTGCTCAGGGCGTGGAAAATATCGCGGCGCGGGTCGCGATCCTGCTCGGCCTCGATCAGGATGTCCACCGCGTGTTCCTCGGTCGAAGGATGGGCCTCGATGTCGCGCAGCCCCGAAATTCCGCGGAGGGCGGCCTTGACCTCGTTGGCAGGTCCGTCGACCCGCAGGGACAGTCGGCTCTTCCCGGTAAGGCGGCGGGCGAGGTTTTCCGGGGTGTCGCTCGCAACGATCTTGCCGCGGTTGATGATGAGCACGCGCTCGCACACCGCACTCACCTCTGGCAGGATGTGGGAAGAGAGAACCACCGTGTGGTCCTTCCCAAGCCCCTTGATGAGGTTTCGGATCTCGATGATCTCCTTCGGATCGAGGCCGATCGTCGGCTCATCGAGGATGAGGACGGGGGGATTCCCGATCAGGGACTGCGCGAGCCCGACGCGCTGCCGGTAGCCCTTCGAGAGGTTCTTGATTAGCCGGTCTTTCACGTGATCGATGCGCACGACGGAAAGGACGCGCTCCATGCTGTTGTTGAACTCCGCCGCGGGGACGCCCTTGATCTCGCCAACGAACTTCAAGTACTCGATGACGGTCATGTCGAGGTAGAGGGGCGGCTGCTCGGGAAGGTACCCGATCTTCCTCTTCACCTCCTCGGGATGCTCAAGCACATCGAGATCGTCGACGGTCACCGCGCCGTCGCTTGCGGAGAGGTAGCCGGTGATGATGTTCATCGTCGTGGACTTACCGGCCCCGTTCGGTCCGAGGAATCCGAGGATCTCTCCCCTCTCGATAGTGAAATTGAGACTGTCAATTGCTACATGCTGCCCGTAGCGTTTGGTGAGATTCTCTGCACGTATCAATCCACGCCTCCTGCGTTTGTTGATGGTCCAGGATATAGACGACCATCCCTGCTGTCAAGTTGCGCCGGAAGTGCAGATTGTCCCTGCGAATGCAGTTTTTTGGGGTCAGGGTATGCCCGATTCTTCCATAATCTCGCGAAAATCGCGTGCGGGCGCCGGTTCGAGCGAGGGTGGGCTACCCTTCCACGAGCCGTTTCCAGACGGCCTCATAGACGCGCTTGAGGGGAACCCCCCGTTCGCGTGCGATGGCGCGGCACTCTTCGTATTCCGGCGCGCGCTGCACCACCGAGCCGGCAAGAAGCCCCTCCTTGACCGTGATCTCTCCCCATTCGGTCGCCACCTTCCGGTAGCGCCGGCCGAGTCGATGGACCGTGAGGGGATAGTAGCGGATCCCGAGGGTCGTCGTCTCGCGAAAGAGGATGTCGGTGAGGGGTTGGAGGAGCTCTCGCGGGCACAGGAGTTGCAGCATGACCGCCGGGCGGTTCTTCTTCATGTAGATGGGGGTGTAAAAGACATCGTTGGCCCCTGCCTCAAGCAGGAGCTCCATCACGTAGCCGAGCCATTCCCCTGGGGCGTCGTCGAGGTTCACCTCGAGCTTCAGCATCCCGCGGTCGAGGTGCTCGTCGAATGCGCTCGGCTGGGCTTGCGTCGCCTTGGCGCGCGTACCCCGTTGAGCCGGCATGGTGTTCCCCCCCCGTCGCCTACCGCTCGCTCCCGAGCAGGAGGCGAAGCACGTTGGGATGGTCCTCGAATTCGCGGGCGCCCGCCCCGTAGCCGACCGCCCGGACCTCCATGGAGGGAATCGGGCCGCGCTCCTGCGCGAGGGTGGCGAGGACCGCGGCGCCGGTCGGAGTCGTGAGCTCGCCTGCGAGTTCGCTCGCCTGGATCGGATAGCCCTTCACGATCTCGAGGGTGGCCGGGGCGGGCACCGGGTAGAGCCCGTGCATGGTTCTCACCAGCCCGCGCCCGAGCGGCACGGGAGCCCCGATGATCCGGTCCGCCCCGAGGGAATCGACGAGGACCGCAATCGCGACGATGTCCACGATGGAGTCGATGGCGCCGACCTCGTGAAAGTGAACCTCGGCGACGGGAACTCCGTGGATCTTCCCCTCGGCGACTGCGATCGTCTCGAAGAGCGAGCAGGCGAGGTCGGACACCCTGTCGGAAAGCCCGGCGCCGCGGATGAGGGATACTATCTCGCGGTAGGCGCGGTGCTCATGGCCGCCGTGGGAGTGAGAGGAATGCTCGTGGCCGGCGAGCGCGTGTCGGCCGCGCTCGACGGCATGCTCATGCCCCTCGTGGGCGGGAGGGCTCTCGGGAGCGGGCCCGTGATGCGGGTGGTCGTGATCCTCCAGGGCATCCCCTGGGGTGTGCACCTCGAAGCGGGTGGCGGTGATCCCGGTCCTCCTCACGCTCGAGCGCGCGAGGCGGAACTCCGAGTCCAGCCCGAGCTTCGAGAGCTCCGCAGTGAGGAGTGCAAAATCGCCGCCGAGATCGAGCAGGGCAGCCACAGTCATGTCGCCGCTTATCCCTGCGAAGCAGTCGACGTAGAGGATCGTCCTACTCACCGGCGGGCTCCCCTCGGGAGACCTCGTCCCATATCCGGTTGATCGACGCGGCAATGTAGCCTCCCCCGAAGCCGTTGTCGATATTGACAACGCTGATTCCCGGAGCGCAGGCGTTGAGCATCGCGAGCAGGGCCGCAAGCCCCCCGAAGCTTGCCCCGTAGCCGATGCTCGTGGGAACCGCGACCACCGGGCGTGCAACGAGGCCCGCTACGACGCTTGCGAGAGCCCCCTCCATCCCAGCGATGACGACCGAGGCGGTAGCCCCCCGGATGAGCTCGATGCGGTCAAAGAGGCGGTGGATTCCCGCGACCCCGACGTCGTAGACCCGCTTCGCCTCGCATCCGAAGGCTTCGACCGTTGCGGCGGCCTCCTCCGCGACCGGCAGGTCGGAGGTTCCGGCGCTCACGACCGCGACGTAGCCGGAGACGATGCGCTCGCGCTCCTGCTCCCGACGCCAGAAAAGGGTGCGCCCCGCGCGATTGTGATGAACATCGGGAACCGCGCGCATGACAGCAGCGGCTCCCTCTTCGCTCACGCGAGTCGCAAGGAGGCGGCGGGAGCCGGCGGCGAGGCGGGCGAAGATCTCGACGAGCTGCTCGGTGGTCTTGCCCTGGCCGAAGATGACCTCGGCAAAGCCCTTTCGGGCCTCTCGATCGTAGTCGATCTTCGCGAAGCCGAGCTCTTCGTAGCCTGCGAGAAGGCGATGGGCCTCCTCTACAGAAAGTGTTCCCGCCCGCACCTGGTTGAGAATCTCCTCGATGGAAGGTCGCTTCGCTTCGATGGGGGGCATCCTAACCGCCTATGCGAGGCTGCGATTCATGCTCCCGCTTTCGAAGCCGGCCAGATCGACCGTCACGAAGCGGCAGCCGTAGGAGCGAAGCGCCTGGACGATCTCCTGTCGGCTCTCGACGAGTCGCGGGATCTCGGCAGGCGTAACCTCGATGCGCGCCACGTCCCCGTGGATGCGGACGCGAACCTGACTGAAGCCGAGCCCGCGGATCAGCTCCTCCGCTCGATCGATCATTGACAGCTTCTCCTTCGTAATGCGCTCGCCATAGGCTACCCGCGACGAGAGGCAGGCAAGGGCGGGTTTGTTCCAGGTGGGAAGCCCGAGGCGACGGGAAAGCTCGCGCACCTCCCCCTTGGTGAAGAGCGCCTCCTGGAGTGGGCCGCGTACGCCCCGCTCGATGGCCGCCCGAACCCCCGGGCGGTAGTCGCCGAGGTCGTCGGCAATGAGGCCGTAGGCGACGTGGCTGAAGCCAAGCTCTTCGGCGATCGGCAGGAGGTACTCAAAGAGGTTATGGCGGCAGAAATAGCAGCGGTCGCGATTGTTCTCGGCGTAGCCGGGGACCGAGAGCTCCGAGGTCTCCACGATGCGCAGGGGAGCGCCGAGGATCGCGGCGATCTCCCGCGCCTCCCGCCGCTCGCGGGTGGGGTAGGTCTCGGAGTCCGCGGTTACCGCCATGACCCGCTCGGGACCCAGGACGTCGAGCGCGACCTTCAGCAGCAGGGTGCTGTCGACCCCGCCCGAATAGGCGACGACCAGGCTTTCCAGGGCGGCGAGGATCTCCTTCAGCCGCTCGTATTTCTCTTCGAGCGAAAGGGCTTGTGAGGCGGGGTCGATCGGTTCCTTCGCGGGCGTACGCAGCATGGCTAACCTTCCGTTGGCGCTGAGGATAGCACAGGGCGCGGGCTTGGGGAACCCGTGGGTTGCGGCTCGTGGGCGGCGGCGTCTGCGAAGAGGGTTCCGGCAAGGCCTTCGCGCGGGGGGTCGTCAAGGCGGAGGCCCTCCGCGACCGCTGTGCGCGCCTCGATCGTGAGGTAGCGCAGAATGCGGAGACGTTCGGATGTCTCGACGGCGCTGGGCGAGCCGCTGCGCGTCGGATGAGCCGCTGCGCGTCGGGAGGAGGCCGCGTCGCCCCGCTCGCCTTCGATCTTTGCCATCGTGCTCACCAGGGAATAGGCGGCGAGACTCAAGGAGGTGATCCGCCGCAGGAGGAACTCGTGCTTCACGACCGAGCCTCCGTAGCGGATGAGGCCGCGCAGCAGCAGCCGGCGGAAGCCGCGCACCGCGCGCCGGGCAACGGCGAGGGCCTCGCGAGTCTCGCGGTCGTGGGCGGGAGCGAGCGGAAAGCGCGGGCGCGCCAGCCAGTAGCCGGCGATGAGGCGGAGACGCTTGAAGGCGCCGGCGGCATTGAGCTCCCGCCCGAGCTCACGGGCGACGAAGGTAGGGGGATAGATCGAGTGGATCTCCGAGGTTCCTTCGAAGACGGTCGATACCCGCGCGTCGCGCATCCGCTTCTCGTAGGGCTGTGTCGCAAGATAGCCGGCGCCGCCGGCGAGCTGCAGGGCGTCGTAGGCGGCCTGCCAGGCTTGCTCGGTGCCGAAGAGCTTGCAGTGAGAGCTCTCGATCGCGACGTTGGCGAGAGGATCGCTCTCCAGGATTTTCGCCGTGAGCTCGGTCATCGCTGCGACCGCGAAGCTCATGGCCCAGCTCCGCGCGATCTTTTCCTGGACGAGGTCGAACTCCGCGATCGGGCTGCCGAACTGGATTCGGCTTTCCGCGCGCGCAACCATGTCCGAGATCGCTCGCCTCATTCCCCCGTAGGCCCCCGCCCCCAAGCCGAGACGCCCGTAGTTCAGGATGCTCATGGCGATCTTGAATCCATCTCCCGGGCGCCCGAGGAGGTTCTCGACCGGGACGCGGACCCCTTTGAGCTGGATCGCCGCGGTCGAGCTGATGGCAAGGCCCATCTTCGGCATGTCCTTCCCGATCTTCACCCCCTCCCATGCGGTCTCGACGATGAAGGCCCCCATGGCGCCCGGGTGCTGCGGATCGAGCTGCGCGAAGACCGTCATTCCCCCGGCGTAGTTGGCGTTGGTGATGTAGGTTTTCTGGCCCGTGAGCAGGTAGGAGGAGCCGTCGCTCGACAGCTCGGCGCGGGTCTCGTTGTGCTGGGCATCCGAGCCGACCTGCGGTTCGGTGAGGGCGTAGGCGTAGATCATCTCCCCGGAGGCGGCCTTCGGAAGGTAGCGGCGCTTCTGCTCCTCGCTGCCGAAG